>JAGXSS010000087.1 GCA_018334055.1 Peptococcaceae bacterium
ACGCCTACCTAGTGTATCTCTTCGAGCAGATGCCAAACTTAAAGATCACGGACAAGGACGTTTTAGATAGTCTAATGCCCTGGTCAACAACTATCCCCGACAACTGCCGAGTTCATAAAAGCTAAAAATATTCTTTCAGCCCCCGCCTTGCTCCGGCACGGCGGGGGCTGTGCTGTTACAGGACAATCTGTGCAGGGGAGCCTGAGATAGAGTCAGGTACAGCCATGGCTTTGCGGCGGGGAGGGTCAAGCTGGTCGGGAGCTAATAAGGAGTTTGGCCAGATATATGTGTGCGTCATTTGACGCTTACTGATGTTATAGAGTTAGGTTCTCTTGGCGGTGACCGTAAAGAAGGGCATTTCGCAATGGAGGAACGGCGACAGAAGTACCCGTCCCCTTTGTCGCATTTGTAGTGGTCGCTCAAGGAAGAGGTGGCAGTACCCGCGAGATACTGACGGGCTGTTATGTCATTGAAAGCACCCATCAGGAACTAACTGCCTCGGAGGTTTGGCAGATGTACATGACGATTTTGCAAGTGGAATCGGCTTTCCGCACCCTAAAAAGCAATCTTGGCCTACGTCCTATTCATCACCAGAACGAGCCTCGTACCGAAGGACATTTATTCATCTCTGTTTTGGCCTATCATTTACTAAACGCCATAGAGCAAGAGTTGCGCAAGCAAGGCGACACTCGCCGCTGGTCGACGATTAGAACCGTGTTGTCTACACATCAACGCTCGACAGTTATTCTCACAGATAATCTAGGGAAGATTCATCACATCAGGCTCACCGGCACACCGGAAGCAGCCCACCAGGATATTTACTACAAACTAGATATTAAGCAGTTGCCGCGCAAGCAGGTCTCCTACGTGGCAACTAGATTGTAGTGACCAACGCGGAAACGCAAACCCTGTGTTTGCTGGCTCCTTCGCCTTTCTAGCCGAAAGTTGGGCTAGGAGTTGGTCTGAAGCAGGCTAGAACCTTTCTAGACACCAGCGGACTCATCTATGCCTTGTACGTTACAACGTTCATTGTAATAGCTGGCAGCCTGTCTCTGATGCTGATTGAAGCAGAAGGAATCTCAAAGCTACAAGACTTTAATTCGTTGTCGGAAGACCAACTTGATCACATCTTCATAGCACTCAAGGCAATTAAAAGGAAGGAGGCTTAACAATGGCGAACAGAGGTGGCTTTTCATGGAAGAGGGCTGTTGGCATTTCTGCAGCGAAGTCTAGGATTTCACGGAAGATAGGTGTTCCCTTGACCAAATCTGGTCGGCAACGTAAGATGGGAAAGATGATGGGATAGAGCACGATGTTAGTTTTACCCATCATCATGGCAGTTGTTATTGTAGTGGTTATATTGTTTTAGCCGCTTGTAGGGTGTGTAACTGCTTGGGCAAAACCTAGTAAACGGCGGCTGGTGCGGCATTGGGGTTCTTAGTTGCGTATACACTTGCATACCAGCACAAGGTGTGCTTGGGCTGTAAGGGAGAAATCCCCTGCAATGCAAAAATATGTCAGTTTTGTGGCAAGGTATTTGATGAGGCTGACGAAGCTGTAATGGTTTGTCTATCTTGTCGTGGTCAGTATTCTAGCTGTGCTAGGTATTGAATATTGAAGATCATTCGGCAATGTATCAGACTGAGAAGGCGAGACTAAGGTTGATGTGCCCATAGAAAAGCGGGCGCGTGAAGGGCGAATACTTTAACATGCAAAGACAGTCTTAGTCTAGCAACAACATGTTAATGGAGGGGAAAGCTATGGACGACAATCGAATCCAATTGTTTCAAGACAAAAAGATCCGCACGGCATGGGACGAGGACGAACAGGAATGGTACTTCTCAATAGTAGATGTGATTGATGTTCTAACCGAAAGCGGAAATCCTCGCCGCTATTGGAGTGACCTAAAACGAAAGCTAAAATCTGAGGGGAGTCAGTTGTACGAGAAAATCGTACAACTGAAAATGAAAGCAGCTGATGGCAAACACTATAGTACAGATGTCGCAAGCACTGAGCAGCTTCTCCGTATCATCCAGTCCATCCCATCCCCGAAAGCCGAGCCTTTAAAGATGTGGCTTGCTTCGGTCGGTCGCGAGCGATTTGAAGAAACGATCGACCCCGAACAGGCCATCGAGCGCGCCCTAACTACATATCTGAAAAAAGGATACACTCGCGAGTGGATTAACCAGCGTTTGCAGGCCATCCAGGTACGTAAGGAACTTGCCGATGAGTGGGATAACCGTGGAGTGAGGCAGGGTGTGGAATATGCAATCCTCACTGACGAAATCACGAAGGCGTGGTCTGGCATGAGCACTCGGCAATACAAAAGGCTAAAGGGACTAAAAAAGGAAAACCTCAGAGACAATATGTCCACGTTGGAACTGGTGCTAAATATGCTTGCAGAAGCTACAACGACTGAGCTTTCAAAGAGCCAGGAACCCCAGACCTTCGATGAGAACCAAAGTGTGGCTCGTTCCGGTGGCGAAGTTGCTGGAGGCGCAAGGCGAGACATTGAGAAACGGACTGGCAAACCTGTGATTACGGGAAAAAACGCAGTTGACTTCTCAAGACTACTAGGCGAAGTGATTGAGGGTACGAACGGTGAAGAAGATGACGGTCCTAAGCCCGAATAGACACGGGAGGCACTATTATCAACACATTCTACACCCACAAGGCATTATCGGCCCGCACTACACCTGCGAGTACGGTCACCGTCGACATGAAAGCAGGAGTAGCTGCACCGAGGGTCGTTGATATGGCTGCGGGCATGGACATCGATCTGTTACCGAAGAGCAGTATCGTGAGTTGCAGCAATACGGTGAGTTGACACCAAAACATCGAGTTGGGTAAAGACACCACTGAGCATCAGAAAGCTGGTGGCGCAATCTTCTGTGACCGTCTCTGCGACAGGTTTGTGTGTACACAACCGTGCAAAATCCTACTATGCTGCCAGAGGTTTTAGGGGTTTGCTGCGAGTCTAAAGTAGCAGCAGGTGAAACGTCAGATACCGTGATCATTCATCGCCTGAGGTGGTGGAAAGCTAGAGAAGGTGCATTAGCATGAAAAGAATCCTTAACCCAAACTGTAAGAAAGTCCGGGGCAGCCATGTTTTGGCGGTTAGCTGCGCTCACTGCAAGACTTTCATTGCTCATTATCAGAAAGTCGGCGAAAGCAATTTTGTGAAAATGTATAACGAGCGTATCATCGACGGCGCGGTAGACTTTTCTCAGTACCACGGAGCAATATTCTGCCCAAACTGCAATGAGCGGATTGCTACGCGGTATATGACCAAAATGGACAAAAAAGAAGCGTATCGGCTTGTACCTTCTGCGTTTCACAAGAGAAAGGTTACTGTGTAACACCGGTGACGTCAGACTGTGTCAACCGTCCGGATCATAGACTGCCTTGTAGAAGTAATGGATTTGGAGAGGCTTAGCTTTGTGAACGCTATACCATCAGTAATGAGAAGACCTTCGTATGCCGCAAAGGACCTGCTGGCAGCACGGCATTCGTTCTTCGTTAGAGGATGAGCTCGGTAGAAACACCGAGCTCATTTGGCTGCTAAAGAGCCTCCATACCGACCACAAGGCAATTGCTGAGTTTAAAGGAAAACGGGGGACGTTGCGCCACGAAGGCACAGTAGTGTAGCAAGAGACTGCTACATGAACTAAGCCGTGCTACACAGGAGATGGGGGAAGGCCCCTCGGAGCCGCCATACAGGTGGAGGCTTCAAACCACCTTAAGCTGCTGTGGTCAAGAGCCATGGTGGTGAGCGTTAAGGAAAAGTCGGGGCAGGACCTCGACAGGTAAATGCTACGGAGATGAATGAAACTGAACCGCTGATGAAGTATCGAAACTGTGACCGGTATACAGGCGGCATGAACGTAGCATAGGCTTTTTTGTGGAACGTGGGAACCTGTCCTTCGATGCTAAGGGAGAAATCCAAGCGGCGGAAACCGTAAGGGTGAGAGTACCAATGCGAAGGACAGGGACGGAATGACCTGTAGTAGTGTTGAAGCTCCTGTAATAGGAGCGGAGCGAAGGGGTCATGTTATCTAGTTTTGAACAACGGTCAACCGTAAGGGAGGATCCAATGAACGAAACAAAGTCCTACGAAATCTCCAAGCACATAGTGCTAGAAACATTTCGAAGAGTAAAGGCGAACAAGGGAGCCGCAGGTGTCGATAAGGCCGTAGAAATACCCAAGAAGAATGGCGGCAAGCGCATACTCGGCGTGCCAACCGTGGCAGATCGAGTGGCACAGATGGTCGTCAAAATGTACTTTGAGCCACTGGTAGAGCCCATCTTTCATGCCGATTCATATGGGTATAGGCCCGGAAGATCTGCTGCCGATGCCCTAGAGGTGACGAGGCAGAGGTGCTGGAAGTATGACTGGGTACTAGAGATTGATATCAAAGGATGGTTCGACAACATTGATCACGAGCTACTGATGAAAGCAATCAGAAAACACACCGATAGCCCTTGGATTATTCTTTACATCCAAAGGTGGCTGACGGCACCTTTCCAAATGCCAGATGGAAGCGTGCAAGAAAGAACTCGGGGCACTCCTCAGGGCGGGTTATCCAAAGCTTTGGATAAGCCGCCAAGCGGCGAGCCTTTTCGTCTTTTTCCGTTATCTTAAGCTATCGCGATAGCGATTTCGTTCTTCTTTTTGTTCCGCAATTCATTTCAGATTCCCTTCAGTATCCCAGCAGCTATCGCCCCTAGTGACACGCTGAACTAGATGCAGATTCTCACAAAAAATGGGGGCGGTGATAGTGCAACTTCACAGCGACCCGTCGCGATTTCGTTATTCTGGGCAATCGGAAATTTCGCGAGGAACAAAAGTACCTGTCCCCTTCGTTCGGAGCGGGTCGCCGAGCTTGAGGGGCTGAGGCGTGAACGCCAGAGTAAATTCCTGATGCTTGAAGGTTTTATCCAGGGGATAGAGACGCGCGCGCTGGTTCCGGAGGAGTTCGACGAGAGGCTGTGGGTGGTAGCGGTCGAAAAGGTTACCGTCACCACCAGAGGCAAACTGGTATTTAGTTTTAAGGATGGAACTGAAATCGAGGGATAAAGTAAAGAGCCTGTCCCTAAAGAATTAGTAGTAGACTTGCTTGTCTTAGTGTTTATTTTGGCGTGATTTTTAGTATAATATAAACAGAGGGGGTGAAGAGAGTGTTCAGCAAGAATTTGAAATACTACCGTTTGAAGAACGCTATGTCTAAGAAAGAGTTGGCTGAACAAGTTAGTGTCTCTCCAATGGCAATCTCAAATTACGAGAACGGCAAGCGAAAGCCTGACATGGATTTGCTCAAACGGTTGGCAATGATACTTGGCGTGCGTGTGTCGGATTTTTTGGCTATCCGAGATGAAAAACTGGTGTTTTGCCATGGTGAGTTCAGAAAAAACTCAACGCTTTCAGTTGCTCAACAGGACTATGTGCGAGAGTCAGTAGAAGAATATTTCAATCGATTTATGACAATAGTCGAAATACTAGGGGGAGAGGTTCTGCCAAAAGCTCCTGATACTGGCGTACTTAGCCTCTCGGGCGAGAGTGAAGGCGATGCGCAAGCACTGAGAAACCACTTGAACCTGGCGGTTGACGGGCCGATAGATAACTTAGTCGAGATTCTGGAAAACAAGGGCGTCTTGGTATATGCTTGCGAGATCAACAGTGACAAGTTTTCTGGGATGAACGGCTTTGTTAACGAGTGCCCATATATTGTGATTAATAAGAAAATGAGTCCTGAAAGAAAGAGATCCACCATTGTACATGAGCTCTCTCATCTCATGTTCAAATGGCCGGACGATATGGAAGATCGCAAAATTGAAGATCTGTCAACTGCAATCAGCGGTGCTTTCCTGTTTCCAAAGACTGATGCCATCAGAGAGCTCGGAGTTCGCAGAACTGCAGTATCAAAAGATATGTTATTAGTGGCACAGGAATACGGTATTTCAATGTACCTACTTGTCAAGCGTGCTCAATTGTCGGGTATCATTTCAGCAAGCTTAGCAAAAGGGTTTTATGTTGATGCCTCTCAAGCCGGATGGAGAAAGAATGAACCACACCGCATTGAGAATGAAGTCCCTACTCTGTTTGAACAGTTAGTGTATCGTGCGGTAAATGAACATGAAGTCAGTATGCAAAGAGGAGCTGAACTATTAAGAATCCCATATGACGACATAGTTTCTCGCTGTTGCTTCAGTAAGGACTGACAATGGAATATATTAGTAGCGACACAAACGTGTGGATTGATTTTTTCGTTATCGGCCGAACTGAGATCCCGTTCTATTTACCATATACCTTTGTTATGAACTGTGATGCCATTGATGACGAGTTACTGTGCAGTGCGTTCCTGATTACCATGTACTCCAATGCAGCGTATTTGTCTCAGGCATGCAAATTGGGCCAGCGACCACGGCCAGTTTGAGACACCCCTGCAGAGTGGACGGGCGGGACTGCTTGAAGGTGCAAGTATAGATAATACTGGTCATCGCAATAGCTGACCCAAAGACTTCAGGAGCTTTCTCCTAGACGCTGACCTCGCAGAGCTCCTTTCACCGGCAGGATGCTGACCTTAAGGGAAACACTCCCACTGGCTTATTCCGTTTGCAACCTCTGGCATTACCCCCAATACGATGAAAGTGGTGTAGCTATGATTCGCCTATTTATGGATAATGATCTGCCAGCAATTATAGAAATGGTACTTCAGAACAGACAGATGAGGCCCACTGAAATTGAAGAGCGAGTTAAAAGCAGCACTACCTGGGTCTTTGAAGACGAAGTCTTACATGGCTGTGCCGCTTTAGGGAAGGTAAGTGAGTCCCAACATGGCCAGGAAGTATGGCTCTGGGTATATACTGCGCCCAATCACAGGCGGCAGGGTATAGGGGAAAAGCTATGGCAGACGGTGAAAGGGCACCTCGAGGATCTTAGTGTGGTAAGGCTTTACACAACTTATCGAACCGATGATGGGGCCAACCCCCAGCTCTTCACCAAACACGGCTTCACGCCCTGGTACTCAGCTCATACCATGCGCTATACCGGTCCGAACTTTGCAGAAGTAGATATTAAGCCAGTTCCCTACACTAATCAAATGTTTGAGGACTATGTGCGCCTCACCAACGACGGGTTCCGCTGGCTCAGAAGCCAGTGCGATATAGAGCCGATCGACACATACCCTGCAGGCTGTAACGAAGCAAAGACTCGAAAACAGCTCATTGATGACAGTAGCAACATTTTTTTGCTCTATGAAGATGGCAAAGCTGTTGGCTATACTCTACTGGGCTCAGACTTCATAGATACCATTTCCATAGACCAAGCGTATCAAGGCCGTGGCTTTGGGCGGCAACTTACCCACTTGTCGGTTAACCTACTGCGACAAAGAGGTGTGGACACCGTCTATCTCGACGTAGTAGATATCAACGTCAACGCTCGGAGGCTTTACGACTCACTCGGTTTTGAGCGCATCGAAACCGTAGAATTCGCTCGGGCTACACCTGCAGACCTTCGTTAGCACCGGGCATATAAACGGGGACAGATGCTTTTGGCGGGAGTAAGATCATACTGAGATAACGGAGAGCGGTCTCTCTGTAATTGTCCCCCCTGACGAGAATGCACACCCCAATCCTCAAATCGTTGGACTTTCGACAAGGGGTGTGCATTTTATCATTTGGCAGTAGATTAGCCAAATCAGATACCATCTATTGATACAAGGGATTGTGTCGGTGGGTGGTTTTTTGTTTGCCCAAAAGTCTTAATACAAGCGGTCCCCTGAGGTTTTCGGGGTCGCGTGTTTTGTTTTTTTGTAGGCCATTATGCGTAAATTTAGGGCAAGCCCCAAATTTGACGCGGTGAGAGCGGGGAGATAATAGTTTAACACTAGGTAGAGGTGTGCAGCTTGGGGCAAATCGTTTGAACACTAGGGAAAAAGTTCAATAGCACTGCGCTTCACAAGGATGGGTTGTTGGATAATATGTTAATATGTTGTTAGGCGTTTGTAATGTTTAAAAATAAATAGGCAATTATTGTGAGATCTTAGTGAAAGCGGTACAATTTTGAAAAGTATGTTGTGGTCGTGGAAATTCCAGCGGTAATTTGCTTGTTCATATAGACCATCCCCTATTTCAAGCGACACGCTGCTACAGCTTTTCGGATAAAGCTGCTGATATAACAAGTTCAATCATTGTGAGGGTAATTTGAGCATTGTTCAACCAGCGATTGCAATTAGTGGCCAGCCTAGGAAAAGAGAGAACTGACATTGTAGCTTTTGTAATCTCTAAGGAGGAACGTCGATTATGATAAGAGAAACACTCCACAAAAGTGAAACTGCGAGGGACTGCGAGCAATGATGAATAGTCAGCTAGGGATAATGTGATGAGTAATAAGAACCCTGTATTGATGAAGTCAAAGGATCGTGTCAGGAAGCATGGTGAAGTCTTCACACCCCAGTGGGTGGTAGACAAGATGATCGCTATTCCAGGGATCAAGGAAAAGACCCAAGACGTATTTGCGACGTTTCTCGAGCCAAGCGCCGGAGAAGGTTCATTCCTGCTTGCCGTCCAAGATATGAAGCTGAAATTTGTTACTGATAACCACAGTGGAGTTTCATGGAACACCTATGCGCTTTGGGCGTTATCGGGCATCTATGGCATCGAGTTTTTGGAGGACAATTTAGCTGTAGCACGGCAAAATATGCTCGATCTGTTTTCTGATTTCTACAATGCCGTACAGGGCGCTCCGCTACCCAAACGTTCAAATCTGTATAAATCCGCTCGGACAATCATCTGGGCGAATGTTGTGCAGGGCGATACCCTCACGCATAAGAACACTGCCGGCGAGGAGATTGTCTTTAGTCGGTGGAAGCCTATCGAGGGGTCTCCGGGGCAGGTAAGGCGCATCACATTTTCTTACTCGTCACTTTTCGGGGATGATGACATCTCAAAAAGTGGTGTTCAATTAAGTCTGTTTGATGAATTTAACGCGCATGAAGAGGTGGCGGACAGCCGACAAGAGTGCTTTGCGCTCACTGATATCGAGTTGGTATGGAAGGAAGAGAAGGTCATGTCTGATAATAAACCCGTCAAATTCAAATTTGATGTCGTGATCGGCAATCCACCATACCAAGAAGAAACTAAGGGTGACAGTAGTAGCAGTCCCCCAATTTATCACCTTTTTATGGATGAGGCTTATAAAATTGCCCGACGGGTAAGCTTCATTACACCAGCACGTTTCCTTTTTAATGCAGGTCAGACACCGAAATCGTGGAATAAGAAAATGCTGGAGGATGAGCATGTAAAAGTTGAATACTATGAACGCGATAGCAGCAAGGTATTCGCAAACACCAATATTATTGGCGGTGTAGCTGTCACATACAGAGATGTTGATAAAGTTTTCGGGGCAACTGGATTGTTCATTACAGTCCCAGAATTGAACTCTATTGCGCATAAAGTAAAACGAAATAAAGCAACGAGTAATCTATCTGAAATTGCTTATGCTCGTACAAGTTATAAGTTATCAGACGATTTACATGCCGAGCATCCTGAAGCACGGGGTCTGTTGAGCGAAGGGCATGCATACGACGTTTCAACAAACATATTTGAAAGCCTGGGCTCTATTTTCTTAGATTCCAAGCCAACTGATACGAATGATTTTCTGCGAGTTTACGGCATACAGAATAATCAACGTGTTTATAAATGGGTTAAAGCTAACTATATACAGGATCATCCTAATTTATATAAGTACAAAGTTTTCCAAGGAAAATCAAATGGTGCATCAGGAGTATTAGGCGACACTCCTGCAAGGATGATAACAGCCCCTATTGTAATGCCGCCCGCAATTGCGCATACGCAAACGTTTATGAGTTTTGGGGCATTTGATGCTGAGTATGAAGCTGTTGCAACAGCTAAGTATATTCGGACGAAATTTGCTCGCGCACTATTAGGTATACTTAAAGTTACTCAAGATAATCCTGTTAACACATGGTCATATATTCCTTTGCAAGACTTCACCTCTGCATCCGACATCGACTGGTCGAAAACGGTACGAGAAATAGACCAACAACTCTATAAGAAGTATGAGCTCGATGATACTGAGATTGAGTTCATCGAATCGCATGTGAAGGAGATGGAATAATGGCAAGCACAACGATTAAAACCATAAATCAAGCGAGCCCTACCATCTATGCATACACCACTCCGAATGATGTGTCCAAAAAGAGCTGGATCAAGATCGGCTATACAGATCGCAATGCCGAAACGCGCATAAAGGAGCAGACGCATACCTCGGATACAAAGTACGAATTACTGTGGTCACACGACGCCAGATATGACGGAGGCGAGTTTTTTACCGATGATGACTTTCACTGGTTTTTAGTACAGTCCGGCATCGAGCGGGGGAAGTTCGGGAACACGGGCAGGCCTTCTGAATGGTTCTATTTTGGCGAGGGCAATGAGAAACAGGCAGATGAGCTTTTCAGGAAATTTGTTTTCAGGGACTATAGTCAGATTCAAGCTCCTGCTGAGGGAACACAGTACCGGCTTAGGGAGGAGCAAGCTGACGCCGTTAAGCGTACACTTGCCTATCTGAAAGCCCGGAAGGAACCGGCGGAGTTCCTTTGGAATGCAAAGCCGCGTTTCGGGAAGACTCTCGCGACTTATGATTTTATCCGTAAAGGCGGTTTCCAGCATATTCTGATAGTCACTAATCGTCCTGCAATAGCGAATTCTTGGTACGATGATTTTAAGAAATTCATCAAATGGCAAGCGCCCGACATGCTCTTTATTTCTGATAGCGATTCCCTAAAAGGATCGGGAGTGTTATCTCGATCGAGGTTCCATGAGAAGATAATTAATTCCAACAATGTGGATTACAGCACCATCAGGCAGATTAATTTTGTAAGTTTACAGGATTTGAAGGGATCGATCTCTTTTGGCGGATTCATTCCGAAGCTCGAATGGGTAGCCGGAATTAAGTGGGATCTGCTCGTCGTTGATGAGGCGCACGAAGGGGTGGATACAACAAAAACAGACTGGGCATTTTCCAGAATAATACGGAATTTCACACTGCATATGTCCGGTACTCCCTTTAAGGCTATCGCCAACAGCAAGTTCAGCGCAGAGCAGATATTCAACTGGTCATATGCCGACGAGCAGGAAGCTAAGAAAAACTGGGACTATGATAAGGGCAGTAATCCGTATGAGCCATTACCGCAGCTCAATATGTTTACTTTCCAGCTTTCCGCGATGATTGAAGAGAAGCTCCTTGAGGGGCAGACCATAGGGGAAACCACGTATGATTTTGCGTTTGATCTCAATGAGTTTTTCACTGTCGAAGAAGGAAAGACTACCTTCAAACACGAGAAAGATGTGAAGAAGTGGCTGGAGAGACTGACAAAGAATGAGAAATACCCATTCTCAACGCCTGCCCTGCGCAAAGAGCTGAAGCATACGTTCTGGCTCCTCGACAGAGTTGCAAGCGCAAAGGCATTGGCAAAACTACTCGCCGACGATGCGGCATTCATGCACCACAAAATAGTAATTGCTGCCGGGGATGGCAGGGATTTGAACGAAGAGGCGGAAGACTTCGTTTCAAATGAAAAGAGCTATGATAAGGTGCGGAAGGCCATCGCTGAAAACGAGTACACGATCACGTTAAGCGTCGGGCAGCTTACTACAGGTGTGACTATACCTGAGTGGACAGCGGTAATGATGCTGAGCAATGTCGCCAGCCCCGCTCTATACATGCAAGCCGCGTTCCGTTCGCAAAATCCCTATCACTACGAGAAAAACGGGAAATACTACAAAAAAGAAAACGCCTACATATTCGACTTCGCACCCGACAGAACGCTAGTGATGTTCGACGATTTTGCCAACAAACTCCTCGGCGACGGCAGTGTGAGCGACAAGGATCGTCCTGAAAATATTAAACGGCTGCTTAACTTCTTCCCTGTCATCGGTGAAGATGAGCAAGGCATCATGGTACCGCTCAATGCCACACAGGTTCTTACGATTCCAAGAACCATCTTGGCAAAAGAGGTGGTCAAGCGCGGATTTATGAGTAACTTGCTGTTTGCCAATATCTCTGGAATTTTCGCTTTACCAAAAGAGATCGTCAACGGTATCTTAAGCGAGTTGCCGATCGAAAAGCAGGGCAAGAAAGACACGTCTGCTGTCACCATAGATATATCGGGTATCGAGGTGGATGAAGACGGCAACGTAATCGTACCGCCAGAAACCATTGTCAGCAAGAAGAACGAGTTATTTGGTGACAAGGTGTATGATGTATCCGCCATGACAAATGCCGTAGAAACAGCCGTCGGTGAACTCTCATCGGAAGCACATATCCCCAAAGATGTTAGCGCTAAGATAGTCGATGTTGCTATGGACTTGGCAAAGCCAATTATTGTGGATACGATCAAGACCGGTTTTGAGCTGACAAATGCACAGGCGGACAAGATCGAAAAACAACTGAAGAAAATTATCACCGAAAAGGTAAAAGAGGTCGAGAACGATAATTACAGAAAACAATTCGAGGTCAAGCAAAAAGCCGCAGAAGAAATCAAGATAGCAGAGGAATCGCTCAAAGAAGATGAGCTCGAGATAGTCATCAAAATGATAAAAGCCAAGCAGCAAGCGGCATTTGATAAGCTACAGGCCGAGCGTGCCAAGAGCCTAAATGAGGCGATAAAAGAAACGATTGAGGAGCAGCAGACTGTTCAGGTCGAAGAGCAAGCTAAGATCAAGGCGAAGAAGAACAAGGATTCCAAGGAAGAAGAGGTTCGCGGCCACCTGCGCGGATTTGCAAGGACAATCCCGAGTTTTCTGATGGCATATGGGGAGCGGGATACGAAGCTCAGCAACTTTGACGATTATACCCCTGAAGAGGTATTTTTTGAAGTCACCGGAATTACAGAGGAGCAGTTCAGATTCTTGCGAGACGGTGGACCCTATACCGACGAAAAGACGGGTGAGGAGAAGCACTTCAGCGGCGGTCTGTTCAATGAAATAGTATTCGACGAGGCGATACAGGAATTTCTAAATATACGTGAAAGACTCGCGGATTATTTTGATGAATCCCTTGAGGAGGACATCTTCAATTATGTCCCGCCGCAGGAGACCAACCAGATATTCACACCGAAACAGGTCGTCAAGATGATGGTACAGAAACTCGAAGATGAAGACCCGCATGTATTTGAAGACCCGGGTAAAACCTTCATCGATCTTTTCATGAAGTCCGGCCTTTATATAACGGAACTGGTAAAGCGCTTGTTCAACAACCCCGTGATGATAGAGAAGATCCCGGACAATGATGAGCGTGTGAAGCACATCCTTGAGAATCAACTGTACGGGCTTGCCCCCAGCGATATTATCTATCATATCGCCACTAATTTTATTTTCAGTTTTGACACAGAGAACAGAATCAGCCGGAAAAACTTCAAGAGCATCGATACAAGGCCAGCCGTCAAGGAAGGAAAGCTCATTGAGCTCTTGGCTGCGACATTCGATGACTTAAAATAGTCATGAAGTAGATGAGCCATACTTATAGCGACAAAGCAGCGAGACCAGAAATGGGCTCGCTGCTTTGCTGTTTTTGTAGAATGGTGCGGTATTGGATGGGGTTGATAGATGGGTCTGTGATAAGGGGTTAAGGCGATGGGATATTGATGTAAGCGTTATTGCGGGCGTGTCTCAGTTGAGGCGGAACCCCTACCTTAAAACGTAGCGTCCGCTAGTGTAGTCTCTTGACTTTGGGAGATAGCTAGTAAAAAAGTCGCTGAGGCCCTGCAATAGCAAGGGGCTCAGCGATTTTGAAATGTCCTGTTATTTCTTCAGGTTTATCGAAAGGTTAAGTTTAGTGTTGGCACGAAACTGCGTAAGTGTCATGTTGGTCTTGAGGGGAGGCATCCCTAGTATCGCTGCTAGTTCCAGATACTCTTGAGGGACCTTGGTAGGAGTAACTACGCACAGCCTCGCGGCAGAGTAGTCCAGGTTCTTCTCCGTACTCAGAAGGTACTGAGAGTATCGAACCAGGCAGAGACTAAGAAAGCACAGAGCAAAGTGCCCCTTGATGTGGTTGTCGTTCCAGACGTAAACTGGCCTGGCTCTAAGGTCAGTCTTTAGGAACCGAAAACTCTCCTCTATCTTCCAGAGTCCCCCGTAGATTGTAGTCACCTTCTCTGTGGTGTAGTTGAGGTTGTTCGTGATGACGGCATAATACCCGTCAAACTGAGCAGCATACCGAATCTTCTCTTCGTCTATATGCCAGTTCTCAGTATCTAACTCCATCTGCAGGTACTGATTACATCCTCGCTGTATGGCGGCCTTGAGCTGATAGGGCTTGTCCAATCGCTTCTCAAGCCTCTCTAGCACTCTCTCCCGGTCAGCGCGGTCTTTTGCTGCTCGCTTAGCCGACCAGACGAGGTGGATGTTCACCGGAATCTCCTCTGTGCGGTACTTGGGCGGACGGCCTCGCTTCTTAACCTGAGAGAGCTCTTCCGGAGTAAAGGGAACCTTGCTCTCCAATTGCTGCCTAACCACCTTATAGCGGGATACGACCTCCCCAGATTCCTTGTCAACAGTGCTTTGCCAGTCCTCATCATTCCATACCAACTCTTCGAACGCCTCCGGCGAGCGTTTTAGAGTGCAACTAATGACGAAGTCATGTCCTTGACCGCATAGGTAGGTGAGGTTATTGCCGCTGTTGAGACCTTTGTCAGCGACGACGGTGATCTTGTCCAGCTTATAGAGCTCCTTTAGATTTTCAACCGAACTCTTGAGGGTGCTCTGATTCATAGTGTTACCCGGAAACAGCTCATATGTAATCGGTATCCCGTTGTTATCCAGCAGAAGCCCCATCACCACCTGAACCTCATTGTTCTTGTGGTTCTTGGAAAAACCAAAAATGCGCAGCTCGCCCCATTTGGTGCTTTTAAAGTGATACGTCGTGACATCATAGAAGGCTTCAGGTCCATTGCGAGTAGTCTTCCTTCCAAAAAAAGAACACAAATGCTCGATCATAGCCTGCTTCTGATTGGCCAAGACATCCAAGACGTCATAGAACACATCTTGAGCTACAGGCTCAACCCCTGCATAAGAGTCTTGGTTCATAACACCAGCTCGAATGCTAGCAGGCGCAGCACAGCGATGAGCTGTAAGAAAATATAGCGCTCGCGCCACCGCTTCAGCGTTTCTCTTTCCGGAACTAGTGGAAAAGAACTCGCCCAGCGACATCTGTGTCCAGAGTCGCTTAATGAGCGCATGACCAAAAGAGAACGAGGGGGACTTTGCGCACGAAGGCACAGTAGTGTAGCAAAGACTGCTACATGAACTAAGCCGTGCTACACAGGAGATGGGGGAAGGCCCCTCGGAGCCGCCATACAGGTGGAGGCTTCAAACCACCTTAAGCTGCTGTGGTCAAGAGCCATGGTGGTAAGCGTTAAGGAAAAGTCGGGGGCAGGTAAATGCTACGGAGATGAATGAAACTGAACCGCTGATGAAGTATCGAAACTGTGACCGGTATACAGGCGGCATGAACGTAGCATAGGCTTTTTTGTGGAACGTGGGAACCTATCCCGCGATGCTAAGGGAGAAATCCAAGCGGCGGAAACCGTAAGGGTGAGAGTGCCATGGCTTACTACGCCGTCGGCTTGCTTGGGCTTTCCATCGGGCAAGTTTTGGTGCGGGCCTTCTACGCCCTGCAGGACACCGTCACCCCCGTTAAAGTCGGTATAGCCACCACAATCGTGAGCATCGCCTTAGCCGTTACCTTAGTCGTACCCCTCGCCCACGGCGGCCTCGCCCTCGCCACTTCGCTGGGAGCACTATTTAGCGCTGGCTTGTCACTCTATCTCCTGAGCAACAAGCTCGGCCGCGGCAAGCTCCGCCTTGGTTCGCTCATGCCTAAGGTTGTGCTCGCTTCCGCCGTTATGGGGATAGCGACCGACCTTTGCTTGCGCCTCCTCGCACCCTTCGGAGACATCATCGCCCTCGGCGGGGCCGTCGGCGTCGGTCTTGGCGTCTATGGCTTACTATTGCTCGTGCTTAAGGTCGAAGAAGTCGACCAAGGCATAGCCTTTGTCTTGCGTCGCCTAAAGTTGCGCCGCACATAAAACACTACCCTTGTCCTCTTTGCTTCCCCGTTGCTTCCGGGGATTCGGTATGATTGACAGTATGATGATGAGTATGATACATTGGCCTTGAGGTGATTGTATGTCGAAGGTAGTAAAAGTAACCATCAGTCTGTCGAGCGACCTAGCCGAGATCTTAGATGAATTCGCCAAGAGTTGGCGGACAAGCCGCAGCAGTGTCGTGCAAACCCTAATCCGTCGCCAGAAAGACATAGAACTAGCGCAGCTAATGGCGGTTGGCTATCGGGCCATGGCCGACGAAAACCTAGCCGACGCAGACACGCAACTTGCAGCACAGGCCGAGGTAGCGTTGCATGAACAGTAAGCGAGGCGAAATCTATCTCGTAGATTGGTCGCCGGGACGCGGTAGCGAACAAGCCGGCATTAGGCCGGCTTTAGTCATTCAAAACGACGTGGGGAACAAACTAAGTCCCACGGTCATTGTCGCTACCATCAGCACAAAGGTTAAGGCAGCGTACCCGTTTCACGTCATAATAGAGCCCGAAGAGAGCGGACTCTCTGAAACTAGCATAATCAAGCTAGAACAGATTATGACCATCGATAAGGCGCGGCTAGTCATGCGGCTTGGCTCCTTAAGTGATAATAAAATGGCCGCAGTTGAACTCGCCATCCACAGAAGCCTTGGACTAGGCACTTAAAGAAGCACCTAAAGGAGCGAAAACCATGAAGCCTAAAGTGTATTTTCTGCCCCTGCCGGACGGCGCCGCGCCCGCCGCACAGGCCGCCGCCCTTGCTACGCTCTTCGCCGCCAGCGACGCCGCGCAGGCCCTCGCTAGAAACGACTTTACCTTGATTAAGTTTAGCGTCGGCGAAAAGAACAACGACACCCATATAGCCCCCGCCCTTGTCAAGACCGCCGTCGACTTTGTCCGCTCCGCCGGAGCCTCGCCCTTCCTTGGCGAAACGTCCACCCTTTACAAAGGTGAGCGCATGGATGCCGTTAAGCATCTCCTGCACGCCGAGCGGCAGGGTTTCTCTATCGCCGCCACCGGCGCACCCTTCATTATGCTTGACGGCCTGCTTGGCAACAGCGAGCTCGATGTCGAAATCCAAGGCGAGCTCTTCCCAAGCGTCAAAATAGCCCGCGAGGCCGTGCTCGCCGATTCGCTCATCACCCTAAACCACCCCACCGGGCATGTGGCTACCGGGCTTGGGGCTTGCATTAAGAACCTCGGCATGGGGCTAGCCTCCCGCATGGGCAAAATGCGCCAGCACAGCTCCATGAAGCCCGCTGTCATCGCCGAAAAGTGCGTCGCCTGCAAGAAGTGCCTAGAGTGGTGTCCTGCCGATTGCATCGCACTCACCGCCCATAACAAAGCCCTTATCGACCCCGCGCGTTGCATCGGCTGCGGCGAGTGCCTCACCGTTTGCCGTTTCGACGCCATCCAATACAACTGGGGCGCTGACCCCACTTACCTGCAAAAAGCCATGGCCGAGTACGCCTATGGCTCCGTCAAAGCCAAAGCTGGCAAGGCCTATCACTTCAACATCATGGTTAACATGACCAAGGACTGCGACTGCATCAGCCGTAAGCAGCATAAGCTTATCCCCGACTTAGGCATACTTGCCTCCGCCGACCCGGTAGCCATCGACGTCGCCACCTTAGACCTCACCGCCAAAGCACACTCCGCTAACCTTACCGCCTTAAGCTACCCCAAGCACGACCCCTACATCCAGTTGCGCCATGCTGCGAAGGTGGGTATGGGGAGTTTGGAGTACGAACTAATAGACATATAGATCTCAGCGAACACGTAGCTTTCAAAAAAGGCCCCGACATCGCGCCGCGCTCCAATGTTTCGGGGCAGGCATGCTTCCCCTAAAGATGCGGGCATACAGGTCATCTAGCCCGAGCTTTGTTTACTGTGCTAGCCGAGCCAGCAGTTTCTCGGGCAATGGCAAGAACGGCTCAGACGGTGTGCCGTTTATTTCGCTCGCAGATAAACCGAGCAGGCTAACGATGCCTACTCGTCCGACAAGGGACTCGCTCACGTCCTTCATGGTGTGAAAGCTCTGCAAGTCCGTCAGCCAAAACCAGCCTCTGCGCCTTGTGGTGTCGATATGCCTTTAGATGTAGGGCAACAGCTCGGGCGCATATTGTATTTCGTCGATAATGACGGGAGGGGAGAAGCGCTGCAAGAATAGGCTGGGATCTGTTTTGGCGAGGAGGCGAACGTCCGGGTCGTCGAGGGTGACGTACTTAGGGTCTGAGCCCCGAAAAGGAGACATAGAGGTGACAGCGCAAAAGACTAAGCAGCGTGTGTTTGCAAAAGATTTCAAGATTCAAGTCGTAGGGGAGTATCTAGCTGGTGAAGTCGGCGCCACCACCATTGGAAGAAAATATGGCGTCGATGACGCAGTTATCACGCGATGGATATCTGCAAAATACTGCATTTGCCACCTAGTAGCTACTACAAATGGCTCGAACGAAGCCAGACAGAGACTGAGCGGGGTCGATTAAATAGGGTTATTGGTGAATTGCTCCTCACTTGTTTCCGTAAATATGCCGGCATTTACGGCTATCGCAGAGCTAAGGTATGCTTGGCCAAGGAAGGCTATCTAGTTAACAGCAAGAGGGTCTACCGGATCATGAAGCAACTGGGCTTGGCGTCCCGCATAAGGTAGTATCGTATCAAGTAGCTAAGCATAACAATCTAGATTTGGTCGTTGATGCTGTTAAAGGGGTCATTGCAACCCGCGATTGCTCTAATCTTATCCTGCACAGTGATCGAGGCTCCCAATATCGATCTTTCTTATACTCCGATCTCCTCGCGGATTACAACATAACCGTAAGTATGTTCGGTGCTGGCTGTCCGGGAGATAATGCTGTGGTAGAGTCCTTTTTTAGTCATCTAAAAACAGAGTAGTTTTACAACGACACCTTCGACACGGAGCAGGAGTTTTTGGAGAAACTCCAAACCTACTTGACCTTCTATAACAACGAGAGATTTCAATCGAGGCTACGGAATTTATCGCCCGTGGACTATCGACTAAAAATGGCTGGTAATTAAAAGCATTTTCATTACGGGGAAAAGGGAGCGAGAATGTATCCAAAAGCGTCTACCATTCTTTCCATTCTTTCCCTTCCACCTCGGGGGAAGGGAAAGAAGCAGGATTCCCCGAGCAACCTGGGCTTGTTGCCACTAAGCGTGTCTACAAAGCAGGGTGCAGACCCCGTGCTCAAGATTTTATGGGGGACCGCGGTCTGGTACATCGACCAACATGGCAATATTAGCGACCAGGTGATATAAAAGTTTCACACCGAATACGTTTCGCTAGGGAATGCTGTTGTTCATGTGTGTCCACATACCGGACTGCACACTATGCCATGAGTAAAGGCGAGTTTTAGGAGGCGACTTCATTAATGACAATCGGTACGTGGCGCATGGAGCTAGAATTATGGCAGGTATTGCTGATGGTGATAGGTGCTGGCGCTATCCTCCTCCTAGCAGCCTTGCTCATAAGAGATCTGTTACTTTTTATTCAAACTAAGTTCAAGACCATCCATGCCCGTGGGGGTGTGGAGCCAGACGTGAGCGTTGTCAAGAAGTTTGAGGAAAAGAGGCGTGGAGATGCAGCATGGAAACACGCCACCTCGCTTTTGGTGGGGGTCAATGCGATGGTTATAGCTATAGAGCGGGACTTAGTCGAGGCAGCCGTTCCTTGGCATGAGCTCTTAATGGTAATTGGTGTTGGCACAGTAGCTTACATGGCGACTGAGCTAACGTGGGCGTTGTGTAGCAAAGCGATTTCTAGAATACGGGCACTGCGAACAAAGGGATAAACTACTGACTGAGCGGTCGGATAAAACGCCGCCGCAGGCTAGCTCAAATACTGAGGCAATCCCTCGTATTGGCACATTAAGGCTGACTGCTCTTAGCCAGCCTTTTTTGTTGTTCGCGCCAAAAATGCCGTCGCTAAGGCGGTGAGCAGGATGGCTAATACCAACGAAGGGGACGGTTCTTCTCGTTCCGCAATCCATTTCAGATTTCCTTCAGTATCCCAGCAGCTATCCCCCCTAGTGACACGCTGAACCAGATGCAGAGTCGCATAAAAAATGGGGGCGGTGATAGTGCAACTTCACAGCGGCCCGTCGCGATTTCGTTATTCTGGGCAATCGGAAATTTCGCGAGGAACAAAGTGCCTGACCCCTTAGTTCCTAGCCGTAGCGCACCGGGGAGTATTGGCGAACATCCAACCCTTTCGTCCAATTGCAAAAGGTTTGATCGAGCGCTCTTCGGTAGCACCTGCGGCGTTTGGTAGCGAAGCAATGCGGAAAAGGCCTCCAGTACCGGACGGCTTTGTTCAATGCATAGTGTATGTCGCTCTGTGGCTGTCATATATACCAGCTTTTTCTCAATACTGAAGAGCTGGTTGCAGTAATTAAGCCCCCTCTTGCGTGAGCCCAACACCCCGCAAGGGTCACATAGGAGAGAGCATTGTAGCCGGCATAACCATCTACATGCAAATACCCCTTGAACCCGGCGCGGTGGGCGACCCGTCCCGCCCGGTGCGGTAAAGCCACATGTAAGACGTGTTTTCAGGCGCTCGACCTGGTTCTTTGAGCACTTGCACCGTAGTCTTGTCCTCTTGCTCACATTGACGCCAGGCATAGAAAGAGCGTACGGGTAGTTCGCTTCTTGTGGGCATAGGTAGCCCATCAAGGAGCCATCTTAGCTCTCTTCGGCTGACTGTTTTAACTCTTTCTCCGTTTGCCGGCCACTCAAATTTACCCCTCTCCAGCCGCCGATGGTACAGCCAGAAACCGTTGACTTGCCAATGCAATATTTTGAGCCTCTCTCGATTACGGTTGCAAAAGACGAACAGGCAGTCTGAGAAAGGGTCAAGTTTGAAGCTTTCCTTGATCAGTACAGCCAGGCCGTCGACCGACTTCTGTAAATCTGTCGGGCATTTCGATGTTCACATGGGCGATTCGTAACGTTACACTACCGACTTCCTCGCCAAGGTCCATCGGCAACCACTCGGTCGGTGCTTTTGCTCCGCGCTCCTTCTTCAGCCAGTACCATATCTGCTGCTCTTTCACCCCGTGTTTCTGGCACCACTGAATAAAGCTCTTGTCAATAGACCGGTACTCGGCCACTCGGCTGGCCCACATTTTGCGACGTTCTTCTTGAGACAAAAAAGTCCCCCCTCACCGAATCTCCTAAGGAGATTCTTCCATGAGAAAGGGGAAATAAACACGTGTGTATCATTTGACGCTTACGATCAAACTATCGGGCCACAGTCTTTCTTGCGCCAAAAAACCGCCTTGTGCTTAGGCAAGCTGTGGCTCATTGACGTTTCGTGCCGCAAATTGAGATAATGTAAAAAGAGCACACAACAGGGGGAATGACAATGTTTGAGCTACGACCTGCTAGGGCAGCAGACAAAGCGGCTATACTGGAGTTTTGCCAACAGACCTTTTCATGGGGCGACTATATCCACCATGTCTACGACGAGTGGTTAGCTGACCCCAATGGTGATATGACTGTCGCCACCGTCGACGGCGTACCCGTGGCTCTAGCCCGCATCCGCTATCTAAGCTCTACCGAAGCATGGTTTGAGGGTCTGCGGGTCAACCCGGCCTTTAGGAGGCACGGCATGGGCCATGCCATAGCCCAGTACAATCAAGCGCGGGCAATTTCTCGGGGAATTGTAGTTGGACGAGCCTTTATCTCCGCCACTAACATCGCTTCGCAAAATTTGAGCTCGGGCATGGGCTTTGTGCAGATTGACCAATACCATGGTCATGATCTAAGGCATGCTGTAAAGCGGTCAACCGCACCCTACATCGTAAGACCAGCCAGTGCCGAGGACATGCCAGAGATAATCACCTTTATGCAGGATTACCGCCACGCCCTCCTCAGCTGGCATTGGCAGGCCCAACAGGTTTCTGCGCAAGCACTGCAGCGTGCCCTCGCCGCTAACTCCCTGTGGGTGGCATTACTTGACGGCAGGGTCGCTTGCGTCAGCGCAGGCACCTTTTGGGATGACGACAAGGAGATGCAGATTGTCGGGCTCTTTAGTCAGCAAGTTGCCCCCGCCGAAGCTGTCGTTCAGCACATGATTAACGAGCATTCAGTCGGAAATATCGCCGAACTCAGGGTCTATCGTCACCACGAGCAGCCCTCCATCGAACTTGCCTCGCTTGGCTTTGAGCCAAATCCCGACGCCGTTAGTGGCATCTGGGAGCTCAAGTTGGCTCGCCCCAACTCATGATTGGGCTAGCTAACCGTCACTCTAGACCGCTACTCGCCGAGGATAGTGAGCGCGCCAATGCAAACCCGTGTCAAACAGCCTCTCACCGGAGGGCAGATGCCCCCGCATAATGGCTTTATACAGCTCCTGGCAGCGTCATTTATACCTGCACACAGCCTGTTACTCACTTCAGGAAAGCGAAAAACGACCTTCTGTGGTAAAGTAAAATGTGGAAATAACAGCAGGAGGTTGGGAATGAAAACACTGCTTACTGGCAACGAGGCCATTGCCCGCGGCGCATATGAATACGGCGTCACGGTGGCGGTCGCTTATCCTGGGACGCCCAGCACAGAGATACTTGAGAATGTCGGCTAATATAGCGAGACCAAAGCGCAATGGTCGCCTAACGAGAAGGACAACCGTCATTACGCAAAGTTCGCTAAAATTCCGATGCTCGAGCCAAGTGGCAGCCAGGAAGCCAAGGGCTATGTCGGGCTTGGCTTAAGCATCAGCGAGCAATACGGTAAACCCCGCTCTGTGTGTGGGGTGCGGGATCTGCGCGCAAGTCTGCAGGTTTAACGCTTTCGTGAGGGAGGCTCGGTAATGCCAACGCAAAACATTCTTTTGGTAGGTGTAGGTGGCCAAGGGACCATATTAGCTAGCAAGATTTTGGCCGAGGTTGCTGTGATGCAAGGGCTAGATGTCAAGATGTCTGAGGTACACGGCATGGCGCAGCGCGGCGGAAGTGTGGTCACGCACGTGCTCATGGGGGAGCAGGTAAAGAGCCCTCTAGTGGAAAAAGGCGAGGCCGACTTTATTGTCGCTTTTGAAAAACTCGAGGCCTTACGGTGGGCGCACTACTTGCGCGAGGGCGGCTTTATTGTGGTTAACGACCAGCGCATTGACCCCATGACGGTGATTACCGGGCAGGCTTTATATTCGCCAGAGATTCTGGAGACGCTGCAGGCAGACGCCGAGGAGGTTGTGGTGATCGACGCATTGCAGCTTGCGCGCGAGGTCGGCAGCATTAAGGCGGTTAATGTTGTACTGTTGGGCGCGTTGGCACAAAAGATGCAGATCGAGAAGAGCCAGTGGCTAGAGGCTATCCGCCGCATTGTACCCGCTAAAGCTCTCGATCTTAATCTGCAGGCTTTTGAAGCGGGTTTTAAGGGGGCAGGCCATGCCGCGCAGGAAGATTCCTGATATTCGCGAACAAAGGGGACGGGTCTTTTTGTCCGGAAGGCAATTCTGGGGTATCCTTAGATCGTGAGTCTTTGTTCAAGGGAGGCATGGACAAAGAGCTTTTTATGGAGTTACTTAAGAAGAGCCAGCAAGCACAACCGTATCGGGCCAGTGTTTGGGAACAGGTTCAGGAGTTAATGCATCGAGGATGACGCCTACCTCTTGGGTGCCCTGCGGTATATCCACCACAACCCCATAAAAGCAAGGCTAGCTAAAGAGCCTCTCCAATGCCCGTGGACCAGCTACCGCGAGTTTGTCTGCCAAGCAAAGTGCATAGGTTATGCTCAGCAGGGCTTCATTCTTGAGTGCCTCGGAGGCAGCAAAGGGTTTGCCGCCTTCCATGCGGAGCACGACGATTTGGCCTATCTTGAAACCGAGGTAGACCGCGAGAAACACCTGCGCGCTAAGGCTTTGCAGGTCATAGGGAGCTTTTGCAGACAAAACAGCGTTGCTTATGCCAGATTAGTATTTGCACAGCCTGCCGTCCCGTTTGTCCATCAAGGCGATTTTCGACCGGATACAACGTTAAGAACATTATGTATCAAGTTGAGAACTTGTGTTTAGCAAGGTATTAGGTTGACTATCTAGAAAACTTACAGAAATGTCTTGACATCTGGGGGGAGGGGGG
>JAGXSS010000088.1 GCA_018334055.1 Peptococcaceae bacterium
GAATCTGTGACAGACAAGCGAATACGTGGAATCACCATCGAAATTGGCGGGGATACGACGAAGCTTGGCGAGGCCCTGAAAGGCGTAGATAAAAGCGCGAAGGACATTTCTTCTGAACTGCGTCAGGTGGAAAGACTCTTGAAGCTGGACCCCCGCAACGTCGAACTCCTGACGCAAAGAAAGAAACTGTTGGCCGACGCTGTCAAAACCTCTGCCGAACGCTTGGACACCCTCCGGGAGGCGCAGCGACAGGCCGAGCAGGCCTTTCGCGAGGGCAAGATTGGCGAAGACCAATACAGGGCTCTAACACGGGAAGTCATCGCGGCTGAAGCCGAACTTAGAGGCTTAGAGAAACAGCTGATAGAGGTTAACAACCGCTTCAAGCAGGCGGGAGAGGGCATCAGTAAGTTCGGGGAGGACACGGAGGCTCTGGGCAAGAAGCTCGCGCCCGTTAGTGGTGCTGCAGCTGCCGCTCTTGCAGGCCTCGTAGGGTTAACTGTAAAAGCTGCGGCTGCCGCAGATGAATTTAACACCCTGGCCAAACAAACTGGGCTATCGACAGACACTCTACAAAGATTCCGCTACGCCTCGGACCTTATCGATGTGCCGCTGGAAACACTCACCGGCAGCTTGACCAAATTAACGCGCACCATGGGCGCGGCACAAGATGGGAACAAACAAGCAATAGCCACGTTCGAGCGGTTGGGCGTGGCTATCACCGATGAGACGGGCAAGCTGCGCGACAACGAAGCGGTATTCCATGACGTGATTGCCGCTCTCGGAGGCGTGGAGAACGAAACAGAACGAAACATCATGGCCATGGCCCTGATGGGCAAATCCGCCCAAGACCTCAACCCGCTGATTCTCGGCGGTGCGGATGCGCTTAAGAAGCTCGGCGATGAAGCGGCTGCGGCAGGGTTAATTCTCAGCCAAGATACGCTGGACGGTTTGAACGAATTTAACGACGTGTTAGACACAGCCAAGGCCCAGTTGGCCATGACCGGGGCGGTAGTCGGAGCGACCTTCGGCAAGGTGTTATTGCCCATGATCCAGGACCTGGCCAAACGAGTGGAAGAACTTGCCGCTTGGTTTCGGGGACTAGACGAAGGCACCGCCAAGATTATTATTACTGTTCTGGCCGCGGTAGCGGCCCTGGCGCCGCTTTTAATTATCATTGGCAAGGTGATCGGCGCAATCGGTGCCATTACCACCTCAATCGGTGCCTTGACTGCGGCCGCGGCTCTGGCTAAAGTGTCCGTCGGTGCGTTTATAGCCATGAAAGTCCTGCTCTTGGCCAAGGTCATTGCCGTCATTGCCATCATCGCTGCTTTGGTAGCGGGCATTGTGTGGCTGATCCGTAACTTTGACGATGTAAAGGCGGCTGCGGCAGGATTTGTCGCTGACGCGGGGGCACGGATTACGGCCTTTGGGCAAAGTGTTAGAGCCATATTCTCCGGCATCGCTGAGGGAATCCGGGAGCGCCTGTCCTGGGCCAGAGATCGCGCCGGTGAAGTAATCCAAGCGATACGAGACAGCACGATAGGTCGGCTTGAGGACATGGTAGCCCGAGTCCGTGAAATGATGGGCGGTATTGTGGAAGCCATAGCCGGTCCGATCCGCCGCGCCCGCGAGACTGTCACGGGCATTGTAGATGGCATCCGGGGTACGCTTAACAGGCTAAATCCCTTTGCCAGGCAAAGCCCGTCTCTTGTCGACAATATCCGGGCGGGGGTCAAGGTTATCCAGGACGAATACGGCAAGCTGGAGGACTTGCAGATACGCGCACCTTCAATCGGAGGCGCCCAGCCGGTCATGGCAGGCGCAGGGATGGCTGCGGGAGCGGCAACTGGCGCGGGGCCGTCAATCTACAATGCTCCTCTGGTAAATGTACAGAACATGACCGTCCGTAGTGACACAGATATAGACGCCATTAGCCGTCAGCTGTACCGCCACATTGAAGCGGCCAACCGGGGAAGGGGGCGATTGTAATGGGGGGGTTTTCCTTTGCCGGAGAGCACTCTAGTACTTACTCCATATCCCTCTTGCGTTCCCCTCTTTCCATCTTCCCAGGCGTACGGGAGAAGGTTATCGTCATGACGGGAAGGCATGGCGCGCTTAGGATGATACCGGACTTGGGAGAGCGTACATTGCAGATGGAGTGCTGGTTGCAAGCGGCGAGCAGGGCAGAGATGTACGAGCGCTTAGACCGTGTACGTTCTTGGCTTAACCCCATGCGAGGCTCACAGCAGCTA
Source organism: Peptococcaceae bacterium (assembly GCA_018334055.1). GTDB lineage: Bacteria > Bacillota > UBA994 > UBA994 > UBA994 > BS524. Next base: position 2,253 of record JAGXSS010000088.1, read on the forward strand.
CTTTTTGAGGAGACGCCGGACCGGTACTATCTAGCTACTTGCGTCGCTGGGGGGCTGAATGCTGAGGTCACCGCTGGACAAGGGTTTTTTTCGCTGCAGATGATCTGTAGCGACCCGTTCTCCTACGCTGTCGTCCCCGACATAGTCACGGTGACGACATCACCACATCAGCACATTCAGCGTGGTACTGCCCCGGCTGACCCGCTCCTCATGCTGCGAGGAGTATCAGCTGGCGGCAATCAATCCCTAGCCGTCAAAATTAATGAGGTACAGGTGACCTATTGGGGTCCGCTGACCCAAGGAGAGCAATTGGAAATTGACTGCCGGCAAAAGACGGCCGTTATTGTCAAGGGAGAACACAGGGAAAGAGTGCTACCCCTGTTGGAGCGCCCGGTTTTCCCGCAGTTAGTCCCAGGGCTGAACACGGTTCGGATATTGGCCCAAGGGGGTGCGACATGGTCCAGGCTGGAAGTGCATTGCCGCAACAGATGGTTGTAAGGAGGTGTTCTTATGGCGGTAACACCCTTTAAAAAGATACCCAGTCGTGAGATTTACAGTGCTGATATATCCGGCATTCAGGACGCTATAAACAAGGTTGAGACGGTGCTTAGCATGCATACATCCACCGCCACCGGCCATGAGTTGCAGGCCGTGTCCGATCAAGCCGAGCCTGCCATGCACCGGCGGATCTACGAAGGGACACTGAGGAACTGGCTGGAGACCCCGGCACCGGTTGTCAGGCGCGGCGGCGATATCGTGCCGCTTGCGGAATATGTCCTCTATGCGGCACAGGGGATGGTAGTGTTTCCTGCTCAGCAGGCCAGTGATGCGGTTATAACGGCTGACTTCACACACACGATTGCGAGCTCGCCGTTGCTGGGCCACGCAGGTGCAGGTGGCGCCGTCCACGCGTTGGCGACCACTGAAGCAGCTGGCTTCATGTCTGCGACCGACAAACTGAGTCTTGATGCACTTGATTACCTGCGTTATCGGCGGGCGGGGCTGTACCATGCGGGCATCACCGCATCAGCCCTGTCGTCGCTTGCTGTATCGGCCAACAACTTGGATATATTGCCGTTTTATGTGCCGGTTACCCAGACCTTTGATCGTATTGCCATCAACGTCACCACTCTAGCCGCCGGCAACGCGAGGCTCGGCATCTATGCAGATACCGGTGCGGTGTACCCGGGGACACTTGTCTTTGATGCGGGAGTTGTGACAACGGGGACGGCGGGCATTAGGGCGCTGACAATCAGTTTAGTGCTCGCACCGGGGCTGTACTGGCTGGCTCGCCTACAGGACGCCGCACCGAGCCTGCAGGGGCTAACATCTGCAGGTATGATTGCGCTGGGCAGCGAGGATCTAGGGGCCGGGGTAATTACCGGCTACCGGTTGGCCAGGGCTTACGGAGACGGTTTCCCCAATCCACTCCCTTCCGGCGCAGCCTTTATCACCGGCCCAAGGCCGGCTGTGTTTCTGAGGAGGGCCTGAGCGTGTACAACACCGGCAGGCGGTATAACACCGACACATTTTACAACCAAGTTTTTCTCCCCTGGCATCCCATCCCTTGGTATGACAGGCTGGGTTTTGCTGTGCCGGTGGTGGTCAATGCCCACATGGAGCCGGTGTTCCTCCTACAGGATGCCTATGACATAATCTTGCACCAGACCTTGGGCAGCGAAGACCGGCTGGAGTTTAAGCTGCCTTTAAAACCGGGGATGGAAAAGCTTGAAACGGGGGTGCTGCTGGATTTATCGGGGAGCATCTATCGGACTATAGTGCTGGCTAATAAGGAGGAAAATACAGGGGCAAGGCACCTCCACATCGAGGCCTGGGCATCTTGGTACGATTTATTAAAGATGCCTGAGATACCGGCCCGTGAGTGGGAAAACACAACCGCGGCAGAGGTGCTGAACTATCTTATCTTCGGCACAGGCTGGCAGGCCGGGAGCGTCACTTTTACGCCTCATCGCCCTTTTGTGTTTCGCGGGGGCTGCAATCGGCTGGACGCGCTGCGGGAGCTGGAGCGCATCTTTCAGGTGGAACTGGGTTTTCAAACAAGAAATAGGCTCGTTGCCATCCGGGAAGCCCGCGGAGAAGACAGACACGTTTTCTTTTTGCGAGGGAAGAACCTTCGCCGGGCCCAAGAGGAAAAGAACATAATTGAAGTGGTAACCAGGGTCTACCCTAGGGGCAGGGGCGGCTTAACTATTGAAACCGTCAATAACGGGATTCCCTATCTGGAGGTTGCATCCGGATACACCCCGCCTCCCTCGGCAGTTTTAATAGCCGAGGAGTTCGCTGACCCCAACCAATTAAAAGAGTACGCTCAAGCATTCCTCGATGCCGTGAGTCAACCGCGGGTGAGCTATGAGTGTGGGATTGTTGACCTAGCTGTTCTTCCCGGCTTCGAAGAAGAACAGGTTAAGCTTGGGGACGTGGTAACAGTCTACGATGAGGACTCCGGCATTAATATTAATACAAGGGTTGTCCGCATGAAGTATTTTGTGGAGGAGCCGTGGCGGAGCGATATTGAGCTGGCTGTGGTGCGCAAAGACCTGGCAGCGACCCTCAATCAGGTGCGGCGATCTGTAACTCTGTTTGAAACAGCGGATAACCTTGGCCGGAAAGACATCGAGCACCTATCTGTTTTTAACTTGCTCCTAAACTCTCGGGCCGAGAGCAGCACGGCTTATTGGATCAACGACGGCTGGATGGTAGATAGCACACAAGGACATTCAGGGAGAGCGTCTTTTAGGGCAGAAGGCGTTTTCGGTGTTTCTAAAACTCTGACCCAGACTGTGCATCCCTCTTGGCGGGACAGCTATGTGTTAAGTCTTCGGGCGGCTCTGACCAATGTCCAACTGGGGCCGAGCGGCAGGGCCGGGGTCGAAATTACCATCCATTACGAGGACAACACCAGCGAAACACAATTTGTGTCCCTGGTGCTGCGTTAAGGAGGGTGCGGTGTGGTTATGTTGGAGGCATTTACAGCTACAGTCTCCCCTAAAAAGAAGGTGATGAAAATCTCTATCCGGCTCTGCATGGAAGATGCCACAGGAGTGATCAATGTCACCGACATTGCGTTCCAAAGCGGTATGCTAGCGACTCTGTGGAATGCGCACCCGGCAGAACTGCGGTTTTCGTTTGAGTAAGAAACTAATCTAGGGAGGAATGAAAATGTCAATACCTTGCCCAGCAGGAGCTGTTCCAAGGAAGTTTCTAAACGAAACAACACACAACCTATTTTGCGTAAACAAAGGACTGCCTGTTCCAGTGCGAGACGTTGTACACGGTACCTCCGGTGGTGTGCAGATTGGGACGATTGAGACTAATGATTACTTCAGGTTTCAGAGCAGTTGGCTTCGCCCAAACACCTGGGACCCCGACTGGCCTTGGGACCTTAGGGTGATGATTCGTAATTCCGCCGGTGTCCTTCAGTGGGGTTTCGTTACCAGTGCCGTTAGCTGGCCGCAGGGGTTTACCCCAGTCGAAAATTTATTTTGGGGCACTGATTTTTGGAACGGGGGTTTGCGAACATACCCAATACAAAACCGTCCCGCGCAACTCAGAAACAGGGACGGCGTGCTAATTGAGACTTTGCCTGTTGGTTCGATGGTAGCTATCCGCACCGGTATTGCGGCCCCAATGGGGCAGACTTGGTGCGCGTTTTGGCAAGTAACTGCCGTCTTACGGCCGATATCTCTGACCGCGTGGGGATGGCAGCATGCGGATCCGGTCGGCAGTACTTGGGCATTTGTCGACACAGGACTACCGTTTAATAGGCCGGCCACCAGCACGATTCGCACATCGCTCGCGTAGCAATAAGGTAGGGGCCGGCATTAGCCTGGCCCCCGCCATGGGTTGTTGAAGTTGCTCCATGAGCGTATGATGCGCCCACGCCGGTCGACATACAGCCCTATAGTGTATATGCCGGACCGGGTGTAAATGTTAATCGTCCGCTGATAGACCGCCTCCGGAGGAATGATGTAGTGATAAAAAATGCGGGTTCTTTCATGGTCGATGGTGGACTGCCTAAGAAAGGCAATCTCGTTTCGCTCCTTTGATCTGCCGCATAACTCTGGCTTGCCATATTTGGCGTCAAGAAAATCGGGGTAGGGGTGGCCAAGCAAAAAGGCTTCGACGACCTCTCGGGGGTACATGGGGCCTCCCTCTCCCCAGTTAACGACGGCGGAAAGGCGGACACTACGCGCCACCCTAACTTGCTCGTCAACGGGCAGAGGGGAGACTGCAACGCCAGTGTAGTCTTTGGCCGAAGTGATTTTGACCGCTATCACGACAAGCGCTGCGATTATCAATACTGCTGTCCCTACTATTAGGAATTTGCGTCTCATAGACCCTCCCCTGAGTATGTTAATTCCATCCAAGTTGCTCCGTTTTCAAGAGTTTATCCATAGTTCGTGCGGAATGTCAAGGCGGCCGGCGAAATTTATGCGAGTGAGTAGGTGACGGATATGAAGCGTTATCTGTTTCGCCTTGAAACAGGAGCAGGAAAACGAGTTAACCGCGTTCAGGTTAGACTAGTCCTGACTGATGCTGTAGGTTCTTTCTCGGCTACGGATGTCATGCTGCAAGACGGCGAGCAGTTGACCGGGTATTCCCAAAACACCAAAGAGATGCTGCAGAAGCTGCGAGAGAGCGGCAGCCCTGCCCCGCTAAAACATTTCAACGCGGTGATCAGGGGCCGAAGAACACTCATCATTCCCAACCGGGGGGCTTACTGGTTGGTGGAGCCGGAGGCGGTTATCGTGCCCACAGCGCTGGATTTTCATATCCGGGCAAAAGAAAGTCTAACGAGAGGCATTGCCTTGTGGCAGGACCAGCTGACGAGGGCTTTCTCCTTCCCGGAGGAACTGGCTCGAAACCAGGAGTTAGAAGTCATCGGCACAGGCCGGCGGGTGTTAAAGAACGGCACGCTCACGCAGGGCTTTCGGGGAGATTTTCTATATGCTGCTTGGGGTAATCCCCGCTTTCCTGTCTCCTTTTTAGGCCATGACGCGGGACAAGCCGCTCCCCGCCCGGAACCCTCGGCTAGGGTGCTCGTAGAGCTTCAGGAATGGCAGCTGGCGGAGGGAGGCAGGAGAATATGAGCATGCGGCAAGACGGCCGGGCTTTCATGTCCTGGTCTTTTTTGAAAACCACACGTGCCAGGCAGGAATGGTGGGACTTTGGCGACCGGCTAACTCACATGGGACACTTTGATTTTCTGGTGCCTGACAATACCGGAAGACTTGTGGGCAGCATTCCTGCCGCAGATTTGGCTCGGGTAGCGCGCTGGCCGCATATAGTCCATCTGCTGACGGTGCGTAATGACGGTATCCTTTCCCGCTTCCAGGCCATCGTGGAGAATACGGGAGGCGCACAGGACCTGTTCATTAGCGAGCTGCACCGTATCCTAGACGAATACCCTTTTGCCGCAGGAGTAGATATCGACTTGGAAAAAGGGCCGAACGACAATCCGGATGGCGTGGTGGCCCTGGCGAAGAGGATTTACGAGAGCATCAAGAGCCGTCCAACACAACGTTACGTGCACTGGGACTTGCCGCCGATGACCGGGGACAGGCTTCCGTGGTGGGAGCGTTGGTGTGATTATAGGCGTATGGAGCCTTACTTCGATACCTGCGTCATCATGAGCTACGCCTTTGCTTGGGCGGGAAGTGCCCCCGGTCCTATCAGCCCGATGTGGTGGATGGAAGAAATCTATGACTACGCGGTAACGCGCATACCTAAGGGGAAAATCTTTCTCGGCATTCCCGGCTTCGGCTTTAACTGGCGAATTGACCGCAGGCCCGTAGGTCACCGGGGCAGTGGCGGTACCTTCCTCGCCTGGCTAGGCTGGCAGCAAGGGGACTTTACTTTTCATGAACTACAGCCACGCATTCCCTTTGCCGGTTTTCTGGACGAGGACAGCCAAAGCCCATACCTCCTTCTTCATATTTACGATTACCAAGACGGGATGGATGCGGTGCAGGTCACAAGCCCTATCTTTAGGGTTTCCGGCCAAGTAGGCAGGGTCAGGAGAGACTACCTGATCACATATGAAAAAAACCAGCAACCTGAGTTTATCGGGCAGGTCGTGGACAGGACAGGCAGCGACTTTAATGAAATATCTGGAGCCATGCCGGTGGGCACCGGATGGATTACCTCCAGGGCGCCCGAGCTTCTCCCCATACCGCCGGGTTCTCCTCCCGGGACAGCTCCGACGCGGGAAGCAGAGGGTCTGGCCATCTTCTCGTTTTCCGTCCCCCAGTCCGGGGAATATGACCTAGCGGCGCGGGTGAATCTTCCCTGGTGGAACCGTCAGGTCTTGCAGTTGTGGTTAAACGGGGTTCCGGTGCAAATCGGGCCATTCCCGGACTGGTACCCCCTTCACCGCAAAACGCACTGGTTGATAGCTGGCAGGTTTAATCTTTCTGCTGGAAGCCACACCCTGGAAGTGCGGGGCGAGGGCAGCCAATACGGCATCCAGTTTTGGGGCTTTAGGGTCTGCTCGCGTTTTAGCTTCAGCATGACCGGCGGGGAAGCCTCCTTTACGCTCACGCCGAGGAGGTTTAAGGCGGTAGGCGGCGCTTTGGTGATGCCGGAGCAATTTGTCCTTACTTCTGAGGTGCTGCAAAATGCCCCGGAGCACGCCTGGATTTGGTATGACGACTTCCGGGACAACACACTAGGGTTTTACACCCGGCTTGGGGACACGTGGAGCATCGACACAGACCCAACAAGGCGAGTATTAATTCAATCTGACCCGGCAAGCCTTGACGCTCAGGCGCATCTGTCCTATTACAGGTTTGGTGACCTAAACATCAGGGCTAGGATGCAAATGACCGCCGGCAGCGGTACCATGGGCATTGTTTTCAAAGCCCAGGGAGTCAACGACCTGTATTTGTTCTTGCTCCGGCGAAGCACGCAAACAGCGGAGCTTTGGCAGCGGCAAGCCGGGATATGGGTGCGTTTGCAGCCGGGCGTGGCGCAGAGCGTGGACCTAAATGTTTGGTATACCTTGCGGGTAAGAACGCGCGGGAGTGAATTGCAGTGCTGGGTAGGAACGTCCCGGGTGTTTGGGATGACAGCATCCCTCCCCAGCCTCGGCGGTTTTGGCATCCACACCAGCAGCGCGGCCTGTGAGTGCAGCCTGTTGGACGCCGGCGACCCCTATGTCTATGTGCCGCAGGAAGCCTTGGACGTGGTCTTGCCTGACGGACTTGTCCAACGCTGGGGGCGAATCGAGCGTACCGGCGTGACGTGGATTGATCCGTGGGAGTATTTCCGCTTTGACGGGCCGGGGGAAGAAGAATCGACCAGGCAGGTGAGTATTTCCTTAGACTTTGAGTACTTCCACAGTACCCCTTTAGCTGCATTTGACGATGACAGGAGCGTTATTTTTCGTCTCCGCGACCGGGGTTTGTGGCTGGCCCAGCTTTTCTTAGGAGATGAGCGGGGCTTTTCAATTGCCCATTATTCTGACGCAGAGCACTTTGACGTACTGGCAAACCTTGCAAAACACAGGTGGGGGCTGAAAGGCGTCGGATTGTGGGCCTTGGGACATCAAGACCCGCTTGTGTTTAAGATTCGGGAGGGGCTGATCTAATGGATACGGTCGTGAAATTAATTGATTCTGTGGGTTTCCGACTTTCGTAGCATTGTACCTGCGCGTACGACATGGCTAGCAATTTCTCGAGCGGGGATAAGAAGGGCACATGCAATTGCTAAACTTTTTGACCCCGTAACGATGGATGGGAGGCAAACAACAATGAAAGTATTCTGGAACTGGGTACAGGCGGCCTTTACCGCCATCGGCGGTTTTCTAGGCTGGTTTCTTGGCGGCCTAGACGGTTTCCTTTACGCGCTGATCGCCTTTGTAGTTATCGACTATCTGACCGGCGTCATGTGCGCAATTGCTGATAAAAAGCTCTCCAGCGAGATAGGCGCAAGGGGCATCTTTAAGAAGGTGCTCATCTTTGTACTGGTGGGTGTAGGGCATATCGTCGACAACCAGGTGATTGGCGACGGCGGCGCGATCCGGACAGCGGTAATTTTCTTTTACTTGAGCAACGAAGGCATTTCCATCCTGGAGAATGCGGGCCACATTGGGCTGCCTATCCCCGAGAAGCTCAGGATGATATTGGCGCAACTCAACTCCTGCGATGGCGAGGGGGTAGACAAATGAACCTTCGTACGTTGATTTTCACCAACAACGCTTGCTACAAGGCAAACAGAACGATTGCGCCGAAAGGTATCATGGTTCACTCCACCGGCGCGAACAACCCGTGGCTGAGGCGCTACGTCGGCCCGGACGACGGGCTGTTGGGCAAGAACCGGCATAACAACCACTGGAATCAGTACAGGCCGGATGGCAGACAGGTCTGTGTCCACTGTTTTATCGGCAAACTAGCTGACGGAAGCATCGCCACCTATCAGACCCTGCCGTGGAACCATCGCGGCTGGCATGCCGGAGGTTCAGCAAATGATACTCATATCGGCTTTGAAATCTGCGAGGACGGTCTGACCGATGCCTCGTATTTTAATGCCGTTTACAAGGAAGCCCTGGAGCTTTGCGTCCATCTCTGCAAGCAATACGGACTCAATGGAAAGAATATCATATGCCATTCGGAAGGGTATAAACTTGGCGTTGCCAGCAACCATGCAGACGTAATGCATTGGTTCCCCAGGCACGGTAAGAACATGGAGACCTTCCGGGCTGATGTTGAGAAGGCACTAGCGGAGGGCGATACAACTACCCAAACAGGCATGCCCCCAGAGGCTTATGATACTTACACCGTCATCAAGGGTGAGTCCCTGTGGAAAATAGCTGTGGCGAAGCTAGGCAGGGGGGATCGTTATCCCGAAATCATGAAGATGAATGGGCTTACTAGGAGCACCATCTTCCCTGGACAAAAATTGAAGATTCCTAGGTGACACAAACATAAGACCCCTAGCGCGGAAAGTTTCTCTCCGCTCCAGGGGTCTTATTTAATTGCACCCAAACCGTCCGATTTTACCTCCTGCGGTGGCTTAAGGCGAAGGCACCTAAGGGCCTGTCCTTGAAGGGGGTAACCAAATGACAAACCAGCAGAAAGAGACAATCACACAGATGCGCAGCATGGGCCATAGCTATACAAAGATAGCCACGCTCCTTGGCACATCTGAAAACACGGTCAAATCGTTCTGCCGCCGCAACAACCTCAGCGGTGTCGGCATGGTAATTGCCAATCAGGCTCCAGGGATTCTTTGCCGTCAGTGCGGAGTACTGCTCACCCATACCGCCGGTGCCAAACAAAAGCGATTCTGTTCCGTTAAATGCCGTATGACCTGGTGGAACGCCCACCCGGAAGCGCTCAACCGTAAAGCGCTATATCCCTTCACGTGTGCCCACTGCGGCGCCGCCTGTGAAAGCTACGGAAACAAGAACCGCAAATACTGTTCACGCGCCTGCTACGGTAAATCTAAGGCGGCGCCATGAGTAAAGAAAAGGCTATCATCCACTACAAGACAGCGGTAACGGTATTAAGAAAATGGCTTGCTGAAGGCATTATCTCTGAGGATGAATTGAAACAAATTGATATGGCAATAGCCCATAAATATGCTCTGACTTCGTGCAGCATATATCGCTAAAGTGCTTGATAACACCGGCGTTTAGAGCGAATATGTCATAGCAAGAGGAGGTCGTTTATGGAAAGGACAGTAACAAAGACAGCCCTGACTGCTCAGTTGTTTCCTGCAAAGCGGAGAGTCGCAGCCTACGCGCGTGTATCTAGCGGAAAGGAAGCAATGCTTCACTCCCTTGCCGCTCAGGTCAGCTACTACAGCGGACTGATTCAGCGGCGACCTGACTGGGAGTACGCCGGAGTCTATGCGGACGGAGCCGTGACGGGGACCAAGGACAGCAGGCCCGAGTTCCAGAAGATGCTTGCAAACTGTAGGAACGGTCAAATTGACATTGTTATCACAAAGTCAATTTCACGCTTTGCCAGGAATACCGTTACACTACTTGAGACTGTGCGGGAGCTGAAACTACTGGGTGTGGATGTGTATTTCGAGGAGCAGAATATCCACTCGATTAGCGGCGACGGCGAGCTTATGCTGACAATTCTCGCGTCTTACGCACAGGAAGAGAGCCTGTCGGCAAGTGAAAACTGCAAATGGCGAATCCGTAAACAGTTCGAGAATGGAGAGCTGGCCAACCTGAGGTTTATGTTTGGCTACCGAATCGGCAAGGGTAAAGTGGAGATCAACCCCGAGGAAGCTGCCGTCGTGCGCCTGATTTTTGCGGACTATATCAGTGGCATGGGAGGGAGCGCGATTGCCAAGAAACTAAGAGCCATGAATGTTCCCAAAGTACGCAGTGGTAACTGGAAAAGCCAGCGGGTGATGGAAATCCTCAGAAACGAAAAGTATACCGGAAGCGCACTGCTTCAGAAAAAGTACGTTGCAGACCATCTAACGAAAAGGCTGGTTTGGAACAAGGGCGCTCTGCCGATGTATCAGGCAGACGACACACATCCGGCCATCATTGAGCCAGAGACTTGCGAGAGGGCACAGGCAGTCATGGAGCAGCGTCGCAGGCTTTCTGGCGCAAAAGATTCTACTGGCAAGAGGTATGCGTTCAGCGGAGTTATCCAGTGCGGAAACTGCGGAAAGAAGTATAAGCGGAGAGTCAATAAAGGAAACCCAGTCTGGCAGTGCTCCACTTTCTTGCTGTTGGGCAAGGCAGCCTGCCACACCAAGCAAATACCGGAACCAATACTGTACGCGACTGCTGCAGAGGTTCTTAACCTTGACGGGTTTGATGCGGATATCTTCAACGAGAGAATTGCCGAAATTTGTGTCCCTGCGTTCAACAAACTGGTCTTCGTGTTCCGGGACGGAAGCATGGTCGAAAAAGCCTGGCAAGGCAAATCACGCCGCGAAAGCTGGACAATTGAGATGCGCCGTGAAGCTGGCGATAGAGCGAAGGGGAGGGAGTAAGATGGCATCAAGCGTAAGGGTAATACCAGCAACCATTGGCCAGCGCTCCCCTCAGGACGGCTCACCGTTAGGCAGGCGTAGAACGGCGGCTTATGCCAGGGTTTCTACCGACAGCGAAGAGCAGTTGACCAGCTATGAAGCGCAGGTGGACTACTACACTAAGTACATCAAGGAACGTGCAGACTGGGAGTTTGTACGAATCTATACTGACGAGGGAATTAGCGCGACCAACACTAACAAACGCGACGGCTTTAAGCAGATGGTCGCCGATGCTTTGGCTGGGCAGATCGACTTAATTATCACCAAGTCAGTCAGCCGCTTTGCTCGGAATACGGTCGACAGCCTTGTCACGGTACGAAAGCTTAAGGAAAAAGGCGTGGAGGTCTATTTTGAGAAGGAGAATATCTACACACTAGACAGCAAAGGCGAGCTTCTCATAACCATTATGTCCTCCCTTGCGCAGGAGGAAAGCCGCTCCATATCCGAGAATGTAACGTGGGGACAGCGCAAGCGTATGGCGGACGGCAAGATAAGCCTCCCATACGGCCAATTTCTTGGCTACGAGAAGGGTGAGGATAGACTGCCGAGGATTGTAGAGTCCGAAGCCGAGATTGTGCGGATGATATTCCGGCTATTAATAGAAGGCAAAACACCATCAGCGATTGCTAGGGAGCTTGCAAGCCAGGGGATCGCCTCACCAGCAGGGAAAAAGACATGGCAAGTGGCCACAGTAAAGAGCATCCTGTCCAATGAGAAATACAAGGGAGAAGCTCTCTTACAGAAGGGATTCACTGTAGATTTCCTGACGAAAAGAAGAAAGGTCAATGAGGGCGAGGTGCCGCAGTACTATGTGAAGAACAGCCACGTAGCCATTATTGAGCCAGATGAGTTCGACGCGGTGCAGATAGAAATAGAGCGTCGTAAGAAGCTTGGCAGGCCCAGTAGCTGCCACAGTCCTTTCTCCGCAAAGATTGTCTGCGGTGATTGCGGTGGCTTTTACGGCTCGAAGGTCTGGGGCTCAAATACAAAGTACCGACGCACAATCTGGCGATGCAATGAAAAGTACCGGGGTGAAAACAGGTGTAAGACTCCACACGTCACCGAGGATGTGGTAAAGCAGCGATTCCTCAATGCGTTTAATACGCTGATGGGCGACCGAGAGGAGTTACACGCTAACTGCCGACTTGCCCAAAGCTCCCTTTGCAACTGCTCGAAGATTGATGCTGAGCTTGCGGAACTGGGGCAGGAAATTGAGGTGGTCACGGAACTGTACAAGAAGGCAATCTATGAAAATGCCCGCGTTGCTGTCAGCCAGGATGAGTGGAGTGAACGCAACAACAGTTATCTGGAAAGGCACCGAAGAGCCGCGGAGCGGGTTACCGAGCTTGAAGGGTTGAGGCGTGAACGCCAGAGTAAGCTCCTGACGCTTGAAGGTTTTATCCAGGGGATAGAGACACGCCCACTGGTTCTGGAGGAGTTCGATGAGAAGCTGTGGGTGGTGGCGGTGGAGAAGGTACGGGTATTGCCAGACGGTAGGCTGATGTACAGCTTCAAGGATGGCACGGGAATCGAAGCATAGAGCCTTGGCAATAGAGTTGTCTACAATTGCCAGGATGCGATAAGATGGTTTAACGTTTGCGTAACTTTGCGTTACAATAATGTCAAGCCATCTTACGTTAGGGGGTTCTCTAAATGGATATTACCGAGGAGTTGTTTCGTGAACACCATCTGTTTTCGCGTGAAGACGTCTTAAGAGTACTTGAGCTTTTCATCGCACATGAAAAGGCCAATGAGGATCCCGTTTATCCCCTAGGTGTAGTAAGCAATAGAGTAAAGCTCTGCGAGAAGTTCTATGCGGCGGTCAAGAAATGCAAGCTACCAGTTCTGACCGAGCTTTGGTGGTTCTACGAGTATGATTTCCTTGAAAATCGCATGGAGTTAAATCTTTGCCAAGCCAGTGACATTGAAGTTGAGGGTGGCGAGATTAGCACGATGACTGCAACCGTGGAACACACACTGATAAGCGTAGAGTGCGACTATCTTACGGTCGAGCAATATGCCAGTATGCTCGGCGTTGAGCCAGTCACCGTCCGGCAATGGATTAGGCGTGGGAAACTAAGACGCGCAAAGAAGACCGGGCGAGACTGGCTGATCCCCAGCACAGAAGATAAGCCTGGCCGGGGCTATACCAGCGTCCTGTACATTGTAGAAGGTGATGCTCGAATTGATAGTGAGGAGTTCCCTCTGCTGGCAGCGTCCAATCGGATATCAATTATGCAAGACCAAGATAAGAAGAGTAGATTCATCTGCTACCTTAATAATGACAAAACCAAGTTTCACAGCGAACTTGAACTTACGAGAAGTGAAGTCGAACGGCTGGAACACACCATTATTGAGTCAGGGAAAGTACGCATTGGAGGACACATACAGTACTTCCCTCATGTTATTAGAGATACGGATTGAGCAATCGTGTTGATTAGGGGTGTTGAAAATGGATCTACAAGTTCCTTTGTCACGGCTTAGGAACAAAAGAAAGATCTTTCATTCGGAGGCTGATTTCCAATTCGCCTTTGCGTGGGAGCTTCAGCTACAATATCCCGATGCTGTCATACGGCTTGAGTACCCGCCGCCAAACGATCCGACGAAGTATGTAGATATTCTCTTGCGGATTGGCGAAGATGTTTACCCCATCGAGTTGAAGTACAAAACGAAGCTGTTCAGCGCGGTGGTAGCTGGTGAGCCGTACTACCTAAAGAACCACGGAGCGCAGGACATCGGCAAGTATGACTTTGTGAAAGACATCTGCCGTGTTGAGGCTTTCCGTGAACATATCTCAGGTTACCGTGAAGGCTATGCCGTTTGGTTGACGAATGATCCAAACTACTGGACTAAACCTGCGAATGACATCGCTGGATACTCGGCATTCAGTGTACATCATGGGGCCATCAAGGAAGGCATGATGTCCTGGGGCGTTAGCATGGGCGAGGGCACTACCAAAGGTCGGGATAATGCACTCGTCCTCTCCGGGCGTTACATTATCGACTGGCATGACTACAGCCAGGTCGACGCCAAAAATGGCATCTTCATGTGCTCTGTAGTAAGGGTGGGTGGGCGAGATTAGACCTGAGGAATGACCTCAGGTGCCTTTTTGCGTACGGTAGGTGATTTTGACCAGCTCATCGCCGTGGCGACGACGATACAGCATGAGAAATGTTTCATAGGCTAGTCACAATGCGCGACGGAAAATACGAAGGATTCCTGTTACTAGTAGAGAAGTAAGTCCATTAGGGTAGTCACAAAAAGAGGTTGGCAGAAGGGTAGGCCTCTCTTGTCCTGATTGATGGCGCCGGAACGGTGGTCATGGATACCAAGCGGAAGCTGCTATCTGAGAAGGAGCGCAACTCCGGCATTTCGCAAGCTGACATGTATCAAATATACGTCAACGCCAAGAAGTATGATGCGCAAAAGATATCCTTCTCTACCCGTTGCCGAACTCCCTGTGGAGAAGCGATATCTCATTCACTCTGATGAGGGGTAAGCGTGAAGGTTGACTTTGGAGGACCTGATTCGGTCCGATAAATGCTTGTCAGAACTATTCCAGATGAAAGCCTAACTCGAAGGAGAGACGAAAGATGCCAAGGACGACAGTTACCTATGACTTATTGTTCTCCTGTCCTGGTGATGTTGTTGATAGTTGCTTGCCAATCATTAAAGAGGCAGTGGCTGCGTTCAACAAGGTGTACGGGACGATCAACAACACTATTCTTACAGTGAAACACTGGTCGACAGATAGCTATCCAGAGTCCGGTGGGGCACCTCAGGAACTGTTAAACAAGCAACTTGTACAGGACTGCGATGCCGCCGTCGCAGTTTTCTGGACGCGATTCGGATCGCCCACTGAAAAATATGGATCAGGGACAGAAGAAGAAATAGAAGAAATGCTATCTGCTGGGAAGCAGGTCTTTCTCTATTTCTTGGATAAGCCCATGGAACCATCAAGGGTGAACTCCGATGAGTACAAGAAAGTAAAAGCCTTTCAGGAGAAGTACAAGGATAGAGGGATTTATTGGCTGGTTAAGAACGAGCAAGAACTTATGCAGCAGTTCACCAACCACTTAGGTCTGCATTTTTTGAAGAGAATCGCAGAGCCGGCATCGGCTCAAGTTGCCGCAAGAGCGCCTAAACTATCGGTGACAGGTGTGGATGGACGTAATGAGCTTGAAGTCCGCCAATATTACCTCCTTAAATCGAAGTTCCTTGAGTCAAAGAGGGAAGAAATAGTCAGCAAAATTGAAAAGGCGCAGGAGATAGTTTTGCCAGAACGCTCTTTGCCTGATGAGCAAGACCAATCGAAATCAATGAACCCGATGTACGCACAGATTACGACCAGTATTCGACAGATAGAGGGATTGACAGGCGTTGAGAAAGCACGTGATATTAGCCCAGGTACGAAAAAAAGGATACAGAGATTCTGCGAGGAGAACGGTATAGCCGTTGAAGAAAGCTTCTGGAATGTCGGGAATTTGAAAGCAAGCAGCGTATTGACTGTACCTGGATTTGTGACTGGACCCGTTTTGGAAGGGGAAGATAATGAGAAGAAGAAATACGAGCTGATTGGTGATATAGAAGACGATGTTATTTGCTATGAGCAGTATCGCGACTATTTCGCAGCCCTGGAAAGTTGTTCGATTGTAGAATGTATTGTTAGCAACAGTGGCACAATGCACGACGAGGATGTGGATGTACGGCTGTATATTCCTAAAGGAGCTGTACTGCCTGAGTTCGAAACCCCCATGCCTGGTGGATACATTATTGACGAGATTAATAAACAAGAGTTAGCAGAGGGTTTATTTTGCAGACAAGCAACCGTGAATGTCGATGCGTATTCGGACTATCCTATTGATCGGACAATTGATCGGCCCAGTTTTTCGCTACCATCTCAATCCAATGCGACAGAAGAGCTAAGGAAGAGCCAGAGAATATACCGAGATACAATCGAGCGTCTATTCTGTTATGAGGTGTTTGTCGATGGTGGCTATGACGTGCTTGAATTCAATATACGGTACATTAAGCAGCACAGATGTGTCCATTTTCCGACTGTGCTGATCTTCAGAACCATTCCGGAGTTCATGAATTATGAGATCAGATCAAAGAACTCTGGGGAGATTGTGAAGGGCACTCTGACATTCAAGAGCGAGGAAGCATGATCCGATGGTCGCACTTTTTCACGAAACCGACACGAGATTCAAAGTAATTTTGACCAGTTGTTCAAACCTCTTAAGGATATAGAGGATCGTATTGCACTCCAAATAGAGGAGCACGATGCTAAAATTGAAAACTATGTGGCGGGTCTTGAGATAATAAGATTAGCGGTTGACAGTTTATGCGTCAGTGCATATGAGATCAAAGACATCGTCTCAAGCCTTGATGTTTAATGAATCTACTTATAGACATCGACGGGCAAAGTCCTAGTTGGGAGGTGGGGTATGAATCAGCAGTCTGATGCTCATGAACGATATGCAACTTGGTGTCAGGAAAGAGATAAGTATTTCAGGTATGTTGAGGCAAATCAGGTTCCCATAGCACAAAAGGCATACGACCTTACCGCGATCGAGTCACGGTTCAGAGAATATAATTATCTCCCGCCCATAATACAATCACTAGATGAGGTCTACTCTGATAGTATTGAATCCTGCCTCATGGTTAAGTTGATCCTCATTTACGATGTCGCTGATGCCCCAAGCGTGGAATGCCTATTAGGTAGTGCTCCTAAGTGTTTGAGCCAACAAGTGGTGGAGGAAAAACAGGTATTCCAGTCGGCCACTTTCAAGATCCCCAGATCTGTTGTCATGCAAGCTGAGAGTTACAGCGACGGCTCCATAGCTAGATTGCTTGACCCAAGTATGAGCTACATTGGTGGTATGAATATCCCAAAGTTTCAGTTCCTCATAGGCCTAACACCATTAAGTCAGCTGTTTGGCCTGAACGGAGTTCCATCATTGCGCCATCCATTTCACAGGTTCAACCATGGGATCTACATAGCCTTGAACAACGGCTCTCAAATTTATCAGGTGAGAAAGAAGGAGCCTTGCGATTGGGGTGTTAGGCCAGTCTACTGCCCCGACCTTGATGAAGTGTTCCGTTCGTCATGGGAAGCTAACTTTGCCCGAATTCTAAATTTTAAGCAGATACCCTGGAAGTATGAGCCACAGATGTTCTCTCTCAAATTGGAGCAGCACAGCACGGTATACATGCCGGATTTCCACCTCCCTGATATCGGTTATGTTGAACTGAAAGGCAAGTGGGACGCAGCCGGTTTGCGAAAGGTCATGCTATTTCGGCAACAATACCCTGACCTCCCGCTCTACACTATTGATGGCGATATGATGATGTCATTGGATGAATTATACTCAACGAAAGTACCTGGGTGGAGTAAGATGCGCGTTGCCCCGGTTCTTGCGCGAGTTCCCTTGAAACTTAGCTACTCTCACGTTTCTAAGGTGCACAAGCATCAGCTTGTCATCCTTAGTCCCTCTTCTCTCAATCCAGAAGGAGTCGACGCCATTCTTCTTGATGGGGGAGTTAGGATAGGAGCACTCCCCGACGAGTGGGCTACTGTTTTTCATGAGAAGATGTCCTTAGGAATGGACCTCTATGCATACGTCTCTGGTTCTGAACGCAGTGAATGTGTCATCACCGTTAGCAGGGCTAGTGCGGATATGAGTAACATTGTGGTACACCCGTTCCTCAAATAATGCATTATCAGGAGCTTGTTATGCCGAGAAAGAGTAAGAACAAATTTGATATCAATGGTGATACGATTTCTATAATGCGTGATGGATGGCAACAAATGGCTTTTGCAACATATCGTGATGATTATTATGAAGAGCTGTCCAGCCATACTTGGTCGCTATCAAATGGATATCCGTCTGATACCACACTTGGCGGAGGTCTTCACCGATATATGATGGCTAAGTGGTATAGCGCGGATGTTCTTAGAGATTTAACAGCAAAAGGCTATGTGGTTGACCATATGAACAATGACCCCATGGACTGTCGGATTTGTAACTTGGAGTTCTTAAAGCACAACCGCAATGTCGCAAAAGGACAATACTTGGATAAAGAAGCCAAACAGATGCGCTTAAAGCTTGCCGTGAGCCTTTTCAAAGACTTCTCGACTGGCTGTTATCAAATTACAATCGGCTGTAATGACCACATAGTGACTCAGGACAGCTCGGGGCGGCAATGTCATATAAACTCAATAAAGCTCTTGTACAACTGTGACTATTCGCTGGTGGTGCTTGATGCGGAAGCTATTCTTACACAATATGAAGCGGTGGGTAAGTTCTCAATCTCACAATTACATTGTTGTGACAGCCGAGTTCAAGAGGCGGCTCATATTACGTTAACGGATGCAGAGAAGAAACAAGGTTTTGTAATTCGAGATGGTGTGTATTATCTGGTTATAGGAAACGGAAAGACCTTCTTAAGTTCGATACGTTACGAGGAAGGATGGCTTCTGCCGGAAAACTAATAAATGCAATGGATCACACCTATAGAAATGCCACTTCCGCGGTTTGTGTTGACGTAGGCGGTTGAGCTTTGTTAAGAGAGCATATCCGATTATAATTTTTATGGGGGGATGTTGTGTGGCTGATGTTCAAGTAACGATAGATGGGATCGTTCTTTATTGTGATGAGAGTGTTATTGCTCTGCAATTTGGAAACGGGTATACAATTCAAAAGACATATTTTGATGACCTTCCATTTAGGAATAAAATAACTGACGGGAACGGGAGAGTTGTAATCAGCTATTTAGGCTCTCAAAGGCAAGACGAAAGAGGCGCCTACTTTATGTGCCTACATAAAGATGGTTCCTACCTAGTACAATTACCGGGGATGATGCCAGGCGTTGCCTACACAGACAATGACTTCAGGTGTAGCGATCAGCTGGAAACCTACCATAACAACGAAATGGAGTTCCTTCACAAGACCTTTTCCTTGCTGCAAATATTCAAAAAAGGGAATATTGGTTTTAAGGAGATCTTTACGGAACACCGCTTTTCGGCGTTGGGCGGCCTCATAAACAACATACACAATCAAACGAGCAATAGCGTAACGAGAAACATCACAGATAGTACAATTTTCACCTTGACGCAGGAAGAAGCAATTCGCTGTAATCAATTCCTACAGGACTATTCGGGACAAGAATACAGTTTGCTAAAAAGTTGTATCGATGAATTCGTGTGGGGAATGGAGCAGGTTGACCTTCCGACAGGATTTGAGCAGTATACTACTGCTTTAGAAATGATCTTCCTTCAGAAGAATCAACAGGGAAAGAAAGAAGTCCTTTCGAAGAGAGTGGCGGTATTATTAGAAAACAACCCGGCGAAAATCAGAGCGCTTTATGATAAAGTGAAAGACTATTACAGATACCGTTCTGACTCATTACATGAAGGTGATGGCAGAAATATCTCAGCCACCGAGTTGAAAGAAATGGAGGAACTCGTGCGGGAAGTTATGCTCAAATATCTCGGGTTCTGTAAGGCAGCGATCCTTAATAATCCCTCTGTTACATGGGATGTTGTCAAGGATAATAAAATAAACGATTTGAAAGCCGCCGCTCAAACGGCGAAAACCGCAGGCACGCTTCCTGCGTAGACTTGTTTCCGAATAATCTATTGTCATCTCATGCCCTCACTACGATGTCTCATTTTCCCTTAGCACCTCCCCAGGTATGCATAGGGCGCCTCTCGGGAGTCTATGAGCGAGAAGCAGAAAGAAAAACCATGGAGAACTTAAAGTCTATGGGAGCAAAGGTCATCGAATATAGTTTTATCAAAGCTGGTTGAGTGACCGGAATATTCAAAAGGATAAGCCCGTTGACGATAATCAGATCCGCTATGACTTTCAAGCTAACGCAGTAAGAAAGGCCTAGCTAAGATTAAGTATTTGAGCACTCGGAAACATGATTAATAGCACACCCCAGGGTAAATGCACACCCCCTCTCGCAAATCGTTGAACTTTAGCCCAGGGGTGTGCATTTTATCATTTTGTAGTAGATTAGCCAAATTAACTACCATCTATTGATACAAAGGATTGTATCGGTGGGTGGTTTTTATTTTTTCGGAAAAATCTCGTACTAAAGCCGCTCCTGCAAAACGCAAGAGCGGCTTTTCGCAATCTGATGTTAGTAAGCGTCAAATGACACACACGTGTTCATTTCCCCTTTCTCATGGGAGAATCTCCTTAGGAGATTTGGTGAGGGGGGAACTTTTTATGACTCAAGAAGAACGTCGCAAAATGTGGGCCAGCCGATTGGCCGAGTACCGGTCCAGTGACCAGAGCGTCAGTCAGTGGTGCCAGCAGCATGGGGTGAAAGAGCAGCAGATGTGGTACTGGCTGAAGAAGGAGCGCGGAGCAAAAGCACCGACCGAGTGGTTGCCGGTGGACCTT
>JAGXSS010000089.1 GCA_018334055.1 Peptococcaceae bacterium
ACTCTCGACAGACTTTGGCAGCAAGGACTTTGTCTTACGGCGCAGACTCGTCCATCTGTCGCTAGCCTCACTTGAGGTTCGTGTTCCTCGGGCCAGAGGAAAGCCTTCGGCTTCCTTCAGATTCCGTGTCACCACGGACACCCTTGCCTTAAGCTACGGTTACTGCTACCTTCACCGTTCGGGACTTCCACCCTAGAGATAACGCCCATGCCGGGCACACGCCGAGGTCGCCGGCCCGTGTGCCGGCGCTACAACCCCCCGGGTAACGCCGTGCCGATTTTCCATAGGTAGCGGCGTGACACGGCGCGCCGACCCTCCCAGGTCGTAACCACAACCGCCGAGGTCGCCAGCCAATATTTCAGACCTCGTTGGGGACTCTCTCGGCATCGACTTTACCAAGAAAAGGCTTCGGTTAGGCGAGGTAAAAAAATATTTTAGCAGCGGTCAAAAAATGATCATTCCCCTACACATTTGTGTCGACGCACCAAGGCCGCAGACCCTGTATTTATAAGGGTGTTGCGGCCCTTTTTTCGCGCGGGGCTGTCAAAGTCGGGATACTATCTTCGCAGGGGATAAGGAAAACAGCAATACCCTACTTGAAAGACTAAATGCAACCGAGACCGAGCAAGACTTACTGCAACCACGTAACAATCAAAGGGTTGTTTACTTTGTCAAATAGCACCCCTCGGTAAGATTTTACGTG
This sequence comes from Peptococcaceae bacterium, assembly GCA_018334055.1. Taxonomy (GTDB): domain Bacteria; phylum Bacillota; class UBA994; order UBA994; family UBA994; genus BS524. Next base: position 704 of record JAGXSS010000089.1, read on the forward strand.
AGTTAATGCGCTGTTAGCGCAAAGCCTAGGCAACAAATATTCAATCGCCAAGATAGTAGAGAGCCTCAACAAAGCTTCCGGCAGTCGGTTAGAAGAAAACTGGTATGTCTTTGACCACGCCGACGAGATCACCAGAGCGGTTTCCTCGACCCTAGACATAGACCTAAGCCGCAAGTATCTCAGCTTAGGCGACATCAAAAAGATTTTAGGGGCCTCGAAAAAGGCCTTGTTCTGCAACAACTAATTGTAGAGCAAAAAAGCCGCAAGGTCCTTGCTGCACAAGGACCTTGCGGCCTAAATTTTTGTGGGAACTGCAAAAGTCAGGATATTATGCGTATGTCAATACTATTCCGCCAACCGACATTTACCCGCAAGGCGTATTGAGTTTTTGTAGGTGATTAAACGCCGGGCCGTTTCTGTCCAGCGAGTGTGACCCTAGGTTAAGGGTTGTGCCATCAGCCCTTCCCAAGACAGTGCATGTAACATCTTAGGCTGACGGGCTATTACCACCTATCATAGGCGCGGAGAGTATGTTTATTGCGCCTAGTCTATCCCGGTGCGTCCTATATCCGCACGAACACCGATAGTCCCAATCCTTGGCCTTGTGTAGTTCCTTACATCGTAGGCAGGTCTGGCTTGTATACCGTGGGCCCACATACTCTACCCGTATGCCCATGAGTTGTGCTTTATAGCTGATGCAGAGTGTCAAGCACAACCTGCGCGAGCAAATCTGGTCAAAACCCCACGGTAAGAACTCTAGGGAAATCGCGCGTTAACAGTAACAGTGCATCCTTCGCGAAAAACGATAGAAGAATTAGCAGTACTAATAGCTATCGGAAATGCCTCGAGCCCGGGCAACTCTCTCCGCTCTCTTTAGCAATATAAGACCCGCAGTGTTGGTCGCCGTAGCCAACACAAGCAGAATTACCGTGCCCATGATACGCGTGGCGATGGGCTCAACCCCGAGCAGAGCAGAGCGCACACCATCGATTGCCCAGGTTTGGGGCAAAGCATAGGCAAACCACCTTAGGCCCACAGGAATAAGCCTCACAGGAAGAAAGACGCCACAAAAGAACTGCTCCACAAAAGACAGAACCTGTATCACACCGGACACTTTCTTCCAGAGTAGCGCCAGAGACGCATAAATCATCCCCACCCCTAGGAACAACACAATGGCTAGGGCGGTGTTAACTGCCAGTAGTTGGGGGTACTGAACCGGCACTAACATCAGAAGAGGAACTGCTATAATCGCGCTCATCGTTCCCCCATACAATAAGTTCGACAAGGCCAACCCAGCGAAAATGGATGCTAGCGGCGCTGGGGTCTGCAGGTTTGAGGATAGCGTCCCCCAGGATATCTCCATTTCCACGGCCTTTGCTAAACCGGCGCTACTATTAGAGATTAGCCACATCATCAGCCCCGCTGCCATATAGAGGGGCAGACTTGCTTCACCCCCGGTAAACATCACCAGTTCGTCTGAGCCGACCAGGGGGGCAAAAATCGCTCCTACTGCAACGAACACTATGGGCATGGCGATGGCGAAGAATACATTAGCCGGATACCGATATGTTAATTTGAGGTTGTACCAGGCGACCGCAAAGATAATACGGACTTCGTCAAGCGCTCTCTTCATATGGCTGCTCCTCTACTGTTGCGCATAATTAACAGGTACGCATCCTCTAGAGAGAACCTCCGTATTGTAACAGCGCTTATTCTGTCGCAGGGTATAGAATTTATAAAGCGCAAGGCAGAGGATAGATCCGGAGTCACTATGCGAAGCCTCCCTGCATCAAGATTATAGAGGTCGAACACCCCCGCACACTGTTCGACCAGTGTCGCTGCTTCTGCCCCTTCGACAATATCTATCTCCAACACGTGCCCGAGTCCCTGCTGTTCCCGCATATTATCAATAGTTCCCTGAAAGAGAATCTTACCACGGTGTATCACAGCAACCCGGCTACATATCCGTTCCATTAAAGCTAAGTCGTGTGCACAAACCAGAATTGTCTTCTTGCTGTCTCTGGCCATAGCGCGCAGGTACTCAGTAAGTTCTACCCGCCCCTCTGGGTCAAGTGTAGCCCAGGGTTCATCCAGAATGAGGACTGGAGGGTCGTGTAACATAGCCTTAGCCAACATCAGCCTAGCCCTCATCCCGGTGCTATAGTTTCCTACCAACTGATGCCGACAATCGTATAGGCTCACTTGTCTTAGAAGCGCTTCTATCCTGCGGCATCCTTCGCCTCGTTTTAGATAATAGAGAGGAAGCAGTCTTTTCAAGTTTTCCTCACCGGTTAGACGCCAGTAAAGCGCCCTTGGATTGGCGGAAGCTACTCCAATTAGTGATTTAACCGCTCGTGCACTTGCCGCACAGTCTTGGCCCATGACTTTAGCTACCCCGCTGGAAGGGGTTAGCTGTGCGGATAGGATATTTACCATAGTGGTCTTCCCGGCCCCATTTGGGCCTAGGAATCCAAAAATCTCGCCGTTTTGCACGGAAAAAGATACTCGCTCAAGAGCTACCACAGACCCGTAGGCCTTGGAGAGGTTTGAGACCTGGATTACTGCTTCCATAGCCTGACCCTTCCTTCTGCCTTCATTACAGATACATCCCGGATAAAGTGCAGTGCGTCAGTAGCATTGACTACTGCATGCAACATAACTGCCAGGACAATACTACCGTGTAGGCATATACCCCCGACACCGAGGCGCCGACGAACAATGCCCACCATCTCTTCCGGGGAGGATGGCTTAACGAGAACAAAATGGTGGTGACAATAACTGATACTCCAATGCCGTGTGTAATAGCCAGTGTAGTCTGAAGTACCCCCCGAAAGTAGAGCTCTTCTATAGCAGGTTCCAGAACCACTCCATGGAGAATTGACCCGAGCAAGTCTGTCCATTTATAACTGAGCAGGAAAAACAGTATATCGCCATGCTCACGCTTACTAAACAAGCCTACGACAGAAGTCACCACTACGAAAACAAAAACGGTCACCCAAGCATTAGCGTGCGTATGTGTTCGGAATGATAAGACTACCGTCCTATAGAACAGACACACCCATAGCAGTTTTATGGCATAGAACCACGCTCCCCTTTTTCTGCCCAACAGGACAAACGCAACTGCTGGAGCCACCACAAAAAGCGTAGTCATCAATGCCGGCGTAGCATGCTGTGACAAACCTTTTCGCCTTAAGGGGAATGACCTCGAAGATGTCGCGGTCCTCCGTCCCTCTGGGACAGTTCCGAACACAAGTTGTCTTATAACGCCGCCGATCAATGCCCCATCATCACTAGCCATCATCTGAAGGCGTAGCTTGAACGAAAGATAAATCGCTACCATGCCGTAGAATGCTGCAACATACACTACCGCAGAAACAAAGCAGCGCCTGCTGTAACTGCACTGCAGGTCCCCCCTAAAGCCGATTGGTCCTCTAGTGCTCGCTTACGGCCAAAGCCGGATCAACATTTCGACTGACACCCAGTTACCCTCTTGCAAATAGGTTGCTCCGCTGGTGTGCTTGGCGGTAGAACGCCCATGCCTACTGCACAGGATATTGCTGAACAGGGGAGCCGCCCCCGTATATTTCTTTGACTGCGTCAATTAGCCCATAGTATAAAAGGCTGTCATTCACTCTTGCCTCCGGATGCGCATACTGAATTACAAAACGCGAATCACCTTTAGTGCAATATCGTACCCCTCGGGTGGTAGTTCTCCACTGCTGGTTTTCTTCTTTATACAAATAATTTGTGTAGAGGTCACCGACACTTGAACCACAACATATGATTACGTCTGCCCCATACAACTCTAGTTGTTTTTTAAGAAGATCTTTGTCCTCAATGGCAATCGCATACAACTTATTGGCTACTGTGGTATGCCCTCCGGAAATTTTTTTTAAGTTTACTGCACAAATGCTACTGATTTGTTCTTTTCGCCATTCCAGTAAGAAACTACTTATCTCGCTCCAAGCAACCTCTTTCCCTAAATTTTGAATACCATATGTCCAACGGGCAATATTATCCCATGTTTGCGTCCGAGCTCCCTCAGATATAAACTTTCTCAAATCCCAGTCTACACCCCCATTTACTTCCTTTAGCAAGTAGAGGATTTTTATTTTTGATTTAGAGAATGTCTCTTCATTGACAACACCATCTTTTATTAGCCCTGGTCGTTTTAGTTTCCACTCCTCAAAAAGCTTCTCTTCATTTTCGACAATTGTCATCATACCGCAACTCCCTTCGCATTTTTTGGCCTATTGTGCTCATTTAAAGCCATCCCGAAATGTTGTTATTCATTATTTATTCCACTGCAATAACTCTTGCCTAAGCCGTGATTGCAGCATCAGTAAAATTAGCTTAAGGCCCATTGATACTGCTAGGTATTTCGACTTTTTTTATGCTATAATTGTTGTAGAAGCATTCACCATAAACAGCATAAAAAGGTGGGATAACCTTGTTTAGAGCTAATGCCAACCACGTCCAACAGTCCCTGCTTGAAAGCACTCAGTGGATGAGCCCTAAGATTCGTGAAAAGCTCTATAAATCTTGGGCGCCAATCTTCTACGAGTAGGTCTTCTATAAAATAGACGAGGATCCTTTTGCGGTCTTATATGGGACGACCGGCAAGCCTAACTTCCCGGTGAATATTATGCTGTCGTTGGAGTACATCAAGCATATGAAAAACTGTAGCGACCTTGAGATTATCGACGATTTCCACTTTGACTACCTTGTTAATTATGCTACTGGGCAACGCACGCTGGGCGAGATTAACCTTGCCGAAAGAACACTCTACTACTTTAGAGAAAGAGTTTATCGGTATTGCCGCGAAAACCCCGG
>JAGXSS010000090.1 GCA_018334055.1 Peptococcaceae bacterium
GATGCCAAAGCGCTGGGCTAGGCTGGCGGCACTGGCGCTGCTGGCAGCGATTTCTGCGCGGATGGCGGGCGTGGTGCGCGCGTTCTTGTGCAGGGCTATCATCATGTAGACTCTCCTTGAGCTTGCGTCAGATCGTACACCAGCGCCCTCATCGCCTCACGAGCGATGAACAACGGATAACGCTTCGAGTCTATACAATCATCGGGGATGCGACACCTAGTGGGCCTAACGTAAAGCTCACCGGCTGCCGCAGGCAGTCCGGTGAAGCGCGATGTTAGACCCGACCATTTGGCCGGGCCACGGGCAGTGGCAGACCACGGAACCCGGCGCCCACTGGACGCACGCCGCTGGCGCTGCCACGCCACTAAAACGCCTGCCGCAGCCGGGTTGACCGACACAGCCACGAAGGCACGAAAACCACTGGCCTGCAAGCCGCCACCAGAGCGGGCTACAGGCAAGGCTACAGGCCGCCACCAGAGCCACTGCTGGCGATGTTACCCCAGAACCGAAACGAGGGAAAACCGGGGGAAGGACTAACGTAGAAGTCACCGGCGCTGCGCGGCTTTATTGCGCAGCGTCCGTGTGGACTGCCGGGTTAGCGAAAACGCGATAATGTGTCAGTGAATTTCGTAAATAACACAGCAACCGAAGATGCTTTTCGAACATCAAGCGGAATATGCCCGCATTGCGGACAACTGCCAAATACATCGTTTTGACATAACGCGTCGCTGCGTGGCGCGGTCGTTTTTGACCAACCGCAAGAAGGGCAAACGTAAGTCCTCGGAGGTGGTGGGACAGGCATGTCAATTCCTTATATATCAATCACTTTTACATCCGGATTTTTCATCGCGTCCATAAGAGCCTTCGCCTCAAGTAGCGGCGATTGCCTAGCAATAGACAAAATTCCATCAATGGATTTTTCTAACAAACTATCGTTGCCTGTTTCGATTGCTTTATCCAGTGTGTCAAAAAAGCCCTCAATGACCATTCCCCTTTCCTTGAAAGTTTCTTTCAAGAAAAGCTCCAGAATCTCTCTCTGGTTTGTCAATTCAGTGAGCTTTGTATCCCTCCAGGATTTGATTGCTTCGCGCTTTGTTTCTTCGACTGCGACGACTTTTTTATAATCGAGATACGCGCCGTACAGCGTTTGCACAGACTCCTGTGCTGCACTCAAACTAATTGATGGCGCATGCTTTAAAACCGTAGCTGCCTTTTTGATGGGAGGCATCATGCCACCTCTGAGCCGGTGATTTCAAGAAAGCCGGAATAACTTGCATCAAGGCCATTAATGGCTTTGCCATCTTGGCTCATGATCTTTATCTCCAATACTTCTTTAATACCCTTTCCGACCATAACCATTCTTTGAAAAGCTGCTTCATCATTAGCATTTGGTACTTTGATTTTTTCAAAAGTATCAACCAAGCGCTCAATGACATTTTGTAGCTCTGCGGCATTGGATCTAATGGCCTTTAGTCCAATGGAAGCCTTTTCTATCTCCGCGATAGCCACATCAACTTCAGCTTCGTAGCTACGAGCTTCAGTGACTGCTTTTTCTGCCTTGCCGGCCATCATGAAACCGCCGATGGCGAGAGCCGGGCCTAGGGCGATGCCACCAAGCGCAACCATGCCGCCTGCCATGCCGAATCCTCCCGCGCTGAGCGCTCCACCTCCAAGCCATGCCAGCGTGGCATTGGTTGCTGCAACACCACTTAAACCAGATATGGCAGCACCTGTTGATGCGGTCGCAACTGTGCCAACAGTGCCGTAAGCCCCCATTGCAGCCAGTGCGCCACCTACGGCACCAGATGCTAAGCCTTTCTCAATTTCAAACGACCCAAGAACCAGACGCTCATACTCATTCAACTGATCAGTCGAGATTTCAAGATTGAAGTCTGAGATTTTGCTTCGGCCCTTTTTCAGAGCATCGACTAAGTACTTTATTTGCGTGGTAAATACGCGGATTTTTAATTCGCTCAAATGTTCCAAATCGCGCTGCGTAGCAGCGCGATTTTTGTCTAGTTTGGTTAATGCTTTCTCATGGCGCTGCTGGGCAGCCTCCCCAATCTCTTTGGCTTTGTCAAAATCGTTGGAGGCATCCACGCCTTTTTTAATTCCAGTGGCTGCCAAAAGTGCTGCTCCGCCCCACAAGAGTACGGGTATTAGTGGTAGTGGCATGTTGAGTTTCCTCTTCTGTTGATTTAAGCGATTGATGATGCTTGCAGGGCGCTAACGTTTCGCGTAACCGGCAGGCAAAAGCGGCGTGGCGAAGCTGCGGCGCTTTTGCCTGTCCGTGTTGACGCGATTGTTAGCCGTGATAGCGTGCCAGCACATTGAGAATTTTCCTGATTGCGGCGGCCAAAAATGGTTTTGAGCTAAGAAATCTCGCAACGGGTGGAGAGACCCGGTAATAAATAGCGATGAACGTGCGGCCAATGAGAGAGGGTTGGAGGGTTTCATCGCGGAAGCGCCTGAGAGCGATAACCTCGGGAGCGTGATAGTCACCATAGACGGCAGTGGCAATAAAGCACCAACCAAAATCTTTGTAGGTGCCACCGCAAAAAGGGCAGACAGATTTACTTGGTTCTCCCCTGTACGTGATGATTCGAGGCACCATCTTTTTCCCGCAATGGGTGCATGTGGCTCTGTCATCATTGCCCCGGCTGCTTGAGGGGGCCTGAGATTTGGCCACGATGGAAACCGACGATGCCTTCGGCCCTTTCTTTCCTTGGCCAGATTCAAAACTGACGATATCACCATTACGTGGGAGATTCGCTCCTTGAATATCTCTGATGTTGAAGTAATGCTCTTTGCCATCGTCGGCCACGATGTAGCCATACCCCTTTTCCTCAGAGAACCATTTGACCTTGCCTTGCACGGAGACTCCTTTTGAAAACGGCTAACGCCTGAATTAAGCCGCGCCACGAAGTGGCGTCGGCTTGAATGAATTGTTAGGTGCGCGCCGTGACATTGGTTACCAGAAACTATCATCTTTGCGTGCTTTGACAGCCTTGACGCGGTACGTGGCCATCTTACGGATCAGCGCCGCAGGTAGAGGCTGGCTGTAAGGAACCTGGAGGAAGTGCTTGGTGGTCTTGTGCTGCGCTAGCTCGTCCCGGAAGGCTTCCATTGCATCAGGACCAGGAGCAAAGCTCAGATGAGCCTTGTGCGCAGAGAAAGCAAACAAGAACCGCGGTTCCACAAAAAAGGGATTGCCCCATTTGATTGCTTCTTGGGCGCTCGGAGCGACCTCTTTGAGAAGGCTGTAAAGCTCTTGCAAGAGAGGTTGGCCGTCCTTGGGGGCCATGTGGATGTACTCGGCGACGGTGGTTGCCCGCTTGCCCTGCATCTGCCTTGCCTCCCGTTGCGAAAATGTCTGAGCGCACCTAACGTTGGAATTCAGCGGACGGCAAAAGCGAAGCTTTTGACGGTCCGCTGGAATGAATTGTTAGCGAAAGATTCGCGATATTTCCGCAAGACGGCCAGCAACGAAAGATGCCTTACAAGTATCAAGCGGCGCATGTCCGCATCGTGGGCATTTGGTGAAGATATCTCCAGGAAGCAAAGCATCACTTTTTGGCGCGGTAGTTTTTGACCACCGGCAAGAAGGGCATGTGTGCGTCATTGGAGTTGGAGGAATAGGCATGACTATCCTCGGCTGAGCACAACTTTGTTGTCGCCTTTGCTGACGATCTTGTATTGCCGAAGAGAGTTCAGCGCACCTACACCGCCAGCTGCAACCGCAATTGCCACAGCGGACGTTGCTGCTGAGATGCCAAGGACGGAGACGGCCCCAATACCAACAACCCCGGCAGCTGGGGCAGCAGTGCCACCTGAACCAACGGTAATGACTACCGCGATGCCGATTGCCCCAATTGCAACAGCCCAAGCGACCGTCCCGGTTGCTTTAATTTTGAGAACTTTTTTAGATAGGTCGCCTTCAATCTCAATGCTGTCCTGATTGTTCTTGAGTGCTTCGCCAAGTTCTTTTTCGGTAGAAATAGCCATGAGAACCTCCTGTGATGTTCGCTAACGTAGAGGTGAGGGGCGGCAAAAATGCGCAGCATTTTTGGCGTCCCACTCGACCGCCATGTTAGAGCTACCCATTTAGAATTTTTCTCTTTTGATCGAGAAACTCTTCGTCAGTCAGTATTCCTTGGGATTTTAGCGCGGCTAGACGCTCAAGCTTTGAGACCACATCATCAGCTTGGGGTGCTGCATTGTCTTTCGACATGCTTGCATGACTTGATGCC
>JAGXSS010000091.1 GCA_018334055.1 Peptococcaceae bacterium
CTTGGGTTACTGCTTTCTGTTGTATACCACTTCAACGTAGGTGTCGCTTTTCCCCTGCCAAATCGTGTCTCATTTTTTGGGTCCATTATAATGGGGTGTAACGTCTCAAACCTTTAACCAATTTTGCCCAATGTCCCATCCTCCTTTTCTTTATAAAGTAATTTCTTACTTTGATAATGCGAAATTATCCTCCCTTTTTCTTGCTTCTTCAAATTTTGGGAACTTACAACTGCTTCAGCAATCAAGTTTTGATATTTTTTGTCTAAGGTTTTATTATTGGAGCTAATGAAATAGTATAGGAGTATTTTACCGACAACAACATCCTTAATATAGGTTCTTTTAGATTCTTTTATTAACAACTCAATATATGTAAGATAATCGTTCTCTTTCATATCTGCTAATAAAAAAACAGACATATATTTCTCCAGTTCGGATACTTGACCGCCGTCGGTTGCTTTAAAGTCCCTACTCATTTTTTCCCGAATTACTGTACTTAATTTTTTAGTCCCCATAAACCTATATAAAGCCATTTGATGAAGCATGGGCAAGAATTTGTCTAGCATTTGGACTGTTTCCAAAGTTTCTTTGGCTTGATTGTCATTATCACTAATATAGTCCATGACAAGCAACTTATAGACATTAGCAAAAGCTAGGGAACACTTTAAAACCTTTTCGTATGAATCCGATTTGAGATTTTCGATTTCTGTCTCTTCTGTGTTTTTTAAGATCTTTGCTGCAAGTATCCAAGACTTAGCAAGTTTGTCCAAAGGACTTATTTCTTTTTTTTGCTCAATGCCAGTATCAAGCTCATTTGAGTCTAGTATTTTATCCTGATAATCTTCTAAATCTGCTTCCGACGGTTTCCCTCGTGCGCTTATCTCATTTATGAAGCTATCTTTCTCGACCTTACTCGTCCAGTGGTCACTTGTTTCTTCGAAAATAGTATCAAATCCTAGGGACAGCCTATTAATTTTTCCAATTATATCTTTAAATTCTTTAACCATTCTATCTACAACAAGGCTCAAAATATCAGCCTGGTCTCTTTTTAAGCCAGTATAGTATTCTAATTCATCGCAAAAATGGAGATAGTTTTCTTCTCGTAAAACGTATTCCTTAAATTCTGAGTTCTGATCTAAATTTTTCATTAGAAAGTATTGAAAGAAACAATTAAATCTAAACCTCACATAAACCTCGCTTTCGTCAAATTCTTTAACTAGGATACCTTTTATTAAAAAGTCCTTAAGTACTTCCTCCTCTTCAAAATGAAACTTTCTTTTTCTTAAGTAATCATGAATATGGTTAATTAGATCTTTATATGTTATCCGATAGTCAGTGTGTTCATCTTTATACATTCTTTTTGCAATATCAGCTAAAAGCCTTTCCTTGTTTTTGTAGTCAAATTCTTCGGAATATATCTCCTGTTGGGCAAACTTCTTAAATAGACGCTCAATAAAATTTTCTAACATTGTAGCATTATTAACAGGTTTATAGCTATCCTGTTGTTCTAATATCCACAAAAATAATGACACGGCTAGAGGCGTCCGAGGAAGATTCAATGTGCTAAATACTGATAGGATTTTTTCCAATTTTATATTGGCATCATATCCAATGTCCTTTGAGAACCACTTTTCCATAAGTTGCTTTATTTGTCTAGTCTTAAAATTTTTAATAAAAACCATCTTAAAATGACTGGCAATCTTTTCATTATTTTCAAGTAAATGAATTGGTATTTCTCCCTCTATATTTGTATTACAGGATGCAATAAACTGTATACTGGGAAACTTGGCCATGACATCCTCTATCTTTTTCAATTGATACCTCACTCTTTGACCGAAGGATATGTCATCTAATAATATTACAACCTTGTGTTCCGTTAAAAAATTTTCCACATGTGTTATTCCGATTCCCAGAAACTTACTAATAGCTGTCTCTAGCCTGCTTGGCAGTTCGGTAAATTTAACGAGTACGGGAATTTTTTTGTAGTTCTTTATGTTATTGGTAAGTTCAACTAATAGACGATTAAGTAAAACTGTTTTGCCACACTCTTTGGTTCCTATTAATAGTAGATTGGCATTGCTTTCACAGATTGTTTTCAGATCATAATTAGTTTCGGGTTCCTCAGGGTTATAACTGGTTTTTTCAACTAGGCTAGGAAGCACAAAAAGATTTTCTATATCCTTGGGTGCTTTTGTATCGGAACGATATGTAATTAAGTGTTCATTCGTTTGTTCAAAATACATTTCCTTAATCTTTTCTGCGAGAGTTAATTCATACGACCGTTTAGTAGTTTCCTCAGTACCGGGCAAAGTAACGCAAAATCTACCATTTTCATCACATAGGTCTGGATTAAGGACGTAACTCTCTTTTGGGTGGGAGTACTGTCTGGAATAAACTGTTATTCCTCTGAAGGTAGGCTCATAATCAACGATTGAATAACCATTTAAGCTATGTTTGTTATTGTTCCTTAAATTGTAACTCCAGTTTGAGGGGGCACAGGAAATAAAAAGATTCCCCAAAATTGAGGATTGAGCCCATATTGAAGACTCGTGTGTGTGCCCACAAAAAAGGAAATCGAAGTCTTTAGTTATTAAATTTGAAATGTTTTTCTGCTCAAAAGTGGACAAATAATCCACTGGGTGGTGTACTAATCCTAGTTTCAACTGACAACCTTCAATTAATTTTCTCGCTTCAGTAATTTGCCTTTCCCCTACTAATAACCTACCCTTGTCTACCAAACTATCAGCGCATCGCCACGATGAATTTAAGCAAACAATACCCACATCTATGCCGTTAAGCTCAAATTTATAGCTTGACTGGAAATCTGTTATTTGTTTAGAGCCTGGAAATTCATTGTAGAAATTTTTCTCAAAAGTCTTATAAGCGCTCATCCTGCATGATTGATTTTTTTTGCCAGAATCTATGTAGCAATTGACCTTCTCAATCGAATTCAACTGATGATACAGCCCTATCTCCATTGTTTCATTAATTACATCCCTGTCTATATCATGGTTACCGGGACAAAAGAAAATTTGCCATTTTTTGAGATTTAGTTTTTCACACAATGGGTTGATTACTTTATACTCAAATTGCAGAAATCCATAAACGCTCTCACTGTCAAAACTCTTGCCCCCTTTATCAACAATATCTCCTGTAAAAAATATTAAGTCTATTGCTTTTTTGGAATTAAAGGCCTCTAAATCTTTTATCAATGCCTTAATAAAGAATTCCTCTGCATCTTTTAAAGTATCGGCACTTAAGTGGATATCAGATAAGTGGGCAAATCTAATCAAGTTTTCAGCCTCCCTCACAATCATATTAACCAAATAAATTGGTATAAACTTCTTCTTCTACAAGCAAATACCTGCAAATGAGGCATTTCTTGGGTAATATTTTTACATTTTACTCCACAAAACTCTTTTGCTTTCCTCTTTATGTTTTAACCCATTTTCTGCATTATACCCCTTTTAGGCAAGATAATTAGAAAAACCTAGGCAAAACACTCATCAATAAGAGCAAACCAGATTAAATTGCTGAGCATATCCGTCATCGCCAGCCACAATATTTTTCGATGACCCCGATGAGAAAAATTGATGGTAAATAAAAGATGATTCCACTGCATTAACTCGTGTATAAACATGGCAATTCCTGCTCAAA
>JAGXSS010000092.1 GCA_018334055.1 Peptococcaceae bacterium
ATAGAGAGGTAGTGGTTGTGGATACGACAGGAATTTTCTCATGAGTAGCAAATATTTGGGGTGCCGAATGTGGGCTACAATGTACTTGTTGCGCTATAAGTTTTCACTCTTTAAAATGCCGAAAATAGCGATGAAGAATTAGAGTTTTCACTTACATAGTAAAATAGCGTAATCCTCATGATAGGTATAGAGGTAATAAGAGGAAAATAAAGTTTGATGGCGAAAATTGTATTGTTGTAAAAAAATGGGGCATGGATGGTGCCGCATGATGTTAGCATTTTATCTATCGATAGTTCATGTGCTGAGTGTTTTAGCAAAAATGCGAAGCTCACTTGAGCTACAGTTCATACCTGAAGCCGGAGATGTCTAAAAAGTTACAAGTACACTAATGGCGCCCAAGGGTTAACGTGCACGCTGAGAAATACGCATAAAAACAGACTTAACGGAGGAAACACCAATGGCAAAAGAACTGTTTACACAAGTGCCCCGCAAACTGAAAAACATCATTGACGAAGTTGAAAGCGGCAAGCTGGGCCTGCCAGAGCTGCAGAGGGGCTATGTTTGGAAAGCACCCAAAGTGCGGGATCTGCTCGACTCCATGATGAAGGGCTACCCCATAGGTTACCTTATGATTTGGGATTCCTCTGACTCGCAAAAGATTAAAAATATAGGCACGGACAATAAGCCATACTCGGCTCCGAAAAGTCTCATCATTGACGGGCAGCAGAGGATGACATCTCTTTACGCTGTTATGCGACACAAAGAAGTGATGGATGAAAAGTATAATCAGCGGTTTATAACCATCTCTTTCAACCCATTTACACGGACTTTTGAGGTGGGCGACAACGCCAAAAAGAAGGCTACCGATTGGATTTACGATATCAGCGATGTTTTCCTAAACGAGCCTAGGAGCTTTGACTATATTACGGAGTTCGTTCAGTTTGTGCAGGAAAACAGAGAAAAGGCCGGCGGTATTTTGGCTGGTGCCGAAAAGCAAACAGTCCAGCAGAATATAATGGATCTGCTTGCGCTTGGCGATTACAACATTCCCACCCTTGAGATCAATGGGAACTCAAATGAGGAAAGCGTAGCAGACATATTCGTCCGCGTAAATTCCGGCGGTGAAAAACTTGGCGAGGACGATTTTATCCTCACCCTCATATCAGTTTACTGGCAGGAAGGCCGACAGAAGATTGAGGAATTCTGCAAGAGCGCCAAAGTCCCCAAAACCGGCACGGCTTATAATTTTCTGTTTGAGCCTTCACCGACACATATTGTGCGCGTGGTCATGAGCTATGGTTTCAAAAGAGCCCGGCTAAATTATGCCTACAAACTCCTCCGCGGTCGCGATTTTGAAACGGAAGTCTATTCAGAAAAACTTCGCGAAGAACAGTTCGTTAAATTAAAAATTGTGCTGGGCAAAGTGTTAAACGTCCAGACGTGGCATGACTTTCTTAAAAGCATCGAGGCTGCGGGGTTCGTGAGCAAATCACTCATCTCTGCGCAGAACGCTCTTGTTTATACCTATGCCCTGTATCTTATTGGGAAGCACGAATATAGCATGAAGGAAACAGAGCTTCGGAAGATTATTGCAAAATGGTTCTTTATGGCCTCTGTCTCTGGATATTATACAAGCTCCCCGGAAACAGTTGTGGAGGCTGATCTGGCAGACCTCAGAAATATAACAACTGGAGCGGAGTTTATAGCCCTGCTTGAAGGCAAGATTGTAGCGGTGTTTACGAATGACTACTTTAATGTGACCCTGCCCAACGACCTTGCTACGTCTTCTTCAAGGAGCCCAGTGTGGTTTGGGTATTGTGCGGCACTTAACGCGCTCGGTGCCAAGGTGCTGTTCTCCACGCTCACCACACGCGAGCTATTCAGCCCGGCAGCAACGGGAACGAAAAATGCCCTTGAGCGCCACCACCTGTTCCCCAAAGCATACCTAGGCAAAATAGGTATAACAGACGACCGCGACAGAAATCAAAATGCCAACTTTGCCTTTATAGAATGGCACGATAATATCGAGATACTGGATACCAGCCCGGCAGAATATATGAAGGACCAACTGGTAAAGATCCCGCCGGCGGACAAATCCAGCATTTATGAGCTGCACGCGCTGCCGGATTGCTGGGAAAACACGGACTACTTTGACTTCTTAAAACAGCGCCGGGCGTTAATGGCGCAGGTAATTAAGAAGGGGTTTGAGAGACTGTGAAAAAGCCAGTGCAAAAGATAAAATAATGAGGTGAGGAAAACATGGGGCAGCATCAAGCAGATTGCCATTCATGGTTATAAGAAATTCAAGAACTTCCAGCTGACTTTTCATGATGGACTTAATGTCATTATTGGCGAGAACGAATCCGGAAAAACTACGGTAATCCAAGCAGTAAATATTGCCCTAAACCAGTGGTATAGGACAGCAGACAAAAGCATAATTGAAGAACTAATAAATCGTGAATTGCTAAGTGAATTCTACGCCGTGCCTTCGGTAGACACACTCCCGCGCATTGTCATTGAAATAGAATTTGATTTGTCTAATCTACCAGCTCAGTCAGACTATTACGGTAAAGAATATGAAGTTCTGGACTCCCGTGATGAATTATTTGGTGTCTCCTTTCAATGCAAATTTAACGATGAATACGCTCAAAGTTTGCTCCCAAACATTAATAACGGTCTGGTTCCTTTTGAATACTACGATTTTTCGTGGAAAACTTTTGGCGGAGGACCATTTCTGTCGCTTAAGAGCCCTCTTAAGTATCTGTCGATTAATACTTCGGAGCAAGCTGCATCTACTTCGTTTAACTACTATAACAAGCGGATTTTTTACAATACATATTCTGATAGCGATAAGTTGAAATCCAAGAACGATTTTCGCGACCAAGTAAAAGGTGCCTTTGGTGCCGTTGCTTTAGACGACATAGATGCCGACAAGAGGTTTGCAGTCGACAACAAGCGGATTATCTTAGAGAACGTACTCGCAATCACCGAGAACGGCATAGCCTTGGAGAATAAAGGGAAAGGCCGAGAAAACCTTATAAAGACCCAGATCGCACTTGACAAGGCCAAGGAACGAACGGAAGTCATAACTCTTGAAGAGCCAGAAAATCATCTAAGCCACACGACACTTCGGAAAATGATTAACGATATTAGGGAAAGCCACGAGAACAAGCAATTAATCGTAACCACCCATAACAGTTTGATTGTCACCAGCCTCGGACTGAAAAATGTGATCTGGATAAATAACAATAGAGGGACAAGCCTCGCTGATATTCCGGAAACTGCGGCAAACTATTTTGCCAAGCTCGACAATAGCAATTTGCTCCAGTTTCTCCTTGCGGAAAAGGCCATCCTTGTTGAAGGGGCAACAGAATATTTGTTGTTGCCGGAGCTTTACAAAGCCATATATCCGGATTCAAGTCTTCTGGCAGACAAGATTGATATCATTTCGTGCACGGTCTTTCATACAAACAATATCCTGAAATTGCAAAAAAGACGAATCATAAGGTTGCTGTCATTACGGACAATGACATCAAACCCGAAAACCTTGCCTACGTGAAAACATACAATGCGGAAAACGAGCAATCACATGTTTTCATGTCAAGTGATGTAGGCGCTGACGGCTGGACATGGGAGACTAATATTTATTCGTTAAATAGAGCCCTAATAGAAGGCATCATTACTTTGCATGAAGGGGCACAATATCTTTTTCACGAGAG
>JAGXSS010000093.1 GCA_018334055.1 Peptococcaceae bacterium
GATTACCGAAACATTTACATTATCGAAACTGACCTGCAGATTGCCTGATAGACGGACTGCAGGCCATTGATTTGTTTCGATAATATAACCGCTGATTTAAGAGCACAATTCTTTCAATAATGCCATGAGGTCACTATTCTCCCGCCATGCAGGGACTGCTTCTGTTAATGGCGGGTAGGCCTGAGTAATCGCATCTTGTTTAGCTTTGTTGTTTACTCGCAGGTAGACCTGGGTCGTTGTAACGCTGGTATGACCGAGGAAATCGCGTATTGCGATGATGTTGACCCCAGATTCTAGAAGATGGATAGCTCTACTAGCCCGTATGGCATGGGGGTGGATGTTCTTCGGAAATGGGATTATCGGATTAGCAGCCTTGGCTATGGCAAAATGTCGCTTGAGAATCTTGGCTATCCCAGGCCTGGTAAATTGCGCCCTATTCGTAGAGCTAAAAAGATGGAGGTTGCCGCAGGCAGATTGCTCCAAGAATCCTCGGTCGTGCATATACGACTCAACTATCCCCGCGGTTTCGGTCATGATCGGCACCGTGCGCATTTTTCTGCCCTTGCCGAGTAGCGTTGCTGTCTCAGGCTTCACAAGGCGGACATCTTTCACTTTAAGGCCAATGAGTTCTTGTATTCGTGCCCCTGTGTCGTAAAGCATGGCCATTATCGCGAGATCTCTCCTGCCGCGGACACTCGTCTGATTAAAAACCGCCAATAACGCCTTCATAGCCTCTTTTTCCAAGTAGACTATCTCGTGCGTGGAACTCCGCTTGGATGGAATAGCAAGTATCCGTTGGCCATCATGGAGAAAGGCCGGATATTCCAGGATGGCATAGCGTACAAATGACTTAAGCGCCGAAAGGCGCTGGTTATGAGTGTTAGGGCTTATGTGCATTTGCGAATCTCCCATTGATGCCAGAAACCCCTTTATGCTGTCTGCTGTGATATCTTTAAGCTCGATGCGCTCCGGTTTGATTCCGGCAGAGGAATCGAGGTATCCGATGTACATCTTCAAGGCCAGGCTATATGACCTAATGGTCTGTAAACTCAGATTCCTCTCACCTGGCAAATGGCTTGTGAGGAAGCGGGTGACGCATCTGGCAAAATTGGTTGGTGCGTTTCTAACTTTCATGACAACCCACCTCCGGCATTATCCAGGAACACCCGGCACTGATGCGCTCCCTCATCCTTGGGAACATCTCCACCGTCATTCTCAGGTAGCGTTCCGTGCCAAGCAGGTTCTCATGGCCCATGTAAGCGGACAAATACGGCAGCAAAGCGTTCATATCCTTGTCTTCCATACCCCATCTCACCAGGTTATGGACAGCAAAAGAATGTCTCAAAGAATGCACGGTCGGGCCATCATCGGTATACGCTATGCCTGCAATCACCAGGCATTGGCGAAACGCATGCCCTATCGTGCTTTTGCTGTATAAGCCCCTGGTTGGAGACGGCAAAAATGGCGACCTGGTATTGCTACCCACGGCTAGGCGTGCGGCATAGTTCTGACAGCGCTGAAGCAGGGACTGAGCCATTGGCACATATCGATCCTTATTGAACTTGGCAGCGCGAACGAGCAGAACACCAGTCTGCAGATCCACGTCTTCTACCCGCAGTTTGATGGCTTCCGAAATCCGCAGGCCGCAACCATAGATCAATCTGAGCATCATGGGTATCACGATGTGCCTTTGCGGTGAGCAGGCGCGATACGGCAATAAGTCGGCCGCACCCATAAGACGAGCCACTTCTTCTTTGCTGAGCACGTATGGCACGAAGCCGTATTTGCTGACAGTGAGCACACCATTGGGGAGTACATAAGCATCCATACCGCAGCGGCCGAGGTACTTGCCGAAACACCGCACGGTGGAGACTCTGCGGCACTGTGTCGACGGCTTCTCTCCGGGGCGGCGAGCGATGTAAGCCTCAACCAGCTCCTTTGTAAGCCGGTCTGTTGTGATTGGCGAGGCTGCCGCATAGACATCGAACTGCCGGATCTCCTCTTCACCGCCAGCAGACTTGTACCCACGCATCCTCCTGTGCGCGATGTACTGTTCGAGCAGACCCCCAAGCGGGCTTGCGAAAACGGGCATGTCATTCATTATTGGCCCTCCTCTGCGTCAAGAGCACATTGCCTGAGCCCTTCGATATCACTGTGCAGGTACACTGTTGTCGATGTCGAAGTCGAATGGCCCAGCACCGCCGTAATCACCGGAAGGGGTACCTGCGCGGCGAACATATTGGAGGCAAGCGCATGCCTGAGCGAGTGCGGCCCTGCGTTTCCGCAGCCGGATCTGGATATGCCTGCGGTCACCATACGCCGGCTAAACACCTCATGTAAGCTCTTCATCCCGCAATACGGAGCTGTCAGGCGCGTGAACACATGGGTCGTATTTGCCTGTTTGGGCCGCGCGTTAGTGATCCAGTCAGCCAGTGCCCAACCAATATCATCCAGGATGGGCAACACGTTCATCATAGACGTCTTTTCCTGGCGAAACCGTATAGTCATAGACTCCCATCCTATATCTGTCAGCTTGAGGTTGAGTATGTCGCCTACACGCATGCCATATCTGACCGTAAGGAGCATGAGCGCATAGTCGCGCTTGCCTTTGGAGTTCGACCTGTCCACAAAGCTGAGGAGTGCCTTGACCTCCTCCCTGGTCCACAGCTTCTGGACAGGCTTTGTCGGATATCGCGATGCCGACGGGATGAAGAGTGACAAGTCGTTTTGGATAACGCCGTTTGAGAACATACTGCGCAGAAAGCAGCGCAGGGATGAGAGCACTCGGGGCATCGCCCCGGGCATCTTGCCGCTGCACATAGACAGATGCTCATCAAGAAATTTTTTGTCTATTTCGGCAACGCCTGCAAGACCTTTACTCTTCGCATATACAAGCAGGTTGCATACATCGCTGGACCGGCCAGCGACAGTTTCGTCAGAAAGGCCCCGACTGGCGCATTCTGATAAATACAGGGCATAGTGATTTTTGAAGCACGTTGGTGGTTCTTTGGTATGAGAGGGCCTTCCTGGAATACAGCCGCTTTCCTCATAGCACGCCAATATCCTGATTGCACGAAGTTGGCTGCTAATATGTGCGGACGGCGCAACGTTGCAGTTCATGTCCCATCCATAATCGTCGAGAAGATAGCTTTTTGTCAAGCCATCGGAGAGAAACGCTTCGCCGGTCTTAGCGGAATATCTCGCAATCCTGGCAAACGCTTGCCTGTAATGTTTGATTGATATCCTCGCGTAGCATTGCTTCTCTAGCTCTTCTAGAGCACCTTTGGCTAATTGGCTAATCGTTCGTCGTCCCATTTTTTATACCTCCAGAATTAAGATTTTTACATCTCCTATTCTGGGGCATATTATCGAAACAAATCAATGGCCTGCAGTCCGTCTATCAGGCAATCTGCAGGTCAGTTTCGATAATGTAAATGTTTCGGTAATCATCGTTATAGAAACGTTTCTATAACGATGA
>JAGXSS010000094.1 GCA_018334055.1 Peptococcaceae bacterium
GAAGACGATGGCGAAGAAAAGACGGGCTACTTGTCTAAAGAGCAATCTGAAGAACACATCAAAAACTTCTGCTGCAAAACAGCGCTCTTACTCACCACACAAGCAGTTGATAAGCAATTTCATCTTTTGAGCGAAGAGCAAGATGACATGGTTTGCATGATGAGCAGCAATGAAAGAGTCGTGCTCGCAATTTGCGCGATGAACGCTGACTTGCGTGACTTAATCGAGATGAGTCACGAAGACAGGCTAAAGCTGCTGCGGAAAATGATGAGCGCGGGATATGGTTTCATGCGACCTCGCTACACAGTCGCGGGGGTTAAAGCTAAAGCCGCTGCTGACGCAGCTGACGCGGCAGCAGGGATTCAAAAGCCAAGGCGCGGGCGGGGGGCGGGGGTGCAGGTGCAGCAGCCCGAGGCGCTGGAGCTGGTGCAGGTGCTGGAGGCGCCAGCGCACGAGCAAGAGCAAGAGCCCGTGCAGGCCCGCCAGCCCGACCAGGTGCCGGTGCAATTGCCGGTGCTGCCAGAGCCAGAGCCCGAGCCAGCGCCGATGCCCAAGCCGACGCCCGAGCCAGCGCCCGCACGCTTGGCAGAGCAGCTAGAGCTGTTCGCCGCCGAAGTCGCAGATGCCGCAATCGCCCGCGCCCGCAAGCGCGCCAAGCGCGCCACCGCCCCAGCCTCGTTGGGCTGGGTGCAAGAGCAGCTGGCGCTAGATCTGTGCAGTAGCGAGCTTACAGATGCCGCCATCGCTCAAGCAAAAGCCAGCGCAAGCGCCGAGCTGGTCAGGGTCATGGCGAAGGCGCGGGATCGAGTCGTAGAGCGCATGGCAGACGCTGAGTTGCGCTGCAAAGCCGACCAGACAAGAGCGCCGCCAGGGCGGCGAAGGAAAAGGAAGGGAGTGGCGATGGCAGCGCACTAGCAACACCAGCCCCTTTTCCGCGCCACTGCTTTTCCCGACCAACAAAGCCCCGGCTTAATTGCCGCATTGGCCGCGCTTCGCGCGGGGGTTTGGGGGCAGTTGTCGGTAGAGCAGAGGACAAACAACCCGGAACTATCGGGCAATTGAGGGTATCATACACACATGCAGGCAAGAAAGCTGCATGATCTGAAACCCCTCATCAACTGGAGTAATAAAATGGAAACTTTTGTCTACGAAAATTCCCTGGGCACCTGGATTGATCCCAGCCCGCCCGCTAAGGGCTCTGTCATTCTCGCGTCTTTCATCGACGCAAAAACCGCTGGTGAGTACGTGATCGCGCTTGCGACTTTTCGCGAAGCTCTTAAAGCAGTCATCGCCGCCACGACCGCCGCTGACCTGGCGCAGGCTTGGTTAGACGTAGCAAAAGCATCGCGCATGATGCACCGCGCAAAGTCAGCCGAAGCCGCCGCCCGCGCCGCCGCCGCATGGGCACGGGTGCCAGATCGCGCACCTGAGCCGGAAGAGACCGACCTTGACGACGACTGGAAATCGGTGTACGAAGCGACACTAGCGCACGAGCACGCGCTGGAAGTCTGTTGCACACTCTGATCCACCAGCCAGCCCGGGCCGGCAAAGCCCGGGCAAGCGGACGCACCGCACATCAGGCGCGCAAGCGCGCAAGGAAAAGAAAAAGCCCGCTTGCGCGGGCTCTTCGCTCAATGCGGGCAGGCTCAGAACATCGACCCGATCCCGAGCCCGGCCAGCGCAGATACGCCTGCTAGCACTACAAGCATCGCCATTTCCGACGTGGCTCTCTTCTCCAGCGCGCGCTCAACTGCCTTCTCAATCGCCGCCGGATCAACCGCCGCCGCAGCGCCAGCCGGGCGACGCTCAACAGCACGCTCAACTGTGCGCTCCAGCGCTGCCAGGTCAACGCCCGGGCCAGCACCGCCTTCGCCGGCGATCTTGTTGATTGACTTTGTGAGGCTGTGAAAACGGTCATTCTGCGAATCGACGAGACCTGCAAAATGCCGGTCAATCGATTTATCAACCGCCAGCCCGACACTGCCCTTTACCGCAGCGTGAACCGCGCTGCCAACACGCTCATCAACGACATCAGCAAACAGCAGTTTCAGCGACGCGCTATCAGTACCTGACAGACTGAGAGACACACGCTGCTGCATATCACCCGCAATGCGCCCGATTTTTTCTTCGCAAGCGCTAGAGACTAGCGCGGCAATGAGCCAGGACGCATCGTCAGCATCGAGCGCAGCAAACTTGGTCTTAAGCTCAGCACTGATCATTTGATTGAGCACCGCAGCGCGCACATCTGCACCGCTTGGGGTTGACTTGGCCCGCACTGGCGCTGGTGGCGCAGGCTTTGGTGCGGGCGGCAACTCGTCTTCAAGCGAATCATGATCATTCGTCATTTTTCTTCTCCAGCTCTTTCAGGTACTCCCCGGCAATCGGACGGAAAATCTCGCGCGCGGCTTTGCGAAAACGGTCAATGCGAATGCGCAGAATCGGCGACTTGTTGACTCGCGTATCAGTCATGTCTTTCAGCAGCATCTCGGGGTTTTCCAGCACAAGCCGCATCGAATCCGGCTCGAGGCGGGGGAACTCTGAAACGTAGTCAAAATCACCGCTCTTCAGCCGCTCAAGCAAGCCATCGTCTTTGAAGTGCTTGGGCGCGAGCGCAAGGGTTGGTCCGACCGTGCCCATTCCTTTTTCTTTGATGTCGTTCAAGCTCTGAAGCGACAAAGAGCTGTTGCCGAGCGACAAGATGACGCGGGCCTCAGCACCAAGACCCCCAAGCGCGTCTTCGATCACTTGCGGATCTCGGTCAACGGTCGCTGACGCACCGGCCGGCAAGTTAACGACGATCACTTCTGTACCGTGCCGCTCGATTGCTTCCTGAGCAAAATCAACCAGCCGGTTCACGGCGGTCTCATACTCAGAAAAATCAGAGAGCCGGATTTTGGTCAAGGGGATGCCCGAGCCTTCAAAGCGCTGAGCCACATCGGCATTGTCGGTGTCGCCATCCACGAGCGCGACGCGAACGCCGTCTTCGATCAGCAGATCTACAAGGGTTGCGCAGACAAGGCTTTTTCCTACGCCGCCCTTGTCGCCATGCGAAAAAATTACAGTCTTGCTACTCATTGCAGGTCTCCAGGGTTTGGGGAAGGGTTTGGGTTTGGTTGGCGCGCTTGCGGGCTTTGTGCAGCGCCTGGGCAAAGCTGCCCGCGCTCAAGTTGCCGAGTCCAAGCTCTGCGCACAGCGCTTCCTGTATGTCAGCCATGCGCCAGCCGAGGCGGCGGGCTTTTTCGATGCGCTCAAGCTGCTGCGCAAGCAGTTCAACGCGCAGCGCCGGGGACGCCGGGCAATCCGGCGGCGGGCGGGTAAGGTCAAGCATGGTTTGGGTTCCTCAAAAAAAAGTTGGTCACACCTATAGGGGCAAACAGCAGGACAGGCACAACTTTTTCGATTCACCCGGGCCTGCACGGCCCCAAACGCTCAGGAGCCAGCCGCTGCTTTGGCTTCAGCCGCCCGCAGCCGGTCGGCATTGGCCATCTTGATTGCCGTAACCATCTTTTCATGAATATCCGCATCGGTTCGCTCAACGTACACCTTGTCGGGATCCCAAAATGCCTGAAGTTCAGATGCAGCCTCTTCAATGAGCAGGCGCGCTTGAGGCACCGCCTTTAGGTACTCAGTGGCAACCTCGTTGATCTGCTTTACGGTGGCAGACCGCTTATCAGCATCAGGCGGCGGGCACAGAAGCACCCCGAGTTTCTTGAGACCCTCAACCGCTGCTTTATCCACTATCGAGCTATCGGGCCTGAGCCAGCCCTTGCGCACCCGCAGCGCGGCAATCAAAGCCGGATCGGTCGGCTCAGGCGCTGCAAGCTGCAGCGCCCTCATTTGAGCCAGCTTCTCGCTTCGGGTTAGGG
>JAGXSS010000095.1 GCA_018334055.1 Peptococcaceae bacterium
AGGGTTAGGAACTTGCCGTCTAACATGACCCGTATGCCAGAGGCGTCGGCCACTTGCATGCGCGGCACTATAAACCCGGCTGCCAATAAGGCGATGACGGCAATGACAATTGCAATTTTCTTCAACACTTTCCCTCCTCCAATTAATATCTTGACTTACAACGCCAAGCCATTTCCAAGAGCACCTAGGAGATACCATCCCCCTGCGGATTCTCCCCAGTGTCCGAAAATACACTCCTGCGCCATAATTGATTTAATTCGAAATCGCTTAGCTTATTCCTTCTTTCGGGCGAAAAGAATGCAAATCTTTTTGTTTGCTCGAATGTTGAAATGCCAAGTTGCCCGAGGGAAACTTCTAGTCCCCGGGCGCAATGTGGGCTATAATAATACCAAACAACGGGGAGGGATAACTGTGAATATCAGCCATGATGCAACGCCTAAGATGAACATCGTCGCTATCAAAATTGCTAACCGCAGCGCCGGTGCCACTAAGGTGCAGCAGCTTCTGACTCAGTACGGATGCTACATCAAGACACGCATTGGCTTCCACCATACGGCCGAAGACCACTGCGCGGAGGATGGCCTCATCATCTTGCAAATGGTTGGCGGGTGCGAGGTTGCGGATGAGTTAATTGACAAACTCAACGTCCTCGAGCAGGTACAGGCCAAGTACGTAGCCTTTCCCTAGATTGCTGCTTGCTCATCGGCAGGCTCTGAGGCAGCGACCGATGCCTCGAGAGGCGCACTAATCCCAAAGGCCAATGTCCAAGTCATGCTGATGAGGCCGCTCATGGTGGCCCGCCCATGACCGCTACGGTAGTGACTATGGGCATGGTTGCGTTGCTACGGGGGGGGGCGTTATCTCGTAGCGACGGTGTTGGTGCCGTCGTCCTCGCCGCAGGACTCCACGCACTAAGAATAGTAAAAGGCAGAACTTACTTATTGCAGTGGAATCAATGCGAAACTATGCCCTCCCCAGTACTTAGTAGGAGGCCACATGCTCCCGCAACCTTTGCTCTGCTCCTTGGCTGAACCCAAATGTTGGCAGTTCCAGCTCTAGCTCCGCGGGCGTCCCAAAACCGCCGACATAACCGTTGAGTCGGGCCACCGCTGTGCTTCGGAGAAGTTGAGATAGGGTCTTAAACTTGGCCTCGACTTCTTGGAAAACCAGCAAGGGATTATAATCGATCTGCACCACCTCGACATGATCACCGAGGCGGTGATACTTCGGCTCTGGGGTGGTGCCCCCGGCATAACCCACACTCGTGCGCACCACGCCATCTACCAGCCCAAACTGGGCATCCGGACCCCAGAATCACCCCATGCCAAAAGTTATCGTCGATAATGCCTTGAAAACGAGAGCGGCAGAGTTAGTGCAATATCTGTGCCCGGTGGGCACAGGACCATCCAAAAAGAGGTGCCCGATATGTCCGCCGCAATTGGCGCAGTGTATTTCCCGCCGGCTCATGCCAAAGCGGGTGTCGATATCTTCCCCGAGTGCCCCGACGGACACAGCCTGCCAAAAGCTGGGCCACCCGGAGCCCGAGTCGTACTTATGGTCTGAACTGAACAATGGTACCCCGCAACCACCGCAAAGGTACAGACCGGGCTCCGCGTGGTGGCAGTAAATATTTACGAAGGGCCGCTCGGTTCCCCGCTCGCGGAGCACCCGGTAAGCCTCACTACTGAGGTCCCTTCTCCATTCATCCTCACTCTTGACCACCTGAAATGGCAAGACATTACGCATGCTAGGCCCGGATCATGATTAGTAGCATTTTAAACTGACCTACAGCCTGCAGAGCATGGGGCTCATTCGCCGGCATAATAATCAGTTCACCCGCTTTGACCCGCTGGGCATTGCCAGAAATAATAATGTCGGCTTCGCCTTCTAAAATCTGCACGAGGGCATCATAGGGAGCCGTATGTTCGCTCAATCCCTGCCCCTCGGCAAAAGCGAAAAACGTCACCGTACCCACTTTTTTGTTTATTATCGTCCGACTGACTACCGAGCCCTCTTGGTACTCCCCAAGAGCGGCGACGCCCACCACTTGGCCGAGCAACTTTCCTTTCGGCGCACCTGCCATTATGACCGCCCCTTTTCCCCTCTTCTTAAGCATATACTACCACAAACGCAGGCCAACCCCTAGCAAAGGAGGAAGACAGAATGAGCGAAATGGCAATTTTCGCCGGAGGATGCTTTTGGTGCATGGTTTCACCCTTTTATGCCCTAGAGGGCGTAATCAGCATTGACTCGGGCTACATAGGCGGCCATCTGAAGAACCCCACCTACGAAGATGTCAAAAAACAAAAGTCCGGGCACTACGAGGCGGTCAGGATTATCTACGACCCTTGCCTCACCGGCTATGATGAGCTACTCGCCGCTTTCTGGGTGCAAATAGACCCGACCGACCCGGGCGGACAGTTTCACGACCGCGGCCCGTCCTACCGCACGGCAATCTTCTACCAGAACGAAAATCAGCGCCGCGAAGCGCTCGCCTCCAAGGCAGAACTAGAAAATTCCAGGCGCTTTGCCGCCCCCATCGTTACCGAAATACTGCCCGCCAGCCAATTCTACCCTGCGGAGGAGTACCATCAAGACTTTTATCAGAAAAACCCCGTCGCCTACCAGGCAGACAGGGTTGTTTCGGGGAGGGATGAATTTATCAAGAAGCATTGGGGGGAAGATTATTGGAATCTGTTGGTGAAGAAGAAATGAAGGTGGTCATCTCGTGAGTGCAGCTATACCGCAGCCTCTAGGCCCGGGTGAAAGGACACAAATTGTCCAGTGCCTCGCTGATGCCTTTCGGCAAGACCCTGCCTTTCTCAGGCTGTTTCGGAGCACGGCGCCGGGACGCGATCTCCATTACCGCCGCTTCATGGCTCTCTGGGTGGACAATTCCCTTAGGGAGCAACACAAATTGCTCGGGTGGCTCGAAGATGGCCGGGTCGCCGCGGTGGTGGGAGTAGCCGGGCTCGGTAGCGTAAGCCGGGTCTCTTGGTCCATTCGCTCTACCTTGCCCGCCATGCTCGGCGTACTGCCCGGCATGTATATCGGCGTCGGTCTGTCCATGTTGCGCGCCACCGCCCACCCCAAAAACATCCCCTTAGAAGCCTGCGAACTCAGCATGCTGGCTGTTCCCCCTGAGTTCCGGCGCCGCGGGCTGGCCCGCGACTTGCTCGGGGCCGTACAAAACCTGCTGGCGGAACATCCCGCGGTTGCCGGCATCTACCTCTACACCACAGCCGCGGGCAGCCTGCAGTTCTACCAACACCTCGGCTTCACACTGGTGGCCTCGGCATCGGCCATGGGGGTGCCGGTGTACCATCTTTACCGCCACCGCGACCTCAGCAAGAGTGAACTAGACTAGAGCTCCGCCGTCAATGCTGACGATGCTGCCGTTCATAAAGGCGGCCTCGTCACAACAGGCGAAAAGTACCGCCTGGGCGATTTCCTCTTCTTTGCCGAGTCGACCCATGGGTTGCCTGCTGATAAACTCGGCCCGCATCGCGGCCGGGTCTTGATGAGCCTGCATCCTCTCTTCTAAGGATGGGGTGTAGGTAGTGCCCGGGCAGACACAGTTAACCCGAATATTATCTTTCATGTAATCGGCGGCCATGGCTCGCGTGAGCGAGACGAGGGCGCCTTTTGATGCGCAGTAAGCGCTCCGGTCGGTAACACCCTTCAAAGCGGCGACGGAGGCGATATTGACGATGACCCCGCCGCCTGTTTTCTTCATCTCTAAAATCGCGTACTTGGCCACTAAGAAGGCCCCTTTGACATTAACCCGCATCGTCTTGTCAAAATCTTCTTCGGACATATTATCCACACGCCCCGGCAAGACAATTCCCGCGTTATTGACGAGGATGTCAATGCGGCCGAAGGCCGCGATAGTTTCCTTGACCATTTTCGCCGCATCTGCTGCCTGCGACACATCTCCGGCCGCCAATATCCCCTTCGCCCCTAATTCCTGCACTAGGCGCAAGGTCTCCACCCCGCCCTTAGATAGGGCCAAATCATTGATGGCCACCCGTGCCCCGCGCTCGGCGAACATCAAGCTCGATTTGCGGCCTATGCCGGCGCCCGCTCCCGTTACCAAAACCACCTTGTTACGAAAGTCCACCCAACATCCCCCTTTTTATCTTTAAGTGCCAAAAAATAGATTGGGCAAAAATAGTACCAGCCCCGGAAAGAAGATGACCAACAGCACCACCAGCACCACGAGCGCCATAAAAATCCATGACTCCTTGACAAACTCTATGACGGAGCACTCAAATATGGAGCAGACGACAAACATGACTACCCCGAGAGGTGGAGTGAGCAGCCCCACCGTGAGCGTCAGCACCATCACTATGCCAAAGTGCACCAAATCAATGCCCAAGGTCCCCGCCACCGGAACGAATATTGAGGTGAGCAGCAAAATAAGCACGGTGGAGTCCATGAACATGCCCGCCACGAGTAAAAACAAGACAATAATGAGCATGATTACCCAAGGCACGGAGGATAGGCCCAGGAGCGCGTAGGCCAAGGTTTCTGGCAGTCTTTCCCAAGTGATGCCGTAGCTAAATATGGCCGACATGTTAATGACCAGCATAATCATGCCGATGTCGACGGCCGTAGACTCCAGAGTTTTTAAAAACTTTTTCCAGGTAAGTTCTTTATAGACCAAAATGCCGATGACTAAAGCGTAGACGACCGCAAAGGCACCCGCTTCCGATGGAGTAAAAATACCCATTCTTAGCCCCACCATGAGAATTATGGGGAAGAAGAAGGCCCAAATGCATTCAAGAAAAGTGGACGCCATCTCCTTTAGGGGAGCCCTGGTCTGCCGCTCCGGCTGATATCCCTTCCGCCGGGCTACATAGGCAACACCGGCAAAGAGCATTGCGGTGAGGAGCAGGCCAGGCACAATGCCGGCGGCAAAAAGTCGCCCGATTGATACCTCGCCAATGCTGCCGTATAGAACAAGCCCGATGCTAGGCGGGATCATAGTCACAATGAGGGAGCTAGTCCCAATGATGCCGGCCGAAAACCCTCTGGAATAGCCGCGCGCCAGCATGCCGTCACGCAAAATGCGTCCCTGCATAGAAGCGTCAGCAATGGCCGAGCCGCTAATTCCACCCATCATGGCCGACAGAACCACGGTAACCTGGGCCAACCCCGCTCGGTAGTGCCCTACCAAGATGGAGGAGAGTTTGAGCAAGCGGTTGGTAATCCCCGTTTCGTTAAGCAGGTTGCCGGCAAAGACAAACAGCGGTATGGCCAGCAAGACAAAGTTTTGTGACTGCGTCAAAAAAAGCTGCACTGGGATGGTCATGGGCAAGGTTCCTAACTGCACAAAAAAGACAGCTCCCGAAATACCGATGGCAAAGGCAACGGGCATGCCCATCATCATAAAGAGCAAGAACAAAACAAACACCAGAGCCACTTAATTAGCCCCCCGCCTATCCTTCAACTTTGTTAGCATCCCTTTATATAATGCTCGCGCATTTTTAGCACAGTAGTGATGAGCAGTAATGTCGCTCCAATCGGCATGCTGATTACCACCCATGTATAGCTAAACCAGCTAATTCCCTGAAAGCGAACAAACCGGCTGGTATAGGCCAGCGGTATGCTGTAGCGGATGAGAAAGAGCAGGAACACTACGATTAGCGTGTTATTTACAAACTGCAGGTAGTAACGAGCCCGTTTTGGCAAGTGCATGGTCACGATATCGACGGTAACCAGCTTGCCCTGCCGCATGGCGATATCCGCGCAAAAAAACACACACCATACAAACAAAAAGATGGCAATATCAACCGCCCAACCGACGGGACGCCCCAAAGTCCGTGCCACCGCCGAAACAAACACCAACCCAGTGAGGATGGCAATGCCCCCTTTGACCAAAGTCATTTCGGCGCGACAAATCAAGTCGTAGATCCTGGCGAGCGCCTTCATTACTTTCACCGTCCTTGTAAAATGCCTTTGTACTATGGGTTATCCGGCCCCGCCCACCGGCAGGGCCGGATAACCCCGGGACCTACTATTTAGCGATTGTTAAGGAGTTGGGCGGCCGAGCTCTTTGTAGATTTGGTCACGCGCCGCGGTAAGGTTGAGCACGGTGTAAGCGGCATTGCCGGCTGCGCGGAAGGCAGCCCTGTCGACGTCAGTGACAATGGTCATGCCATTGGCAATGAGCAGTTCCCTGGCGGCGGCGATATCGGCCTCCATGCCGCGCGAGGTGGCGAGACCTGCCTTCATATTTTCTTCGATGAGGATGGTCTGCAATTCCTCGGGCAAGCTGTCGAACCAGGCCCGGCCCACAATAGAAAAGTTAATGAGTAAGATATGCCCGGTCTCGCTGAAGTAGTCGGCAGTCTCCCACAATTTTGCACCGATGACATTGCGATAGACGAGCTCGGCTCCATCGATGGCATCAGTTTGCAGGGCAGTGTATATCTCACCAAAGGGCAGTGCTACCGGCGTTGCGCCGATGGCCCGCACCGATTCCTGCCAGATAGGTGCGCCGGGGGTTCTGATGCGTAGTCCCGCGAGGTCACGGGGGTGCCTGATGGGCACGTTCGTGACCATGTGTCTCAGCCCTTGCACCCACTGGAAGGAGAGCACCTTAATGCCAAACTTCAGTTCCAGTTCTTTCAGCCATTGTTGCACGGTGGGGAGTTCTTTTAACTTCACCACATCGTCAATAGTCTCGATGAAGAACGGCGCGTTCATAACAGCGATTGCCGGCACATACATCCCTAGGCGTGCCGAATCGGTGTTTTGGCCGATATTGGCGCCCATGCGCAATTGCTCGATAATGTCCTCCTCGCGACCGAGGGCCGCACTGTGTGAGACCTCGATGGTCAGGCGGCCATTACTTCTCACTCTGACCTGCTCCGCCCAGTTAAGAAACCCTTGATGATACGGCTCGGTGGGGGCTAGGACATGGTTGAAGCGCAGGACAAACTTCTCTGCATCTGCTTGCGGCTGACACCCGGTGATAAGTAAAACCGTCGTCGCTAAGGCCGCCAGCAAAATGGCCGCTAAGATTTTCTTCCCGTGTTTTAGTTGTTGCACGAATTTCCCTCCCTAATTTTTTTTGAGACAGACCTGGTAGGCAATGATTTTTACGAAGCCTCCGTTTCCCCTCCCTTCATGCATCTAAGCATTTGGCACTTGGCTATGAAATGGCGCAGAGTGAATTCTCGCCAAGGTCACCCATCAGTCCTTTTGCTCCTTGCCGCCTGAATCTTAGCGATCATTTTTCTTGCATAGTCTGTTATAGCTGCATAATTGCCAGTCTTGGCTCCGGCGGTTAGCTGACCGCCCACCCCAACCGCCACTGCTCCTGCCGCTATCCATTGCTCCACATTTTCGAGCGAAACACCGCCGGTGGGCAGCATATTGGCCTGGGGCAAGGGGCCCTTAATGGCCTTGATTATCTGCGGGCCAAACAGTTCTCCCGGAAAGACCTTGAGGATGTCAACCCCGGCCTCTAAGGCTTCAACCGCCTCGCGGATGGTCATTATTCCCGCCATGTAAGGCACTTGGTAGCGATTGCAGAGGCGTGCGGTTTCCAGACTAAAGCTAGGGCTTACTACATACTGCGCCCCGGCTAAAATGCTTAGGCGCGCCGTCTCTGGGTCGAGCACGGTCCCCGCCCCCAGCACGATATTCGAACCATAGGAGCGGCTCAAAGTGCCTATTATTTCGGTGGCCCCGGGTACTGTATAAGTGATTTCTATAGCCGACAACCCTCCGTCGAGACAGGCAGACGCGATGCGTTGCGCACCTTCCCCGCTATCGGCTCGCACCACCGCGACGAGACCCACGCTGACGATTTTGTTAAGAATCTCCCACTTTTTCATCTTTTACCTCCTACTACGCCATCTATCTTTTAAGCATGGTGATGATGTTCTGCGTTGAATAGAGAGCCATGCGCTCATTGGCCTCCCTCGTGTAGGCCCCCGTGTGGGGAGTCAGAAGAAAATTACTGAGATTAAGCAGTTTTTCCCCCGGTGTTGGTGGCTCCGCCGAAAAAACGTCGCTGGCGGCGTAAGCGATTCCGCCTGTGGTTAAAGCCTCGTAGAGCGCATCTTCATCCACCAGTTCGCCACGCGAGGTGTTTATTAAGACCGCGCTCTTCTTCATGAGCCGCAAAGCTACGCGGTTGATGAGGTGCTTGGTGCTGGGGGTGAGGGGCAGGTGCAGGGAGATAACATCGGCCCGCGCCAAGAGTGCCTCTAAGTTGTCCACAAGCCCTGCTTGATGTTTTTCTAAGAAGGCCACGTCGTCAAAGTAGGGGTCAAAAATGTGTACCTTCATGAGCAAGCCCCGCGCGCGCTTGGCCACCTCGCGACCTATCTGGCCGGCACCGATTAGCCCCATGGTCTTTCCCGTAAGTTCCATACCCATGATTCTCTCCCAGCGCCCTGCCTTGACCGTAGCACCCTGTGCCCCCACATGACGGGCGGCCTCAAACATGAGGGCTATGGTCAGCTCGGCCACTGAGATATTGTTGCTGCCTAGCGCATTCTTCACCTGGATATTGCGCTTGGCCGCGGCCACGAGGTCGATGTTGTCTAACCCCACCCCGTATTTGGAGATGGCCCTTAAGTCGCGACAATCTGCTATTACCCGCTCCGACAGGGGGTCGAGGCCGACAATGATGCCGGCAACACCCTCACCCGCGAGACTAATCAGCTCCTCCTCGGACAAGGTGCGCCCGGTGTTGTTTTCGATCGCCTGAAGCCCCGCGCTGGCGAGCAAAGGGTAGGCCAGTTCCCGATAGTTCTTAAATGACTTGGGGGTGATTAACACTTTCACCTAGCATCATCCTCCTACTGCCGCCCGCGACCGCAAATTTACTGATTATAGTGCTTCAGATATCTCTGAAAGCGCTGCGTGTAGAAATCTTTCAGGGCATAGTCCGGCTCATAACTCATTTCTATTTGCGGCGGTATCTTTTTCACTGTGTCCAGGACGCCCGCGCCTTTGAGCCCCATGTAGGCAGTGCCAAGGAGAGAAGCGTGCATCTGCCCATTGGTGTGCACCGGCAAGCCAAAAATAGAAGCGGCCATGGAGAGCCAGAGCTGCGACTCCTCTATACCCCCCGATATACTGATAAACTTTGGCGTCCGGCCAACGATGGGGATGGTAATTTCATAACACTGGCGGAGGTTAAAGAGCACCCCCTCGAGGACAGAGTAATAGAGAGCGTAAACATCATGATTTAGGCGCAAGTCGCAAAACATTGCGCTCTTGGTATCGTCCCAACCCGGGCATCTCTCCCCGACCAAAAAAGGCAGGAATATCGGTGCATCACCTTGCCGGAGAAAGTTGCGCGCCCCCTCCTCGAGCTCCTTGAGCGAGAGGCCGTTGCTCGTGCCGAGTATCTTCTTGCCAATCCACGCCACACAGTTGCCGGCGCCGGCGGTGGCACTGCCCGCCACCCACATATTTTCGACCCCCACATAACACCATGTGGCGGGATAATTTGCCAGTATGGGGCTATCGGTGGCTATACGCATAGCCGCACTCGTCCCAATGGAAAGAGTCATGAGGTCTTCGCCAAAACCCCCCGCGGCCACATGGTTCATGCAGCCATCGGCCCCGGTTATGAGCACCGGCGTGCCTGCCGGAATGCCCAGTACGGCGGCGGCCTCCGGTGTTAAAGGTGCTGTATATTCTGAGTTCACTAACCTAGGAAGCATTTGTTCACTGACACCTGCCAGATGAAGCACTTCGTTGTCCCAGGAGAGGGAGTGCAAATTGAGAAAGCCGCTGGCGGAAGCCGTACTATAGGAGACAGCCAACTCGGCCGTCAATGTGTAGAATAGATAGTCCGGCATGGAGGCGATGTAGGCGACACCTGCCGTGTTGCCCGTTTCTCGCTCGTGAATGTACTTCCAGAGAGTGTAGGTAATATGGATAGGACAACCGGTTCGCTGATATAAGAAGTTGTAGAGAATCTGGTCGCGGCGGTACTTTTCGGTTGTCGGCGAGGCCTTGGTATCTGCCCAGGTGCTCAGCCTTCCCACCGCTTGTTTTTTGTGGTCAAGCATCAAGAGCGAATGACTCCAGATGCTGCAGGTGGCGACCATATCGACCTCGGTAATCCCCTTTTGCTCTAGTAGCTCCCGCCCCACCTGCAGCGTTTCCCACATCAACTGGTCGGCATCGTAGGTTATGGTATCGCCGGCGTCACTAGAGTAATTCTTGGGCAAAATGCCGATGATACCGGCGGCGTCATCGTACAACAAGGCCTTGGCAGATGCGGTGGAGGCTTCTAAAACTAACAACAGCATCTCTCAATCCCCTTTACCCTAATTGTTAAACTTAGACCTAGTGGCCCAGAGACCAATGGCGGGGTTACTGATGTAGAAGATTTCCTCTCCATTCACCAAGTTCAGGCCTTCGCGCAAGTTACTCCAGTCATACTTCTTTAGCGCTATGTCCATAGGCAAATAGTCGTACTTTAGCGACCTGACCATGTCCGGAGACATTCTTCCCGGCGCATAGGTAATCTTAAAGCGGCCCTCACTCGAACCATGGATGAGGTGAGCGGCGACGGAAAGATTATTCGCTAGTTCAGCATCTTCGCTCACTGCCGCTAGCACATTTTGCTGCGCCAAGTAGCCAAACTTCTTAATCAGGCGGTCATTCTCTTGGTCCTCACCGCAGCCGGCGAGGGCTGGGGCGATGACAATCAGTTCTCCGCCATCGGCGATCGCCATCCGGGTGCGATACACGGCCTTATTGCCTACCCAAGTGGTCTTAAATTTATCAGGGTCAAGATAGACCACCACCTTCGGCAGAGGTTCATCCAAAAAGGTGATGTTCTGCGCGGCACTTACCTTGGCCATCTCGGCAAAGAGCTCGTCGCCTGTACCTATGGCCAGCGCCTGAACATTGAGCCCGGCTTCGTCCACCGTCGTCACGGTCAAAACATAGATAATAGGCGCATTAGGCAAGAATTGGTTGGCAGCATAATTGTAGAGTCTCCGCACCGGGTTATCGGCTCGGCCCATTATTCGCTCCATTCCGTACAGAGCCCCCAAGTAGTGGCTTTGATTGATCATGCTGCTGCCGCCACAGCCCACCACGATGTTCTTCGTGTAGTTGGCAAACCCGGCCACCTCATGTGGCACCACCTGCCCAACCGAGATCACTAAGTCATATCTCGGGTCAATCACCCTCTTGTTGACGTCAACGGCAATGCTATTTTGCATCAAGCCGCCGGAGAGGCTCGCGACGTAGCTTGCGGCGACTTCCCCAACATTGACCGCATCCTGTCGCCAGTCATGCACTAAGAACCTATCTAAGGGGAGGTCGCCGTACATCTTCTTGATTTCGGCGGCCGTCATGGGCGTATGTGTTCCTAAGGCGGGCATGATGTCTACCTCGGCCTTGGGAAACTGCCGCCACAGCATATTGACAATGGGACCGGCATAGGAACTCGAGCGGGAAATATCCGGCGGCACGATGAGCACTCGGCCGGGCCTATCAAAAGCCTTAAAATATTCTAGTAGTGCGGCCTCGATGGCGGCAGTTGACAAACCCCCGCTTGTGGTCGCCGGCAAATGAATGTTGTTCGGAAACACCGCTCCCTACACCCCCGAGTAGGCCGCAAAGGCCCCGTCGATGGGAATAACCGCGCCATTGACGAAGGAGGCCGCATCGGAGCAGAGAAAGAGCACCGCACCCAAGAGATCGTCCACGGCCCCATACCTGCCCATGGGGGTAGCCGCCAGCACCTGCTGCCCGCGCGGGGTAGGCTCGCCCGTGTTTATGTCGGTCAAAAGATACCTGTTCTGCTCGGTGAGCAAAAACCCCGGGGCAATGGCATTGACCCTAATCTCTTTGGAATATTCTTGGTTAAAGTGCACCGCCAGCCAGGCGGTAAGGTTAGAAACGGCAGCCTTGGCCGCGCTATACGCGATGGTGCGGGTGAGCGGGGTGTAGGCCGCCATGGACGAAATATTAATGATTACTCCTTTTTGTTTCTCCACCATGGCTTTGCCAAAAACTTGACTGGGAAGGACCGTCCCTAAAAAATTCAAGTCCATCACCATGCGGATATCTTCGGCCGTTAAATCAAAGAAGGTCCGCTCCGCACCGGTGGTCGCGCGGGGCATATTTCCGCCCGCTCCATTGATGAGGATGTCGACAGTGCCAAATTCATGCAGGATGTGGGAACGAGCCGCCTCTAAAGAGGGCTTCGCGAGCACATCCACCCCGAGCCCCAGGGCCGAACCGCCCTTCCGCCGGATTTCGGCGGCTACGCCTTCCGCCGCGTCCGCCCTGAGGTCGAGAACTGCTACCTTGGCTCCGTTGTCCGCTAGAGATAATGACATCCCGGCACATAGCACTCCCGCTCCACCGGTTACCACCGCTACCTTGCCGCGTAAATCTACTTTGAGGTCCACCCTAGTTTCCACCTCTCTCCGTCACGCCCGCGCTAAGACGCTTTTGATTTTGACCCGGGCATTTTCTAAGTGCATTTCCACACATTGCCGTAACCTTAGTTCGTCCTGGTTGACCATGGCCCCATATATTTCTTCATGCTCCTTGACCCCGGCAATGGTTTCTTCTTTATCTTGGCGACCATAGATATAGTAGGCATAAGCATGGGTGCCGAGATTGTCGTAAACCTGCGCGGCGCGCTTGTTGCCGGAGCAACCGAGAAACATGCGATGGAATTCGTAGTCAAGGGAGTACACTTGAAAATAATCGTTAATATCAAGCCCATGCTGAACCAGCAATTTATGCTCATCGAGATTCTCCACGAATTGGCGCTGCACAATGGGGTCCTGCTTAAAATTATGCAAAATATTTCTGGTATAGTATGTCTCGATCATTTTTCGCATGTCTAGCAATTCATCTATGTCGGCGAAATTGATGCTTTTTACATTGACGCCCCGCCGTGGGGTGCTCTCAATGAGCCCTTCGGTAATCAACCTGTTTAACGCCAGCTTAATGGGGGTATCGCTGATGCCATAACGCTCATGCAATTCTCTCGTGATGAGCTTCTGCCCCGGCAAAAAGGCTCTTTCGGTAATATCGCGCTTTAGTGCCTTGTAGGCAACATCGACTAAGGTATGGTTTTGGTAGTGTTTCGTGTCCATAAGAACTGCATCCCCTGTCTTGTACTTATTTTGGATTTTAAATTTAAAATCTTTTAAGTATGTTTTCTTTGTTCTTTACACAACTCCTGCTTTTCGTAAAAATATTTTTTGGCAGCAAAAGGCCCCCTCCGCTCGGCAGAGGGGGCCTCCGAATTTTAGTTCACTCCGCTCAGTTCACTCCCGCAGATTCTTCGCTATCACCCCGCAGCGGCTCGCGTCGCCGCAAGGTCACCAGGTCATAGGCAATGGGGATGATGTAGAGGGTCAACAGGGTCGACACCGCCAGACCACCGATAACCGCTATCGCCATCGGACGCTGCATTTCAGCCCCGGAGCCAGAGGACACGGCCATGGGAACAAGTGCCAAAATGGTGGTGAGTGCGGTCATGAGGATGGGTCGCAGCCTAGTTCCCGCTGCCTCGATGAGGGCCTCGTGGACGCTCTGCCCGCGCGCCCGCACCTGATTAACGTAGTCCACCAACACAATGGCGTTGTTGACCACTATGCCCGCCAGGATAATTATACCCATAATGGAAGGCACGCTGAAAGTCT
The DNA here is from genome assembly GCA_018334055.1 of Peptococcaceae bacterium. Taxonomy (GTDB): domain Bacteria; phylum Bacillota; class UBA994; order UBA994; family UBA994; genus BS524. The sequence goes on from JAGXSS010000095.1 coordinate 13,659, forward strand.
GACCGGTGAAGAACAAGGCATAGAGCACGCCGATGACCGCGAGCGGCATGCTGAACATGATGATAAAAGGATAGAGCAAGGACTCAAACTGAGCCGCCATGACCATGTAGACGAGGAGAATGGCGAGTATTAAGGCCATAGTCAGGCCGGAGAAGGCCTCTTCCATCTCAATCAAGTTGCCGGCCATCGCGACGCTGTAATCGGCAGGCAAGACAAAGTTGTCGAGCTCGGCTTGGATGTCCTCACTGACACTTTGCAAATCCCGTCCGGCAACAGTGCCCGTAATCGCGACATAGCGCTGATTAGAGCGGCGCGTTATAGCGGCCGGACCAACCGCCTGCTCTATTGTCGCCACTTGGCCAAGCCTGACCACCTGTCCCCGCGGTGCGGCCACCATGAGGTTCTCGAGGTCGGCCACGCTTTGGCGAGCCGTCGCGGCCAGACGTACCTGCACGTCTATCTCGCGGCCATCCCTAGAAATGCGCGAGACTGTTTCGCCTTGGAAGGCGGTGCGCACCACTGAGGCAATGCTCGCGGTCGACAGCCCCAGGCGGGCGGCCTCTTCGCGGTCAACCCGCACCAAAAGCTCGTTGGCACCACCTTGCATATTGTCGGTGACGTCGCTGACACCTTCAATGGTAGCCATGAGTTCCTTCAGTTGCTCGCTGTACTTTTGCAGTCCCTCCAGGCTTCGCCCCGCCAGATGTAGTTCGACCGAATCGCCGCCCATGCCCATAGCGCCCCCGCCCATGCCGCCGGCACTAGATGCCAAGATTGTGGCACCGACAAAGTCTTGGTACTTGGCATTTAACTCCGCCGCCAAATCAGCGCCGCCATGCCCGGGCCTTAAGACCACGGTGAAGACCGCGCGATTGGCTGCTCCCATAGGGCCGCCCATGACTACGCCGCGACCACCTCCGGTTCTGCCTATTGCCACCGAAACAGCTTCTATCTCCGACCGGGTGAGTAAATATTCCTCCACCTGAACGGCCACAGCGTCGGTTTCCGCAAGCGCGCTACCCTCAGGCAAAGTAGCTGTCAGGCTAAGTTCGCCCTGGTTCATGGTGGGTATAAACTCGCCCCCGATACTCCCAAAGGTCAGCAAGCTCCCCGCGAGCAAGGCCACGGTAACCCCCAATACCACCAGCTTTTTGTTTAGCGCCCAGGCAAGAGTGCGCTGGTAAAGGGTTTGTTGTTTGCTAGACGCCTTGACCACGCGCCGCTTGTTCTTCAAAATGGTGGCCGACAACATGGGCACCACGATGAGCGCGACGGCCAAACTGGCCAAGAGCGAAAAACTGACTGTCAGCGCCAGCTCCCTAAACATCATCCCAGCCAGGCCACCCACGAAGGCAATGGGCAAAAACACCGCAACCGTGGTGAGGGTGGAGGCGGTGATGGCCATGGCCACTTCCTCTGTGCCGAGACGTGCGGCGGTAAGGCGGTCGGCACCCTCCTCCTGGTGACGAAAAATGTTCTCCAAGACCACGATGGAATTGTCCACCAACATGCCTATGCCCAAAGCCAGGCCCATGAGGGTCATCATGTTCAAGGTGAGTCCGCCGAAATACACCAAGGCAAAGGTGGCGACCACGGAAATAGGCACCGACAGGGCGATGACAATGGTGGTGGTAAGGCTCTTCAAGAACACCAACAAGACCAGCACCGCCAAAAAGCCTCCGTAGATGGCACTGCGGCCCACCGCACCGATGGCCTGCTCGATGAAGCGGCTCTGGTCTTGGGTGGCGACAATCTGGAGGTCGGGGAAGTCCGCCCTAATGGCGTCAAGCTCGGCCTTGACCAGATTGGCAACGAGGACTGTGTTGGCGTCAGACTGCTTTTGCAGGCGAAGCGACACGCTGGGCAGTTTGTTTAGGCGCGAAAGAGATTGGGAGAGTGTGTTAACCTCCTCCACCTGACCGACATCCCTAAGCAATACCGGCTCGCTTATGGGAACAATGGGCAATTGAGGCATGGCCCCGAGGCGTGTTGGGGTCGTCGGCAAAGCCGTCGGCAAAATACGCATGCCCACAACTAAATTTTCGATTTCGCTGACGGAGGTGAGCTGCCCGACGCTGCGGATGAGGTATTCCTCCCCATCCACCATGAGCGTACCCCCCGGCAGGTTAAGGCTGGCGGTACGCAGGGTGCCCGTGACCTGGGGCAAAGCGATGCCATATTCCTCTAGTTTCGTCGGGTCGAGACTGACAGAAATGGCCAGCTGATGCCCACCGCTGACATTAATCGAGGCAACACCCTCGATGCGCTCGAGCCTCGAGGCTAGGGTGAAGTCCACGAGATCGCGCAGTTGTGCTGACGAAAGGGTGCCTGAGCCGATGTCTAGTGCCATGACCGGCATGAGCGAAGGGTCGAACTTAATGACCGTGGGTGCGCCGACTTCGGCCGGCAGCATCCGCCTAACCATGTCTATTTTTTCGCGCATCTCTAAGGCGGCAAAGTCCATATTCGTGCCCCAGTTGAAGGCCAACAAAATGACGGTCTGGCCTTCCGAGGAGGTAGAGGATACTTCGCGGATATTGCTCACCGTGGCAAGAGTGGCTTCTAAGGGCCTTGTCACCAAGGTCTCGATCTCTTGCGGGGCGGCCCCGGGCAACGAGGCTATCACCGCCGCCATGGGGAATTGCATATTCGGCAGCAGATCCACCGGTGTACGGGTGTAGGACATCCCCCCGATGACCAAGGTCACCAAGACGAGCATAAGAACGGTTATTCTTTTAGTTGTAGCAAAACGAGCGATTGACAATTGATTTCCTCCTTACATATGACCAAAAATGCTATTTTAGCGGAGAACAACTTCGACGCTGGTGCCCTGGCCAAGCATGCCCGACAATGTCACCTCGCCATGGTGCATCTCAATAATGCGTTTGACAATGGCCAGCCCCAGGCCATTGCCCGCTGTTCCCCGAGATTTATCGGCCTGATAAAATTTTTCGAAGACGCGATTTTGGTTTTCCGGCGCAAGGCCGACCCCGTAGTCGCGAATGGTGCAGATGGTTATTCCCTGGTCTTGGGTGAGGGCAATTTCGAGCCTCCCGCGGGCATGGGAGAACTTTATGGCGTTGTCGAGAACATTTATCCACACTTGGTAGAGCAATTGCTCATTGCCGAAGTATATTACCTCAGCCAAGTCGACTTCCATCTCGAGTTCCTTCGCGACCCACTGCCCCTCTAGGAGCAAAACCGCCTTCCGCAATTGTTCATCAAGGCGAAATGTTTGTCGCTCGAGCGCTTCTGTTTCGTTCTCCAAACGGTTAATGAGCAAGATATTGCTCGCCAAGTGCGCCAGCCGCTCCGCCTCCTCGGCAATAAATGCTGCACATTCTTTTCGTTCCGTCTCATCCTCACTCTCGCCGAGAAGTTGAGCGTAGCCCTTAATGGCCGAGAGCGGAGTCTTAAATTCATGCGAGATGGCGGTGATGAAGTCGCTCCTAAGCATCTCGATCTTTTGCAGTTCCTTGGCCATAAAGTTAAAACCGGCGATGAGTTTGCCCATTTCGTCCCGGCGCACTTCATTGATGGCCACATTGAAGTTGCCCTTAGAGATCTCTTTGGTGGCGAGACTCAGTTTCTTGATGGGGTTGACGAGGTAGTTGGCGGCAAAGAGAATCATCACTGAGCCGATCACCAAGGAGGTCATATTGACCGCGGCGATGATGCTCCGAAAATTGAACATCAGCTTGCTTAAATCCGGGGCAACAAAAAGATACTGCGCAGTCCCATTTTTACTCAGGCGCACTATCGCGGCCGGCATAATAAAGTGTCCGCGGCGCAAAGTGCGGCTTTGGATTTCATCGACCTCGCGCAGGAGGGCAAAATCTGCGGCGGTGAAATATTTATACACCAGGCGATTCTCGCGCAGTTCGCCGATGTTCGCGTAGATGGTAGCCCGAAAGTAGCCGGTGCGGAGCAAAGCCGGCAGCTGATTGGCGGATAAGGCCCCCTCGGCATGCAAGCTCTTTAGGTGACTCACGACGCTGACTAGGGTCTCATCGGCCTCGGTCAGCACCCCCCGCTCCGTAGTGAGCACGAACACCGCGAAAACTATGAGGTTGCTGACAAAGAGGATGGTGATGAGCATGCCGACCAGTCTTAGATAAAACGACCCTCTCATACTTTTCTCTCCGCCTTGTAGCCCAACCCGCGCACCGTAATGATTTCGAATTCCAGACGATGCGCGAACTTCTCGCGCAGGCGCTTGATGTGCACGTCCACCGTGCGCTCATCCACCTCGCTGTCGAGGCCCCAAATTTCATCTAAAAGGTCACGCCGGGTGAAGATTTTTTTGGGTGAGGCGAGTAGTTTATACAGCAGGTAGAACTCCTTCTTCGGCAATAGTTGTCCCACCACCCCTTCGCGCACCACGAGAGTTTCGTAGTCAAGCTCTATCTCGCCTATGACAATCTTCTTCTCGGCATGAATCTTGGCCCGCCGCAGGAGGGCCTTGACCCTGAGGACCAACTCCCCCATTTCCACGGGCTTAACCATGTAGTCATCAATGCCCGTATCAAAGCCCCTTTTTTTGTCTAGATAGCCTTCTTTGGCGGTGACCATCAATATGGGCATGGTAAGACCGGCCTTCCGCATAGTCTCCACCAACTCGTACCCGTCCATGCTGGGCATCATGATGTCCAGCACCAATAAGTCCATGTGCTGATGCTCCAAAACCTCTAGCGCTTCTTTGCCGTCCTGGGCATGGTGCACCACGAAACCCTCGCGCCGCAGATAGATCTCCATCAGGCGGCGAATTTTTTCATGGTCATCCACAAGCAGTATATTTACCATCCTATCCCCCTGCCTTTGGCCGTAGCCCCAATGGTTCGCCACCTGCCACCTCCATCCTAACAGCGGTTTATGAACTCATTATGAACTTTTTTGCCCTGACCTGCCAGCGCATATAGAAAAAGCTCGCCTTGTCGCAACAAGACGAGATAGGCAAGACATATTGCCTGCAAAGGCTCTATGAGGAAAGCAATTCAATTTGATCACACTGTGCGCTGATGGCCAAAAAGGCCTCCACCACTATCGGGTCAAATTGCCGGCCTGCCCCATCAAGTATAATCTGGCAACTCACCTCATGTGCAAGACTTTCCTTGTAGGGGCGCTTAGAGCGCAGGGCATCATAGACATCGGCCAAGGCCATGATGCGGCCGCTCAGAGGAATCTCCTCCCCCACCAAACCTAGAGGATACCCCGTGCCATCCCAACGCTCATGGTGAGTGCCGGCAACATCGACTCCCATACTGATAAAAGCATTTTTCGGGTATCTGATCCAGACCTCCCGCAGGGTGTTCCTCCCGATGGTGGTGTGGGTCTTCATGACCTGCCACTCCAAAGCATCAAGCTTCCCCGGCTTGAGCAATATATTGTCAGAAATGCCCACCTTACCAATATCATGCAAGGATGAAGCGTAAAAAATGTTGCTAATAAAATTCTCGTCAATGAAACGGGAATAGTAATCGTCTTCTTGTAGCTTTTGCGCTAGCAATCTGCAAATGCGGCGGGCACGCTCGACATGAAGCCCTGTTTCATCGTCGCGGTGCTCGGCTAACTTGGACAAAGCCAGGATGGTGGACAGCTGCGAATCCGAAATATCTTTCACCTGATCTTTGACCAAAGTCCCCAGGTAGAGATTGTGCTGCTCTAACTGCTGCCCCGCCCGACGAAGGCTCAGATGGGTCTTCACCCTGGCCAAGACCTCCACTCCCATAAAGGGTTTAGTCACATAGTCCACTCCACCGGCGGCAAAGCCCTGAACCTTGTGTCCGGGGTCGTCCAGAGCACTGATAAACAGTACCGGAATATCCTTGAGCGCGGGAATGTCCTTCATGGCGCGGCACACCGTAAAGCCGTCCATGCCGGGCATCAATATATCGAGCAAGACTAAGTCTGGGGGGGTTTTTATTGCCGAACGCAGCGCCAGCTCCCCACGGGGAAACTCCACCACCCGGTAGCCCACGCCACCTAAAATCTCGCTCAGAAGACGAAGATTGGCCGGGGTGTCATCTACCACCATAACCACAGCATCTTCCTTTCCGCTATGCACTCGCCTCTCCTCCTTGATCTTCTAACAGTAAGCTGAGCGTTTCGTAATCGTAGCGATCGGCCAGCTCCCGCAAGCCGCGCGCCACTTGCGCGTCTTGCGCTTCGACCTGCGTGATCAAGCTCAGGAGCCGTCCCATATCGCCCTGCTCAACCGCTTGCTGCATAGCATGGCGCAGCCCCTCCTTTAGTGACAACAACCCTTTACGTTGAAGTTTTTCGGGCTCTTCGCTGGTCGGCTCACTGTCTTCCGCATAGCGGTAGCGTACGCCTAGACCCCGCTCTAAGGCTGCAAACAGCTCCTCCGCCCTAAAGGGCTTGCGCACAAACAGGTCTGCCCCGGCCGACTGCACTTTTTTTTCATCCTCGATAAACGCACTGGCCGTTACCGCAATTACCAATGTCTCGCCGCCGTTTTTACTGGCCTTTATTTGGCGAGTAGCCTCATAACCGTCCATGAAGGGCATGCGCATATCCATGAGCACTGCATGCGGCGACCACTGCGCGAACATTTGCAAAGCCTCGATGCCGTCATGCGCTTCTCTAATGTGAAAGCCTACGGGCTCGAGTGTAGTGCGAATGAGATCACGGTTATCTTTTTGGTCGTCTACCACCAATATGCACCATGGCCCGCTCCCTGGCTCCAAGCCGATAACCCGCTTGGTCTTCTTGCCCTCCTCCGTTACGGCCGACCTTTCCACCTCAATTATCGGCACTGCAAAACGAAAACACGAACCCTCGCCCACCACGCTGCGGACAGTGAGCGTGCCTTGCATCAATTCGACTAGGCGCCGGCTCACTGCCAGCCCTAGGCCGGTGCCACCTTTGTCACCCTTTGACTTGTCCTGCCAAAAGGCTTCAAAAATGCGCCCTAAGTCCTCCCCCTTAATCCCCACTCCGGTATCCTCCACCTCTACTACGAGCATGAAGTTGCGGCTATCGCTCTGGAGGCTGCCTTCTACATGGTCCGCCCGCACCCGCACGGCCACGCCGCCGACACCGTCGGTGAACCGAATGGCATTGCTGATGAGGTTTATAATGACCTGCCCGATCTTACCTTGGTCGGCTAGTGCAAAGCGCGGCACTTCTTCCGCCCATTCGAAGAGCAGATGGAGCCCCTTAGCTTCGGCTCGCGGCCGAAACATGCGCTCTAGATCTCCGAGCAGGTCATGTAAGCAAAAATTGACAGGGTAAAGTTCCAGACGCCCCGATTCAATCTTGGACATGTCGAGAATGTCGTTAATTAAGCCGAGCAAGTGCCTCCCGCTGCGAGTAATGGTCCGCGCCATATCCGCTTGCTTAGGTGAGAGAGCAGGAACATGCTCGAGCAGTTCACCAAAACCGAGTATGGCATTAAGGGGAGAGCGAATTTCATGGCTCATATTGGAGACAAACTCACTTTTCGCACGGCTAGCCTGCTCTGAAGCCAGGCGTTCGACCCGATCGCTTTCGCTCTGCCTCTTTACGGTGACATCCTCAATGGTTTCATGCACATGCCTCACCTCTCCCGCGGGGCCTACCAAGGGCATGGCACTAATAAACATGGTGCGCACCCCCTCGGAGGTAGAAACCAAGACTTCCGCATGATGGCTTTGGCCGTCCACAAAAGCCTGGGTGGTCGGGCAAATCGCGCTTACCCCTCCATCTTGATGCCATCGGGAATCACCCTCGGGGAACCATCTGCGCATGGTGGCATTAGCTGCGATGCTCTCCATGTTAGGGCCGATAATAGAGATACCGAGCGGTAAATTGTCCACCAGCAACCTGTAATCCTCCTCCTTGGTGCGGAGCGAGGCAGTCAATTCCCAAGCCAGCACCTTGGCATGTTCTACGGTCCTCGCTTGCCCCCTTAGGAATAGAAAAGACAGGATACTGACCATGGCCCCCCCAACCAGAATCAGCCAGTGTACCCAGAACACTTCCTTCAGTTCAAAAAAGGGCGTGGAGCTAAAGCTAATTGTCCACTGACGCCCGTAGACCTCCAAAGTCTGCTGCCGGAAGAAACGGGGGTTATGAGTTAATGCTCCATCGCTCGCAGGCGTGCTGGCGAAAAGCTCCTTTTCTGGCGATGCCGTAGGACTGTCATAGATGACAAAACTAATTTCTTGCGGCAGGTGAGAAAGTGCGTCCAACACCAGGTCCTCCACCCGAAAACCGCTATGCACATAGCCGAGCAGAGCCGCCTTGCGGGTTTCCGAAGTGTCGTGGGGCAGTTCCCGCGCGAAAATGGGAATGTAGATGAGCACTCCCGGCGCCGCGTCGACCTCGACTTCTTGCACCAACCGCACCTTTCCCGTAAGGGAGGCCAAGCCGGTGTCGCGCGCGCGCGACATGGCTGCCCTCCGCACTTCGTCAGCATACATATCAAAGCCGATGGCTCGTACGTTGTGCCCTTCAAAGGGCTCGATAAATACCACGGCGGTGTAGGAATCACGCTTTCCCGGCGGCCAGACCCGGTAATCGGCGAAGCCCTCCGCCTGCATCAATCGTTCATGCTCAAGCAAGTCCCCCGGTGCTATGACTTTAGAGAAACCCATTGCCAACAAGCCTCCGGCAAGGTAACGAAACTGCCGATACTCGACATAGCTTTGCCATTCGTAACGACTTACCTCGCCGGAAGCGGCGAATAAACCTGCTCCGCCTTGAAGAATCATCTTGTAGGCTGTAAGACGATTTTCGATGTTCGAGGATATGGCCAATGAGAACTCGTCAAAACTCGCTTGCGACTTGGCCGTCTCTACCCTCAGAGCATAATGCCACACCCACAAGGTTATCGCCATGAAAACTAGGACCGCTAAATGCGGCAACATGCGCCTAGCGACCGATGCTTCCACCACGGCATACTTCTCAGCCTTCATCCTGCAACCTCCTCACCTTGACGTGCAAAATATCTACGGCGCTTGTATCCCTCCTTCATAGCTCATGGACGGCGAGAGAATCTGAACCAAGGTGCCGAACTGTAAATTGTCTGAGTAGTCTTCTTAATAATAGCAATTTGTCGTCCACAATTCAACCAAATCTTACCTAGTTCATAACATAGTACATACGGTTAAGCACTGGCTACAGGTCGAAAAAACAAAACCGGACCGCTGTTGCGGTCCGGTAACCCTCACTGCCCCACCTCGACCATAAATTTATACCTATCCGAACGATACAGCGACCTAACATATTCAACCGGAGTACCGTTTTGGTCAAAGGTCACTCTCTCGCGCAAAAGCACCGGCATGCCACTGGGTATTTCTAGCAGTGCCGCCTCCCGCGCCGAGGCAACCTTTGCCTCCAACGTTTCAGCCGCGGCGCATAAGGTGACATTGTACCTGTCGCGCACGATATCATAGAGGGAGCCCTGAGATACCTCAGTCCTTAAGGTGAGGAACGCGGGGAAGCGCCCTGCCGGCAAATGAGATGCTTCAAGGGCCATTGGTTCCTCGTCTGCCAACCGCAGCCTTTCGATGACAATGACTGCTTCCCCGAGGCCAATCCTTAAGGATTGAGCCATTTTCTTGTCCGCGCCCTGCACTTCGAGTGCTATGAGCCTCGCTGCCGGCCTGAACCCTCGCTTCCTCATGTCTTCAGTAAAGCTGGTCAGCTTGCTCAACCCTTGCTCCAACTTGGGGCGAGCGACAAATGTTCCCAGCCCCCTTTTGCGGGTCAAGAGCCCCTCATTGACCAGCTCACTCATGGCCTGCCGCACCGTGTTCCTGTTGACGGCGAGTTTCGCTGCCAGTTCGCGCTCGCTTGGCAGCCTGTTCCCCGGCATGAGCGTCCCATTGTCAATGGCCCTCATCAGGCAGGACTGAATTTGAAAATAGAGCGGGACGGGGCTATCTCCGTCTAGCGCCATTGCTGTATAAACGTCGATCATCCTGGACATGCCTCCTACCAATATTTCTAGGATGCAGAGCGCAGATCACCGATCGTCTGTCCGAAAGTTGCCTTCCTGAATAGCCATCCTGATAAATCCGACCCCGACACTAAGTCTGTCTTCCGCTTCTACCTTAGAGCAATTGCACTTAATCATAACGATGGCCGTCTTTACTTTGAAGTTAGCCTCCCTCAATGCTTGGCTCGCAGTGTCATAATCGCACTCGCCAACTTGCATAATAATCTTTTTGGCGCGTTCAATCAGTTTTAGATTTGAAGGATGTAGATCAACCATCAAATTACCATAGACCTTGCCTATTCCGACCATGGCGGTTGTAGACAACATATTGAGAATCATCTTTTGAGCCGAACCGGCCTTTAATCTAGTCGACCCAGCCAGCACTTCCGGCCCTGTCTCGACATCTATTGCCACATCAGCCAGCTTCCCGATTTCGGAATCAGCATTACAGGCAACTGAGATTGTCTTGGCCCCAACTTCACGGGCATAGTACAATCCACCGATGACATACGGCGTACGTCCACTGGCCGAAATCCCAATGGCGACATCGGTTGCGCCAAGTTGTAAGGCTTTTAGGTCTTTAACCGCAAGGCTTGGAGTGTCCTCCGCACCTTCAACGGCAGTGCGCAACGCCCCATCCCCACCCGCAATGATTCCAATAAATTCGTTGACTGTTGAGAAAGTTGGCGGACATTCGGAAGCATCGATGACACCCAACCTGCCGCTAGTTCCCGCACCGAAATATATTGACCGGCCTCCCTTTCTTAGCTGCTCGGTAATCAAGACCACCGCTCTAGCGATTTCCTCCAATTTCTGTTGCACGGCAACAACTGCCTTGGCATCTTCTTGATTCATCCTAGTCACAACCTCAAGGGGGGTCAACTCATCCAGATTCATGGTACTAGGGTTGCGCTGTTCTGTTGCCAAATGATCGATTTTGACTGTCATATAGGTGCTACCTCCGCTGTTGCCTCCAAAATAAACCCCATGCCATCCCTAATGTACTGAAGATAAGCTACATCGCGTTCATCAATATAGCCGATTACGTTCACCCTTTCTTCCCACCCTATGTCACACCTTGCAATTTCAATTTCACCCGAATAGCGCAGGTACAGTTTGTTGCTCAAGAGGATGTCTCCTCGGCAGATCTTTTGTGGCAAAGCTGGTTCGATAATGCGACCGGGCGTCGCATACCCCCTCGACTCAACCGAACGAATTACATATTCACTGCTATCCAGACGGTCATGATGAGCGCTATTGGCGAGGTCCTCATAGGACTTCATCAGCCGACATCGCAGCCGAACGAAGCCCGAAGATAAATCTTGAAGTTTTTGCCAGGTGCCATCTGTAACATCCACATCTCCAACATAGACAATGTCCGTCATTGTTTGCGTAAGCATTTGCAGGGCGGCTATCAACACCGGTGCATTGCGATGTTCCTCAACCGTGGGCAAACCTTGATGTAACGGTCCCCGCAATTCCTTATCGCCCGGTATAAACGCCATATTGGTGAGACCCAGATACGATAAGCGCTCATTAATCACTTTAACTCGCTCTAACGAAAGGCCGGTCCTAGGTTTTGGATAGAAATTGTGGCAGGTGGCAAACCTCGAGAAATCAGCACCCAGAAGCTTCAGCCGATGGAAGGATGCAAGAGACGAGGTCGAGGAATTAAGAACTACCAGAAACTGATGCGAAAGGGGTACCACTTCCTCAAAAGCGAAGCCATAGTCCAACCGTAAATGGGTGATAGGACTCCCTCTCAAGTCTTCGATTTGTGTTAACCCCATTTTTTGGACTGTGCGCGGACCGATATCTGCCATGACTGCTATGTCAGCTTCATGGCAAGCATCTAACACTTCCCTCGCTGTCCTAACAAAGTCAGCAGACCCTTCCTCAGGGATGTGCAGGGAGGTAAAAGCATGTTTCAGGCCCGCTTTCTTTGCTTTAGCGATGACCTCGAGACACTTGTCCCTCCCCGAACTCATATAGACCGAAAACCCCAAATGAAACACATCTCTCACCCTCTTTGGCCTTAAGGCGGCCTCTAATTGAGGCAGCAACTTTCCCCCCTCATCCCCGAGACGCGGCATTCTGATCTGGGCAATTGCACTTGTCATTTTCCTCACAGGAAGAATTACCCGACCTTACATGATCAAGTGAAAGTTAAGCCCCATAGACTTCGTCAATACGTTTTTCATCATATCCGAAGAAATACGTCACCACGAAACCACCGGCATAGGCCCCTAACATGGCAACAAGGAACATCATTTGCGTCCCTGGTTGAACGATGAGCAAACCAAACAACCCGGAAACACCAACTGTAATTGCGCCCAAATTGAGTGTAGTCGCTAGTATTCCGCCAACACCAGCGCCCAAACACGCCGTTATGAATGGTCTGCCTAATGGTAATGTGACCGCATACATCAATGGTTCACCTATCCCAAGGATACCAATAGGCAACGCGTCTCGAGTCATCTGCCTTAATCTGGCGTTTTTCGTGCGTACATACAATGCAAACCCAGCACCCACCTGCCCACCCCCAGCCATCATCAGAATTGGCAACAGGTAATTAACACCTTGTGTCGGGCCATCCGGATTGTTCAACATGACATGGATGGGCGTAAGCGCGTGATGCAGCCCAACGGCTACCAGTGGCAGAAATCCTGCCGACAGCAAATAGCCGCCTACAAATCCCATTTGATTATAGGCGAAATCAAGTGCGCCGAAAATTGCTGTAGTCACTACGGACCCAAAGGGCTGGATGAGCAATACCGCCACAAACCCACCAGCGATGACCGTCGCGAGCGGCGTGAAGAATGTAGTGACCACGTCTGGCATTACCTTTTTGACAGACCGCTCGATGTAAGCAAAGAGCATACCTGCAAATAGCGCTGCCATTAAGCCCCCGACTGCCGGATTGTATGCGACATTAGTGAAAGGCATTAAGATGGGTTGCCCGCTTATTCGCATCAACAAAGGCATGCCCGCATGCGTTACCGATAATGCTCCCGCAATTGCTCCAAGGATGGGAGTCCCGCCAAATTCCTTCGCGGAGTTCATGCCAACGTAGATCGGCAAAAATGTAAATACGGCAAAGCCCAAGGTCCGTATAAGTTGATACCACCAAAACGCATTATACGCACCCCCGGTAGAAACATTTATTACATTGGTCAGGCCGTTAATTAGGCCTGCGGCAATAATCCCAGGAAGGAGAGGAATAAAAATATTGGCGATTTTGTTCAATAAATGGTGTATCCAGTGCTGCTGCTTGGCCTTCAATGCTCCCTTGTACTCCTTAGCGACTTCTTCTACCTCAGCTTCTTCAAAGCCTAACTTGAGCCCCGTCAATCCGGCCAATTCTTCCCCTACCTTTGTAACTTTGCCTGGGCCGAAAATGATTTGGACGGTTATACCTTCCACAACACCCAATACACCATCCACCTTTTTGATATCCTGATAGTTTGCCATGCCCTCATCTTTGAGGGTAATCCGCAAACGCGTCATACACGCCGCATGGGCCTGTATATTCTCCTTGCCTCCACAAAGTTTAAGCAGTCTGGTAGCGATTTGCGAGTAATTCATACTGATCTCCTTTCATTTTCAGACTTTTCTAACCATTGACGCCCACTCTGTCAATCATCTGCCCAGCAACCGATTACCCCCCCCCTTTTTGCTCCCCAATGTCCGTATATTGAGCCGCTCCCGTGGGCGATTTTACGCGGCTGACTCAGCCCGCACTTTGTCCGTAATATTTGCCTTGCCCCCTGGCGCTTTGCTATACTGGTATAGACCACTATACCAATGTAGCAGTAATTCTCCTTTTTCCTGCACATTCCTGCTCGATAAAAAATATATTTCAGTTAATTTACGCCTTTGCCCTACAAAGCCGTACAATTCTTATCAGAGGGGAGGGGATATCATTATGCCAGCTATCATCAATGCCCAAATCATCGTCGGCGACAAAATACTGCCCAACCACTGCTTGGTCTTTAATGAGCAAATTGTGGCCGTCGCCACCTGCAACGCCTTACCGACCCATCAGCTAGCGGGGGCGTTAGACGCTAGGGGCCACTATGTGTCCGCGGGCTTCATCGACATTCACCTACATGGCCTGGCCGGCCTGGATACCATGCATGAAAACCCCACGAGCTTGCTTACAATGAGTCGTCTTCTTCCGTCGGTGGGGGTCACCGCTTTCTTGCCAACCACGATGACTATGCCCATGAGCCGAATTGAGTCGGCCTTACACAACATCAGACGAGCGATGCATGAAGCTGCCGGGGCCGCGGTTCTAGGTGCCCACCTCGAGGGGCCGTTTATCAGCCCGCTCGCCGCAGGTGCCCACAACATCTCCTATATTAGCAACCTGCAATTCGCAAAAATCGCCCCCTTCCGGGAAGTCATCAAGATTGTGACTTTTGCCCCCGAAGCCCTGACCGCCACCGACTTTATCAAAGAGTGTCGCCGTAACAACATCGTTGCCTCCATTGGCCACACCAAAGCCTCCTACGATGAGGCTCGGGTCGCGATCGAAGACGGGGCCAATCTATTTACACATCTCTTTAACGCCATGCCTCCCCTCCACCACAGGACCCCCGGTGCGGTGGGCGCGGCTCTTGACAGTGACGCCTACTGCGAGCTCATCGCCGACAACATCCATATTCACCCCGCCATGCAGCGACTGGTGGTTAAGGCCAAGGGTACGCCACGGATTATCCTCGTCAGTGACTCTACCATGGCCTGCCTGCCGGATGGCGTATACTCCTTAGGCGGGCAAGATGTACTGGTAGAGAACAATGTCGCTAGGCTCCGGAGCGGTGCCTTAGCAGGGAGCACCCTGACCTTGAATCAAGCTATCAAGAACACTATGCTCAACACCGGATTTTCTTTGCCCGAGGTTGTCCTCCTCGCCACCGCTAATCCAGCCAGACTTCTCGGCATCGAAAACATCAAGGGGCACTTAGCCCCCGGGTTGGATGCTGATTTTACGATATTTGACGCCGACATGAACATTCAAGCGACCTATACAATGGGCCGGCAAGTTTATCGGAGGACAAGCCATGCGCATCTTTGTGGCTAAAGACTACCACGATTTGAGTCTGGAGGCGGCGAAAGTTGTTGCGGACGAGATCGTGCAAAAGCCCGGCATCGTGCTCGGCCTGGCTACGGGGGCGACCCCCTTGGCCATGTACCGGGAACTCATCCGTATGCACCGCGAGGAGGGGCTGGATTTTTCGCAAGTGATAACTTTTAACCTCGACGAATACATCGGTCTACCCCCCGCAAACATCAACAGCTATCGTTACTACATGTTCCATAACTTTTTCCGCCACATCAACATTAAATTGAAAAACACCCACCTGCCCAATGCCATGGCGGTGGATGTCGATGAAGCATGTCAGGAATACGAACAACAAATAGCAGGCGTGGGCGGCATTGACCTGCAAGTGCTCGGCATTGGACAAAACGGCCACATCGGCTTTAATGAGCCGGGAGTGGATTTTGCGCTGGGCACGCATCGGGCGCAGCTAGACGAGGCTACCATAGCCGACAACGCCCGCTTCTTTGCCTCGCGCAGCGACGTGCCGCGTTATGCCATCAGCCTCGGGATAAAGAGCATTATGCAAGCCAAAAAAATACTGCTCCTTGCTAGCGGGAACAGTAAAGCCCGGGCCATTTATGAATTAGTGCACGGTGCGGTGTCAAACGCCACTCCCGCCACATTCCTCAAGCTCCATCACGATGTGCAGCTAATCTTAGATGAACCGGCGGCCATGCATATTAGTCGAGCGTGAGACCTAGGTAGGGGTAGGCCGCCCCCTGTAGGCTTAGTAACCCCTCGTCAGTCAGGGCCTTAAGCATGCCTTGGGTTCTAACTTCCCCCTGCCCGGCCCAGAGCTCGCCAAAGGCTGGGAGACGCAAATAATAGCTTACGGCAGGCATTTGGCGAACTATTTCGCGAGCCAAGGGGCCAAGCAGCGCAGGCGTGGCTACGACCTCGACCAACTCCACCTCACCATTTCCCCTGTTAATCCCCATGGCGTAAGCCGACCCCCCCGGCTCTGTTAGGCTGATAAATTTTCCGCCGTAGAGTTCATACAAAGCGGCCGCGTAAGCCAGGTGCTGCTCGCCCCAGATAACACTGCCAGGGTAAGTAGCCAACAATTCCCTGCGCTCTGCCGCCAGCTCGACCATGGTGGGCGCGGCCATTGCCGTGTTGCTTTCTTTGGCGTAACTTTGCATTTCTTCACGGGTCAGGTTTACATAGCGCGTCTGAAAAAACGGCTGATACTGATGCTTCGCATAGTAAAGATATAGGGCCGGGTTCATGGGTAAGAGGAGCGAATATTTCTCTCCCCGCCACTGGCCACAAGCCGCTGCGGCCGCCAGCAAGGCCCCCATATGGCCTACCCCACGGTGGACAGGCCAAGTTGCCGCCCCATAAATATACTGCGCAGGCTCTAACTGCTCGCCGACGACCAGCTCTACCGGCAACATATGGAGCATGGAAGACACTTTGCCGTCCACTAAGTAGACCAAAGAATTCTCGGGTTGAAAACGATAGTTAAAAAAATGCTGCGTGGCCTCTTCGCTGTCCTGAAAGGCCACCCGCCACAGCTCGGCCATTTCGTCCCTCATCACCCAGCGTCCCAGGCTAATCTCTCTAGTCACCAAAAGTCTCCCCTTTGAGCGAAGCTACGTATTTCTCCAAGATAAAGGCCGGGTTGTAAGACATCTTGGCCTTGCGCAGACCCTCAATGCCGAGGTCCTCTTCTCTATTGATATAGCGATACTTCCCGAGGTGCCGACTGGCAAACTCGTGATTGATGGCGGCGTAAAGGCCCCCAAATTCGCTCTGCGCTTTTTCAAAATGCACTAAGTAGACCTCGCTGTTTATTTCTTCGCCCAATGTAAAGGCAACCACGGCTCCCTCAATCCTGATGAGCCCCCCGCTAAAACCTAGCTCAATGAACTGCGCGAGCGAGGTATCCAAAGCACAGCCTTCCCTCTTGAGGTCTTCGTCACCCTTGCCATGGTTCGCGCGCCGCCATTCATCCGCCATTACGGCTATCTCCGGCAGGTTGGCGGCAGTGATGTCCTCGTACTCATAGCTGTAAGTACGGCGAAAACGATTGACATGGTTGCGCTTATCATGGAATTTGCGCCCGGCCAAGGTGGCGAGGTCAGCGGCATGATAGATATAGTCAGAACCATCACGGTTGAGGCGGTACTTAAAAGTATCGGGCATCACGCGCTCCACCTCGGCCATCTGCTCGCGCGTTAGCCCCCACAACCTAAAGCGATGCCCCTTAGCGCGGGCATCAGCCATAAGTACCCCGAGAGCCCAAGGCAAATCGCCGCCAACCGGCACGCCATAAATGTTCGACTCACCGCCATAGAGGGAAAACAATGTTCCCTCGTGCAGACAGGCGGAATGATGATAAACATCGGACCAAATATAAAGCGTGCCAAAAGCGGCGTCATTGCCCATCGATCCATTCTTAACAAGCAGGGGCTGCACCCATGCTCTATCCTGAATTGTCAAGACCTTAAATTCCAACATGCAGAAAAATTGTCCTCCCCTGCAAACACTGGGGACGTGTCTTTTTGTTTGTACGCCCGCCCCATGCTTGCTCTTTCTAATGCTGCTCTCGCTAACGCCAAAAAAAGAGCGAACTAACTTCACTCCTGATGTCTTGCCGAAGCAATGCCATCCCACATTGGGTATTCCACGTCAGGCATTGGCATGTTCCACTATTAATACGATAGCACAAATTTCTCGCATAGTCGACTAATCTGCTGCCTTGGGCAGGGGGACTCTCGGTGTACCGACCTATTTGTAGCCTATGTGCCGGCGCTACATGGGAACGGTTACACCGCCAGAAACTTAGCCAGCTGTTTTTCGCTAACATCCGGACTTAAATCCCTCGCCTTGGCAATTATCTCAGTCCGGGCTAGAAACGGGTCGAGTCCCGCAGCCTTGTCCATGACGGTCTCACCCACCCACTCTTCAACCTTCATCAGGCACACCGAAGGCCAGCCGTACGGCTCGCCCCGTGCATTGGTCTTCTGCGCTACGCCGGACATAGTCAAGAACATCCCCATCTGGAGCTCGGTCAAGGCGCTGTCAAACTCAGTTTTGCCCATGTCGCGACCAAGTAATGGCTTAATGTCGTGGGCTGGAATCTCCTTCGGGCCTTTAAATAACTCATAAAGACATTTGGCTGCATGGCTAAGTTTACCCCTAGCGTACAGCTCCTCTACGCTAGTCAGGCCTCTCCTAGTAGCCAGAAAATAGGGGAACCACTCCATAGTTATAAATGAAGGCTTTTTGTCAAAGAACTTACCGTAGGCCGCAAGCTTCTCCTCAGCGACTAGCCGTCTCCAAATCCACGGGTCGTTGACTTCGCCGGTGTGCCATGCTTCTTCCATCGTCAGGCTAGCAAGCGAAGGGAACCCTACTTTGTTATGTGACAAAGGCATGAACCCTACATTTTGTAGGTGTTTCTTAAAATCCTCATATGTATTTAACACAATCTCACCTCTATTTTTTCTTCTGGGAGCACAGGTGCAAGCACGTGCCGGGCTCAGTTCTTAGGGTAATTCTATCATATCGAAGCAGTCCTCCCTCCCCGCGAATATGGTCCGGCAAAACCATTTGTCGGTTTCAGCTGTCTAATATGCATGAAAGCTTTCCCCCCTACTTGAATGGAGGTCAAGACGTGAATATAGAACAGAAGGTTCTGATGGCCAAGCGAGGTGACCAAGCGGCATTTACGGAACTGATTTTAGAAAAAAAGTCCTCCCTCTACCGAATTGCCTACAGCTACACCAGAAACCGCGAAGATGCTTTCGATGTGGTCAGCGATGCGGTGTACAAGGCCTATATTTCGCTCCACAAGCTCAATGAGCCTGCGCAATTTTATACTTGGCTAATCAGAATTTTAATAAACTGCGCGCTCAATCTTCGCAAGGCCAATGGGCGCTTGGTTCTGACTGACAAACCCTTGTCGCAAGAGACGGATGCAAGAGAAGACCAAGACGCGCTGATTGACCTCTATCAAGCCATAGATGCCCTTGGCGAACCAGAGAAGACCATCATCATTTTAAAGTATCTAGAGGACATGACTATTGAGCAGGTTGCCGCAGTGATGAATTCCCCGGTTGGGACGATCAAGACCCGCTTGAACCGAGCATTGAAAGAACTACGACTTGAATTGAAGGAGGCCATAATATGAAGGAACATCAATCAACCGGTGCGCAGAACGCCTACAATGCCCTAAAGTGTCCGGCGGAGATGGACATGGTTGTTCGCCGAGCGGTGGACAGGGCCCACAAGGCCAAGAAGCAGTCGCTGCTATCCAAACGCACCTTGCTCCCGGTAGCCGCTGCCCTGCTCGCCTCCGTCTTAACGCTCAACGCCATGCCAGAATTTGGCCGCGCCATGGAACAGCTGCCGGGCATAGGCTGGGTGGTGCGCGCGGTACGCCTCGAGAACTATCTTCTGGGCGGGGCCATTACCGATGGCCAAGAAGTAGGCCCCATCACCATTAGCCGGAACACTATTGAGATCACCTTTACCCAGGGCCAGAGCGCCACCCAGACTGCCCCTTGGTTCAAAACCACTAAGCAAGACTATCCGCACGGCCTATTGCTCGAGCTTCAAGGTGTACGCTCACTGTTTGCCGGAGGAGTCATGCCAGAAATCACTAGTAGCCCTCTTATCCGGAACACCTACAGAATCATCACCTTAGATGACTCGGCCCAGCGCATTATGTTCACTTTCAACGGACCTGTAGAGGTGACCGTGACCGAGGTAGCTTCGCCGGCTGGGATTAGAATCAAAGTGGCACCGGGTCAGACCGCCGCTACCGCCCGCCGCTACGCTGTGCGCACCAGCTCGCATGACGTTGGTGAGCAGATCGGTATTAAGGAAGGAGTCTTAAATGCTGCGCTCGGCTGGCCCGAGAGCGGTGTGCGTATGCTGCAGGACAATCAGGGCAAGCACTTTGTCGAGGCCGGATTGTTCGCCACTAGGGAGTTAGCCGAAGCTTTTATTGCTAAGATCCGGTCCACCGGACAGGTAGACTTTGCACTGCAAATTGAGCAGCGCGGACCAAGCGACATCCCCGTCTTTATCGCCCCATAACCAAGAATGACGGGGACTGTCCTGTGGCAACAACACCCCTAGGTTTTTCGCTTTGGTTTCGAGGAAGGCAGGGTTGCCTTGAATAGCTGGCAGACGGCTATTGCAATTGATTAGAGCTTATATAGCGGTCAATAAACTGAAAAAAGAGAGCCTAGGGCCGCAGCCCTAGGCTCTCTCCTGCAATCGGCTATTCCCAAGGCCACATGGTTGCGGCAAGCTCTCGGTAGCTGGTGCGAAACTCCTTCAGCGAGTTCCAGATCGCCCCAAAGCGCGGGTCTTTTGCGCCTTCTTCATCGTTGAGCTGATCCCAGGTGCTGCGGAAAAGATTGTTGAGCTCTGGTGACACCTCGACGATAGTAACGCCCTTCTCGCGTGCTAGCACAAGCCCTTGCTTTTCGAGCAGTCGATGATGCCCATCATTAAACATAAAGTGGGCCAGGGTTACGTTAGTGACAATCGCCTGCATGTCGGCAGGAAGTTTGTCCCATGCGGTCTTGTTGAACTCAAGGCCTACCGTCATGGCCGTAGCGCGACTGCCGACGTTTACGTACCGGGCGGCTTCGTGAAAGCCTAGCGCGATATCGCCATAGAGCTGAGTAAACTCGGCGGCATCAATAACCCCTTGCATCAGTGAGGGTACGATTTCGCCGCCGGGCATAAAGAAGGCTTCCTGTCCTAACCGTCTGAAGACGTCTAGCGCCAGACCGGCAGCGCGCACCTTTACGCCTTGCAGGTCAGCAGGAACGCGGATGGGTTTTTTAGACCAGAGAAACATTTCAGCTGGAAAGTCTACGCCCGGGAGCCAATGGATATTGTAGGCAGCGTAGAGTTCTTGAATCTTCGCCAGGCCGCCGTGGTTAATCAGCCAGAACTGCATTTCTTCGGATGAAAGTCCGGACGCCTGTGCATCAGAGAGGGCAAAAGCGCGGTTTGTGCCTATCCACCACGCGCCATGGCCAAGCGAAACCTGTAATGTTCCCCCCGAAACGGCGGTGAATTGCTCGGCCTGCGGCATCAACGCAGTCACTGGATGCAGGGTAATGACGAGGCGGCCGTTGGTGGCCCGCTGAACCTCCTCGACCCATGCCTGGAGCCGGACAAAGGTTGGATGCCCCGCCGCATAGCCGGATTGCATTGTCCAATTGGTCACTGCGCCGGGGCCTTCACCCGGACCTGCGGCAGGTGTGACCATGGGGCGGACAGCATAACCGACCAAGAATGACCCTAAGACGGCAACGATGAGTAGGATTGTGAGACCTTTGTTTTTCACTCATTGACCCTCCTTTTATTTAGCGCTGCCCTTTAAGCTAGCGCGCGACACCCGTGCTACCTAAGCAATAGCCTTGGTAACCATAAGGCGAGTTCGGGAAACAGGGCGATAAGCAGCAACCCTACTACCTGCAAACCGATGAATGGCCACACTCCGCGGTAGAGGTCTTGTAGCTGCAATTCCGGGGGAGCAACCTGTTTTAGGTAAAAAATGGCATAAGCAAAGGGCGGCGACAGGAACGAAATTTGCAAATTAACGCAGACCAACATGCCGAACCAGATGGGGTCCCAGCCCATGGTGATGGCAATCGGCGTAAAAATAGGGACGGTGATGAGTAAAATTCCGGTCCAGCAGACAATTTGACCAAGCAAGAATATGGAAACCATCATTATAAACAGCACAATTGTCGGATTTCCGCCTGCAATAGCTAAAATCCAGTCCTTGATAACTTCGCCTCCGCCCATGCCCAAGAAGACCGAGGTGAACATCTGGGCACAGACCATAAGCCAGAGAATTGTGGAGGACACTTGTGCGGCCTGTTTCGCGGCATCGCGCAGCGCAATCCAAGTAAACTTGCGCATAGCGACGCACAAAAGGACGGTAGCTAAGGCGCCGAGGCCTGCAGCCTCGGTGGGCGTGGCAATGCCAAGCAGGATTGCTCCGAGCACGCCTAAGATCAAGGCGAGCGGGGGGACAAGGGAGATTACTAGTTCCGATGCAAAAGTGGCGGGGTTGATAAGTGCCCGCTCCTCTTCGCAGCATGGGGGGCCAAGCTCGGGGCGAAGGTAACATACGATAGCGATGTAGAGCATGTACAAAACAGCTAGCATCAACCCGGGCACAAGGGCGGCGGCAAATAAGGAAACAATGGATACGCCTGCCGACAAGCCGTAGAGGATCAGCATAATGCTAGGTGGTATAAGGATTCCTAACGTCCCTCCCGCGCAGACGATTCCTGCTGCCAAGGGCTTGCTGTACTTGGTTTCTAACATTTTAGGGAGAGCTAAAACTCCCATCATAATCACCGCTGTCCCCACTATACCTGTAGTTGCGGCAAGGATAGTCGAAATTAAAATCGTTACTATTCCTAGTCCGCCGCGCAACGAGCCTAGTGCCAAGCGCAGATTATGAAAAAGACGGTCCGCGATACCCGAGGATTGCAGCATACAGCCCATGAATACAAAGAGCGGCAAGGCGACCAGTGTATCATTCGCCATTACCGCAAAAACGCCGCGAACCATTAGGTCGAGGCTAAGTGGGCCGAGGGCAGCGAAGCCTATGATGACGCCGATGCTCATTAGCACGGTTGATACTGGCATGCCGATGAGAATGCCTGCAATGAGTCCCACGAAGGACAGTATGGTCATGACTTGGGGGCTCATCGTTGTTCATCCTCCTTCAATAATGCCTGTGCTGACCTAACGACCCCGATCAAAGCTTGCAGGCTGACTAAGGTAAAGGTGATCGGGATGAGAATAAAGAAAGGCCACAGCGGCGGGCGCCAAAGGGTCAAAATGGATGTTTCACCAATGCGCAACGAAACCATAAGGCGTGACAGAGCAGGGTTGACGAGCAGGGCCGCTACGACCAAAAGCACTGCGTTGTTGATGAGACTCAAGGTGGCTTTTTGCGTTGCGCTCAAATTGAAGCTCTGCACGAGGTCGCTCGCGGAAATGTGTGCGCCGCGGGAGTAGTAGTAAGCCACAGGCAGAAGTAGCATAGTAGAATAAAACCAAAGCATCGAGTCGCGTGCCCAGATGAGGGGTGCGCCAAAGACAGAGCGGACAAAAACCTCTAGAGTCACAATGACCACCAAAGCATAGACTGAGTACTGTAGCAAGGACTCGACCTTCGCGTTGAGAGATTCGAACCCCGCCGCCATTTTTTCGAACAGGGGCATTGCTTCACCGCCTTCCTATGTTGAGACCAAAGCATGATGTTGCCTGGACTTGTTTATGACGTCGCTAGTAAAGAATGTGAAATTTCTCACAAATTGCATACGAAATGCCGCCGCCTCCAGAAAATCTCCCCGAGTGGTTGACTACTTTGATTCTCCGGATTCATGGGGAATTAGCAGACTTGTTGCGTCGACATCTGCTGTTCTTGAAAATGCCGGGGCGATAGGCATGAAAAAAAGTAGAAGGCCTTGCTCTGAGCGACCGCTGCCCTCTTGAGCTCTGTCGCAAGTTGTCTAAATGCATTTAATGCCGAATTCAGGCTGTAATGGCCATAAGGTTTTTGCGACAAGCGTCGTTAATTCATTCTCCTCGCTTGATTCGGATTTCTAAAAAGTTCTGCCCTGTAACTCACTCTTTCTGTTTTCCAAAAGCCCCCTTTTCATTTCCAGCTATGAAGTGCACTTAAACAGTTTGCTTATCATAGAGGATCAAAGCGATGTACTCTAAATCCACTTCACTGGCGTTGGCAATCGAGTGAGAGGACCCGTTAGGTGTGTAAATCGAGTCGCCCGCCTCTAGGATTGTTTCAATGCCATTGTCACTGACTAGTGCTTTGCCGGAGAGAATGTAGTAGACCTCAAAATCACCTTTGTGGGTGTGGTAGCCGATAGAGCTGCCGGGCGATAATTTGCTTTTGACAAAGAGCCTACCTACTCCGGCTGCCTCCTCTTTGTTCAGAAAATGCGTGTTGACCAAAGTCCCTTTGCCACCCAAAAACTCGCTGTGTACATCTACCTTCATGTCCGCTGCCTTTTTAATCATCCAGAATCCTCCTCGTGGTTTTTCTATGGCACCCGTAATGTTATTCGGTATTAATTTTGACGCCACATCGTGAAATCCTTCACCATAAAAAATTTCTTTTGCCGTGCGTAAATTCCTAGTAGCCAATGCTTTGGCACTAGCGATAAAATGAAATAGGGAACGAAAAATACAAGGAGGTAATTGATTTGGGCTTTCTTCAGGACATAGCGCCGGTGTTGCAAAAACACAAACTAACCTTTCTTGAAAAAAGGCACGAGACGGGTAATATTACGTCTTTTTTCTTTCAATCGGAGGATTCTATCACCTGGAAGGCGGGGCAGCATGGCATTCTGTCTTTCTCTAGAAAACTGAAAGGCGGCTCATGGCGGGGATTCAGCATCGCTTCACACCCCGACGAAGCGGTGGTGCACATCTCCACCCGTATCACTGAGAAGCCTAGCGCATACAAACAGGCACTTTCGGAATTAACGCCGGGGGACCAGATCAGCATGCGCGGCCCATTCGGCCCCTTTTATCTGGATGGCTCGCAAAAACCCGTCGTACTCATCGCCGGAGGAATTGGCATTACGCCGTACCGGTCGATGATAATGCACGCCGCACTGCACAAAGACCAAGCTCCGTCCGCCATGCAGCTGCTGTATGCTGACAATGCGGAGCAATATGCCTACCGGCAGGAGTTCGAAGAAGTTGTGTCACAAAACGATTTCATCAAGGCGGATTATCTGACGAGCCTTACGTTGGCTTCCAATCTTTCGGCATGTGTTCGGGATTGGGGCAACAACGCCGGCTACTATATTTCAGGCTCTGGCAAAATGATTGGGTCCGTAAAAAAGAGCTTAATAGAACAAAGAATCGCCAAGAGGAACATTAAACACGATCTGTTTCTCGGTTTGTAGTTTCCCAATTGGCAAGCTATACGCCAACGTGGCCTTACCCCCCAACGCAGTGCACCCAGTTACCGGTCCATCGGGCTCCCTGCGCAAGGAAGGATCAAATATGATCGCTGAATAAATATTCTTTCCATTCCTTATGTTGGTGGATTAACCTTCCCATGAAACCTGATTCTTTCCGCTAGTTCTTTGATCTTAGCTTCAATCTCGGCGATTAAAGCCACATACGTCTCATCGCTTTTTCCTGTCGGGTCGGTTAGCCCCCAGTCCTCCCTGTGTCGGCAGGAAAGGTACGGGCACGCGACATTACAGCCCATAGTCACGACGATATCAACCGGCGGAATATCAGAAAGCTGCTTGGGATATTGTGCTTTCTCCATGTCAATCCCATGAAGCTTTTTCATCAATCGGACGGCATCCTGATTGATGTACTGTACTGCCTCCGTTCCTGCCGAATAGCTTTGAAAAACGTCACCGGCAAGGCATTTGCCCAACGCTTCGGCAATCTGCGAACGGCAGGAGTTATGAACACAAATGAAGGCGACTTTAGGTTTGTCCATGTTGCTTTCCCTCCTTGAACCAATGACGGGTTCTGTTGGCGATACGCACCAGCGTCAACATAACAGGCACTTCCACAAGCACCCCGACAATGGTCGCCAGTGCCACCGGCGAAGCCGCGCCAAACAGGGAAACCGCCACCGCTACGGCTAGCTCAAAGAAGTTGGACGCACCAATCATGCCGGCCGGAGCCGCTATGTCATGCGGCAGTTTAAGCAGCTTGCAGGCGGCATAGGCTATAAAAAAGATTAGAAAGGTTTGCAATGTGAGCGGTATGGCAATTAGCAGGATGTGCAGGGGGTTGCTCAATATCGCTTCCCCCTGAAAAGAGAAAATGATAACCAGCGTGAGCAATAAACCGATAATTGTAATGTTATTAAACTTGGGAATAAACCTTTGCTCGAAGTATTCCGCACCTTTGTGCTTAATCATCCAAGCCCTTGTCGCCATGCCTGCGGATAGCGGTATGACCACGAACAAGACCACCGACAGAATAAGCGTATCCCACGGAACAGAGACGCCGCCCACGCCAAGCAAAAAAGCAACGATTGGCGTAAAGGCTACGAGAATAATGAGGTCGTTTGTTGCAACCTGTATCACGGTGTAAGCCGGCCTGCCCTTGGTCAGGTGACTCCATACAAAAACCATTGCCGTGCAGGGTGCGGCACCAAGCAAGATAGCGCCGGCCAAGTAATCCTTGGCAAGTTCGGCTGGAATAAACCCTTTGAAGACCACATAGAAGAAAAACCAGGCGATGCCGAACATCGTAAAGGGCTTAATCAGCCAGTTCGTCACCCAAGTGACATACAGGCCTTGCGGGTTATTGCCCACGTTCTTAATGCTGGCGAAGTCCACCTTCATCATCATGGGATAAATCATCAACCATATTAAAACAGCGATGGGAACTGAAACCTGTGCATACTCAAATTTGCCTAAAAAATTAGGTATGACAGGAAGAAACTTTCCAACCAAAATACCGGCAACCATACACAGAGCCACCCATAGGGTCAGGTATTTCTCAAAAAAGCCGATCCCCGTATTTCTTTCTCCGCCCTCAGCATTACAAGCATTGACCGGGCCACCGCAGGAGTTTTCTTTATTCATTTTGATCACATCCTTCACGGCCTACACCGCCGTCCGCCTCTTCCTGGCAGATGCAGTTTTCCTTAGCAGAAGTGAGGACGTGGAAAAACTGTGCTGTTTCCCTGATTGTTTCCGCATCCAGCGAGTAGTACGTCCATTTGCCCTCATTTCTGACCTTAACAAGCCTGCATTCGCGCAGGAGTTTCATGTGGTGGGACAATGTGGATTGGGAGATGTTGAATTTCTCTAAAATCATGCAGGCGCATAACTCCCCGCAGGAAAGCATCTCTACAATCATGGCTCGCTTGGGCTCGCTTAATGCTTTGAACACTTTTGCATGCTGTGTGTAGTCTGTCATACCCGCCACCTCACATCTAAAGAATTCGATATGACCATTATAATTGCCAAATCGAAGACTGTCAATGAAGTGAAAGTGAAACGAACGGACCCACATTGGCCTGACGGCCGTGTTCGCGGAGAACACGTCACTTTCGAGAGGTATATTGAGTTGTTTGTAGATGGGTACCCGGAGGGCTTGAAGCCTACCGTGCAGAGCGGAGTAGAAGCGCACCGGCAGCCCTTTTTTCACGCCCACCACAGAGGCGCAACTCCGCTAGTTACAGATGATTTGACCCGCACGGATGTCTGCTATGTATTGCTCCACGCGGCAAGAG
Source organism: Peptococcaceae bacterium (assembly GCA_018334055.1). Lineage (GTDB taxonomy): Bacteria > Bacillota > UBA994 > UBA994 > UBA994 > BS524. The sequence continues at coordinate 40,950 of JAGXSS010000095.1, forward strand.
AGCTTGCGGTAGAGGTTAATGAGCCAATCGGGCAAGTCGCGGTTGTTTATGTCAATGTCGAGGCAGAGCCTTAATCTGGCGATAAAGAACAGGCGGTGGAAGCGAACGTAGAGAGGCATGCGCATGAGCTCGGAGTCGTCTAGGGTGCGCTCGGAGCGGTAACCTTCAATAAAGAGCTGAAAGCGCGAGTCCCGCACATCTATTGTCTGACCCTTGAAGAAATCCCGGACTGCGAAAACGATGTCGGCGGCGTACCACATTCGGGCAGAGTCATCAAAATCGAGGACGGAAATTCTGCCGTCTTCCCACACTAAGTTGTCTGACTCAAAGTCGAAGTGGATTAGGCCATAGTTCTGTGTGTTCTGGGGAAGATTGGCTAGGTCTTCTCTCACAGCTTGTAATTCTGCCTTAATCTCTTCCTCTAGGGCGAACGGAGCTGCAAAATCCAGTAAATCGACCCAGGAAGGACGCTGTTCCACAAAAACACTGGGAAGCTTCCCCGAGACATTGTGCAACTTGGCCAGCTCTGCCCCCCACGCCCTTAGCTGTTCCGGGGCCATGTCACTTGAGTCAATGTGCTTTCCGGTAAGGCGGGTGAAAGCGACGGCTACGTAGGCTCCCCACTCCGTCGCGACAACCTCGACATACCTGCCGGACACGGATTTGACCGGGGCGTTAACACTCAAACCTAGTTTAGCTAAAGTACTTAGAACCTCTACCTCAGCCTCTACAAGTTGAGGGGTCCTTTCAGTGATGCTATTAAAGCGCAGAAAGACACGTTGGTCCCCTACGGCGGTGATGCAAGCAAAGTTGGCACTCGCCCGCCAGAAATAGACTTTGTCCGGGTCACACCCCCAAGGAGCACCGACCGCCGACAATATTGGTGAGCGATAATCCTTGTCTATGGTCGCGACCACTTTGTGCATCAGGCTTAGTTTCATCATGTGCGTACCAACTCCTTCAGTGCGGAACAAAGGAAGTATCCCGCATCGTCAATACTTCGACTATTGTACATGGGGTGATTGAATGTACCTAGGAAAAGATGGACATGTAAATACCCACCACCGGGTTTTCGATGCAGTTCCCAGCGTCGACCATCCCGCCCTCTGGGAAGCACGACGCACTTTTCGTCTGCGAAGCATCCTCTGGAACAACCCGGCATTGTTTGGGTCCTACATCAGCGCTACTGATAGTGAACTCACTGCGGATGAAAAAGCCCTCTTGTTAGAATGGAGTCGCCGCAAGCGCGAAGACTACGTTGTCTGCGTCACACCCCAAGGAGCGCCGACCGCCGACATGCGACCCCCTCTGGCGGTTAAGGATTCAAACCTGAGCCCCTTTTTGAGCTCCGCGTAGAAAGGTAGTAATTATATGTTAAGGCAGCAATTAGCGCAGCTACAACCAGCGGACAGTCTGAGACTACAAGGTTGACATCGTGCCCGCTAAACTCTCCCCCCAACCGACCACGCAGTTCCCCGCCATTAGGGTTGTATATAAGCCTACAACTAAACCCTATAACATCCCCACCTACTCTGCCACCGACCTCGTAGCCTGAAACTTTGAGAGCGACATCCGCACCTACGATATCCCCTCCCACCCGGCCGCTAATCTCTTCCTCGGTAAACCTTAGGCGCACGTCCTGCCCAAGTATTCCACCACCCATACGCCCTGTAATAAGGCCATGCTGACTGATTACAAACTTAACATCTGCACCCCGGGACAATCCGCCGATACGCCCTTCAACGCTCCCCGATGATACATAACAGTCAACATCAAGCCCTCCGATGATCCCGCCCACTCTACCCGTAACTTTACCCATGCTTCTCACCTTCCATATGTTCAGTTCCGGCACTTCTCACCATAGACTTTTTCTCGCTTCACCCAGTACAGCAGACAGGCTTTCATGCCAGTTCATCCCCAACCTAGACTTCATGTGCGTCAATTCGCCCCGCTCCTCTGCTTCCCAGAGCGCAAAGAAGGCGTCCGTCCGGGCAATACGGGCCTCGAGTTCGCGGCGGCTGAGGGGAAAGTTTAGCTCCACGCCATGATCTTTTCTATATCCATACTTGCCTCCTCGCTGGTCGTCGCTCGTCAACCGTCAACCGTCAACCGTCACTTTCGCGCTCCCATTGCGCATACAGCTCTTTGAGGCGCGAGCAAACCCACATATAGCGCGCGATAGCGTCGCGGCCGCCGTCTTTTTGCTTGAGAAATTCCGCTTTCGCCATCAAATCCTCTTGGGCGACCTTCTCCTGCTCTAACCGCGTTATTTCGTTCTCTAGAGCATCGATGTTCGAAGACTTGCGCTTGGCATCCTGACTTTTGGGTGTAGCTATAACGCTGCGCCCTTTGGGCACCGGCAAGCTTTGTCGCCAGTCGCTATAGTTTTGTCGGTGGTCGATAATCTTTTTGTCGGCAAACTGCCAGACACGGGTAGCTACATTGCTAAGAAAGTACCGGTCATGCGAAACAAACAAAATGACACCCGTGTACCCTAGAAGCGCACGTTCTAACACTTCCCTGCTTTCGATGTCTAAGTGGTTCGTGGGTTCGTCAAGCACCAACACATTCGCCGGCGATAGCAGAAGTTTAGCTAGACTCAGGCGGTTGCGCTCCCCTCCCGACAATGTGCCCACGCTCTGAAACACCATGTCGCCCCTAAAAAGAAAGCCCGCGAGACAGTCTCTCGCTTCCCGTTCAGTTAGGTGGGGAAAGTTCAGCGAAATCTCTTCGAGCACCGAGTGGGCAGTGCCGCTAAGCCGCAATTCTTGATCAAAATACCCCACGCTCACCCCTGCGCCCCAACGCAGCTTGCCGCGATGAGGAATCTCGCCTACTAGGGCACGGAGCAGCGAGGTTTTGCCGCTGCCGTTTGGCCCGAGCAGAGCGATTCGCTCGCCGCGGCGCACCTGTGCCGAGAAGGGCGCGAACAGCATTCTTTCATCGTAGCCAACTTGAACATCACTCACTTCTAAGACGTCCCGACCGCTGCGCTTGTGCTCTCCAATGTGCAGCTTTAGGCTCGTTTTGCCCTGTGTTTTGACTACGGCGCGATGGCTCATGCGCTCCAGTCTTTTTTCCCAGCTCTTGGCGGTAGTCGAGCGCGTACCGGCACGAAAGCGGTTGATCAATTGCTTCATGCGCTGCATTTCCGCTTGTTCCCGCTCGTAGACTGCACCAATGAGCGAAAGGCGTTCCGCTTTAAGAGCGCGGTATTTACTGAAATTGCCGGGGTAGTCGGCAATGTGGTGATGTTCTAACTCTAGGCAGCGCGTCACCACCCGGTCCAAGAAATGACGGTCGTGGCTAACAACTACTACCGCTCCCCGGTATGAGGGCAAAAAGCCCTCTAGCCATTCCACTGCGCTTAAATCAAGGTGGTTCGTCGGCTCGTCAAGCAGCAATACTTCGGGCTCCTCGAGTAAAGCCTTGGCTAAGGCCGCCCGCACCTTTTGTCCTCCGCTGAGCTGCTCGGTGGAGAGGGCAAGGTCTTTTTCTGTAAAGCCCAGCCCAAACAAGACCGAGCGAACTTTGAAACCAAGCTCGTATCCCCCCGCCGCTTCGAACTGCTGCGTCAGCTCTCCATAGCGGCGCAAGAGCTTGTCGAGCTGTCCCGTGTTGCTCATCTGTGCTTCTAGCGCGCGCACTTCCCCCTCGAGCTGCTTGATGCCCGCAAACACGCCTGTTACCGCTTCTTCAAGACTTTTCCCCACCGGCAAATCAGGGTCCTGCGCGAGATAGTGCGTTTTTGCGCCGCCGTGCAACGTAATTGCGCCCTCGTCAGGCTTCAGTTTTCCGCTGATGACTTTCAAGAGCGTCGTTTTGCCACAGCCGTTGCTCCCTAACAGAGCTACCTTCTCTTTGGCACTAATCGCGAAATTTACACGGTCCAGCACCAGCTTGTCGAAATAGTAGGTCGTAATATCTTTAACCACCAGAACGGACACTGTACCACCTCGCTTTTACCCTTTGCTCTGCAACTTCTCCTCTAGGGGCAAACAGAAATAGTAAAAAACAAAAGCACTAATCACATATAACGCCGCCGTGAAAAAATAGGGAAAGTTGTAGCCGTGGGTCTCCATCCATCGTCCACCTAGGCGTGCGCCCAGCGCCCACCCCACAGTCCACGTCATGCCGACCAGACTACTGAGCGTAGCACGTTCGCCGGGGCCTGCCACCTCCATATTGAATTTGCTCACTAGCGGCATACTCGCGTTCATCAGAGCGGAACGAAACCACGCCGCCACTGCGCCAATCCACAAGGTATTGGTCAGGGCAATGGTCAAAAGCAAGGGTACCGATAGGATACGCGTGTAGACGGCAGCTTTAACCGTGCCGTACTTTCCCTCGAGCAAGGGGGCACAAAGCAAAGCAACAGTCGTCACAAGCGACATCACCGAAAAGATGCTGCCTATCTGCGCTGCCGACGCTCCGAGCTGACGGGCAAAATAGACATTGAGAAAAGGAATAATCATGCCCGCCCCGAACCCAAGTATGATTTCAGGCACAAGCAGCCTTACCATTAACTCACGCGAGGGCAGCACAAGTCGCATTTTTTCGCGATGTGTCGCTCGCTTTGGTTCGCGCCTTTCCTCTAGAGCATAATATGGGACAACAGCAACAGCAAGTAAGATTAGTGCCGTAAATAGAGTTAGGCGATAGGCGATTAACGAGTCTGGGGCACTCTCCATTATGCGGGCCCACATTAGCGGTAGAGCTCCCCCGAGAAAGCTGCCGATAACACCACTTACGGTCCAGGTAGCGGCGTTTACGCTAAAAAGATGCGCCCGCTCTTCCGCAGTGCTGTTCTCCGCCAGAAAGGGTGATGTCGAAACCATCAAGACCGCTCCGCCCGCGCCGGCGATTAATGCCGAGAGAAGGGCAAGGCTTGGGGTAGGCCAGAGAACTAAAATAAGCTGCCCCGCGATAGCTAGAAAAGCCCCTGAAATCACGACGCGCTTACGTCCAAAACGATCACTGAGCATGCCCGCAGGCAAGGCGAAAACCGCATTGCTCACCGAGGAAACTGCTATCATCAGGCCGAGAAAATCGGCGTTTAAGCCCGCTTCGAGCAAAAACAAATTGCCCAGCACGCCGTACACCTGCTGATACAGTGCCCCAAGTAGCCCCGCCAAAAGAAAGAGCCTGGCGTTACGGCTGAAAGCCTTGATGCGTGCGCCGTATTCGAACAATGCTCCCACAAGAGCCCCTCCTCGCTAACCTCTTTAGTATATCGAAATTCCCTCAGGGTGCCTAGCAAAACGCGCGCTTCCGCTACAAAGGCGACCGTTGCTCGGATTTGCGTCGTTAGGGAGTGCACGACGAACACACTAACGCGCTGATTCGAGCAATAGCGCATCCGGCTGCGGGGAGTACCAGTGAACTGCTATAAGTTGGCGCGTACTAAGCATAGATGCTGTTTTCTTTGGTGCTGTAGACTACTCCGATATGATTGTTTCGGCGAACCAAAGGACTCTCCCCTCTCTCCCAGCGTGCGAAGAGGTAATTCGCACTTACATTTCCAGCATAATCTTGCTATACTTTAGCTAGAAACATAGAGGAGGCGCTTTATGGATGATGATCCATATGGTGCACGCCTCACGCTTTCACTGGGGAGAAATTGGCACGCCGCTCCACTTTCTGAGAGGAGAATGGCAGATAGCGCGCGTCTACGCGTTAGCGGGAATGGGCGAAAGCGCACTCTATCACGCCCGACACTGCTTGAACATGTGCGTGGCTGAAAACATCGGTGATTTTGACTTAGCTTTCGCTCATGAGGCGTTAGCGAGGGCGTACGCGGTGTGCGGCGAAGCAACTCAAAAGCAAGTGCATCTCAAAGAGGCACTTGCGGTAGCCGAAACCATAGCGAAAAAAGAGAACAAAGATTACTGCTCTCTGAGTACGATAAGTTGAAGGCTGTCGAAATCAAAAGAGTTGGTAGCTATGAACTGCACCTCGGCATATTGCACTAATGTTCAAGAGGAAGGTGATGACAATGGCAAAGCAAGGCTTGGTCTTACCAGTGCCATTAGCTAAGCAAGAAAATCCCCGAAGCCATCTGAAATTACTTCAGCGCGTGGTAGTGCTGGGTATAATAATCGGAGTGCTCGTTGTCCTCGAGTGGGTAATGATGGGGCGTCCACGTGGTTTGCGCGGAATCGTGGATGTTCCTCTTTTCGTACTTGTCGCAAGCGCGATATACCTTTATTTGCCGGGGTATCTATCCTATGAGCTTCGAGAAAATGGCATCTTCCTGCGTTCAGCTTTGCGGAGACGACATATTGCCTACGACGAAATCAGTTGTGCAGCCGTGTTTACGGACCTTTCGTCTCTAGGCTTCGGATGGTGGGCAATCGGCACACCAGACTACGAGGTAGGGCTTTACTCGCATGAGTTGTATGGCTGGGTAGACGTAGTTGCCAGTCATCTCCATGACCCAGCCGTGATATTGCTACTCAAGAATAAACGCCCCGTAATATTTACGCCAGAAGACCCGGAACGGGTTGTGGAGATGATTGAATCAATTGTTCACTGACCCCCTGGCTCATTTGGCGGCAGCCCTTTGCCCACTACTCCGATC
>JAGXSS010000096.1 GCA_018334055.1 Peptococcaceae bacterium
GAACACGAACCTCAAGTGAGGCTAGCGACAGATGGACGAGTCTGCGCCGTAAGACAAAGTCCTTGCTGCCAAAGTCTGTCGAGAGTACATGTGGCAAGTTCGAGGAAAGCGCAAGGACAGCAGAAAACCCTTGAGAGCGCAGAGCTCTTACCCGGCACAAGCCAGGCGCTACACCTGCGGGACCAAGTGGCACCGTAGTGTTTCATGAACCGCCGTATACCGAACGGTACGTACGGTGGTGTGAGAGGACGGGGGTTAATCACCCCCTCCTACTCGTTGGAACCTTGGGTTACGGACATCATGGTTACGACCTGGGAGGGTCGGCGTGCCGTGTCACGCCGCTACCTATGGAAAACCGGCGCAGCTACCCGGGAGGTTGTAGCGCCGGCACAAAAGCCGGCAATTTCGACGTGGTTTCTCCGTCACACCTTAAGCTAACGAGGTCTTCCAGCCGTAGCAGGTCACTGCGAAAGACAGGCTCCGCCACGTCCTCGCGCGGGTCTCGCCCCGGTTTTCGCAGTGCCTGATAGATATCTCGCAGCGTGGACAGACCCGCGCCCAGCTCTCGGGGTGAGCCGGCGCAACACGGGGGCGTATAGCAAAAATCGCATCCTTTACAGATTCCTAGGCTTTGCTTAATAATAGTTGACATTGAAGGCGGTGACTGGTATATTATTTTTACAAAAATTGATCAGCTTACTAAATGCTATTTGACGTGAGGAAGATGAAGCCAAAAAATATATTCTGTTCCCACCAAAAAAGAAGGGGGGAATGTTTGTGTTTTATCGTGCTGGCAATAATGCTAAGAAATTTTGCGGTGTTGTTGTGTTGGTGTTGGCTACAATTAGCTTTTCTACATTATCGGGGATGGCTAGCTGGCCTAATTTTGGCAATTCTGTTCATAACTGGTCTGGGCTCTTTTTTGATGGGTATGTGCAATGCCAGCCGGCATATATTGACAATGGGTTTCATGCCGCGCGTGGGTTTTTTGTGTATCGGAATGGCAGGGATGGTGAACGGTGGGCGTTTACTAGCTCCGGCCAGAACTCACAAGACGGCGCCATCTACAGTGCGCAGATGAGATACTGGGACACCCTTAATCCCCTGGCTCCAAGGGTGACGTTTAATTACGGGTTTGACTGGGTTCCCTTTGGTTCAGGTATGTGGATTAATGTAGTCATAGAGACCCCGGCAGAGGAGCTAGGGAGTGATGAATAGATCCGTTGAGGTGGATCTATGAGGTCTAGGCATGCTTGGTTAATTGCGCTTCCGAACGTGTTTTTATCATGTGCCATTACGGTGTTCGTGAGCTTCACCGCCATTCAGTTTGCCCTTTTCCAGCAAGCCACCACTGTACCGTTTGGGATGCCAAATGAAACTTTCGCTGTCAGGGTGCGCAGGTCCGGTCCCCCTCTACAGGCTAGCGAGGGGGCAGGTATCCGCAGGGAGCTTGTGCGCTTGCTTGGGGCTACCGACGCAATCCTCGTTTGGGTCGGAGAGGATTTCGGGCTGGCAGTGCATGACCCCAATGGTTTTTTTGCCGCTCGGCCACTCCGCCAGGGAGGGTACTTTGACAGGGCAGACTTTGGCTCAGAGCTTCCCTCAGTGTTGGTTAAATATGGCTCCCCCCTCTATCGCATGATTGCTGATGGGTCCGTCCTCGTTGGCGGTGCTAAAGCCACAGTACGGGGCGTATATGACCAAAATCACCCCCTATATACACGAGAGCAGTTTTACGTAGTAAGCTTCCTGAACACTACCAGTTTGCAGGCTACGTATTATCTGAGTAGTGACTTGCACGTCGTTTCGGGAATAGTGGACCTATTGAGCCGTCACGGCTACACCGCTCAAGTCATCCCTGCGACACACTCTGTAGCGTCGGCGTTGCGTGGGCTGCTAAACCCCATATACACGACGGCTGCGGCAGGGCTTGTTTTTCTGTGGTTTAACTGTTTTTTAGTGTACTTCGTTATGTTCACTCGATTTGGAAAGATGTTCTCTGTGCATATGCGCTTTGGCGCAACGAAAACGACACTCAGAAATAAATTGGTAGCGATGGCATGGCTTCCTATGGGCATGGGAACCTTACTTGGCATTGTCACCTATGCCGTGATTTTTCGCCGGAGTGACGGTTTCAGCCTCGTATCGTTGCCTGCGTGGGTGGTGCCAACGGGATTTGCGCTTAGCCTAGCCATGAGTACCATGCTTCTGGTCGGCGCATTCTCTTGCCAAAAAATCTGGGCTACAGAGGTCGGGAAACTATGATAACCCAGTTAGTTTTTTCATTTAGAGATATTTGGCGAAAACCCGTAATCTTCGGTTTTTTCGCCATCCAGCTAGTTGTGGCGTTGTTTTTTGGATTCGTATCCCTTGATCAGGTGAGGACTTCTGTTCAGCACACCACGGTTGCTCGCGGGTTAGCGGATTCCCGCTTAGTCTTTTTCTCTCCGAACATCGCGACGCTACCTCAACGGCGTTTAACTCCGACAGAACTGATGGTGACCACACTCGATGAGTCGCAAAGGGCTTACTCAGTGGTGACTTCTCTTAAGCTGCAGGACTATCCTGGCTTAAACGTAGTGGTTGGTTTGGGGGCATTTGCGGAGACCTTCCGACTAGCCGGGGATCTGAGTGCCATCCCTAAGCCCATTGCGTTTGTCGGGCACGACGTAGACGTGGTGCAAGTAGGGGGCGTCGTAGAATTTGGTGAGCGCAACACAGAAAACATCGCGGTTAGAAGTAGATTGCCTCGGGGTTCTAGTTACATATTGCGGGGAACTCCAACAAGCCTAGATGACTCGCTGCTCATTCTTGTTGATGCCAAGTCAGTGCTCGGTTATTTCTTTAACTCTTGGCAGCACTTTGACGAGATCATGGTTAACATGTGTCTTGTAGACCCGACAGGAGCAGAGCTGGCTCAATTTGTATCGCGTATTTTGAACGACGCTGGGGTGGCCCTAAACCCCATAGATCTCAATGCCCATTCCCGTCAAGTTCACGACGGTAATTTCTATGGCGCGCTCTTCTTTCTTGTCTTTTTCGGCATCACCATGGTCTATACCCTAGTCGGCATAGTGGTAAACATGCTCCAACTTATAGATAGTCACTTGTCCGAATACGCAATCCATCTGCTTTCCGGCGCCAGAATGTGGCACTTGTATGCCAGGGTGTTTATTTATGTCTTCGTGTTGGTCAGCCCGCCAGTTATGCTGGTCTCTTGGCTCTTCCTATTAATGCATCAAATGCCTATGTATGGGTTAGTCGGAGTTGTGCCCCCACTGATATGCTTGATACTGCTCTTGGCTGGTTTCCCGATACTTAAGCTCTACAAGACTGATTTGTTCGCCCACTTAAGGAGTGATGACCAATGGCATTAATTAGCATGATGTCCTTGCGCAAGGAGTATCGCCGCGGGCAACACACAACTCACGCCGTCAGGGGCGTATCGCTAGAGATTGAACGGGGGGAGAGCATCGCTGTCACAGGGCCTTCAGGGTGCGGGAAAACCACCTTGCTTAATATGGTTGGGCTCAACGCAGTGCCCACTTCCGGGGAGCTGCAGATCCAGGGGTTCAAAACAAAGTCTTTTTCTAGCAGCAAACTTTCGGCCTTAAGAAGCAGCTTCTTCGGCTACATAGTGCAAGACTTCGCATTAATCGAAGACTACACGGCGTTAGAGAACGTCGAAATCCCGCTACTATATGGGCCGGAGCGCTTGGGGCGACGTGAGCGCCATCAGCGCGTAAAAGCCGCTTTAGCACGAGTTGGCGTAGAGAACAAAGTGCACCAGGAAGCGCGTAACCTCTCCGGTGGCCAACGCCAAAGAGTGGCTATCGCTAGGGCATTAGTGAGTGACCCCCAAGTGATTTTAGCCGATGAACCTACAGGCTCTTTAGATTCCGAAACTGGTCACGAGGTGTTTAGCCTGCTAATAGAGTTGGTGCAAGAAGGCAAAACGCTCATTTTGGTGACTCACAATCTAGATCTCGCGCATCAATGCGGGCGGAGAGTCCAAATGAAGGATGGTCTCATTGTCTGATTTGTGCGCGCTGGCGACAAGCTCTAATGGAGCCCGACCTAAATGTGCCCCATCGACAGACCGATGCGCTTGCGTTTTTGATCTACACTGAGAATCCTGACCTTTACGACCTGGGCGGTGAGCACTATGCCCTCGGCGGTTGTTGGGTTACGGACCGGGGGTGGGTCGGCGTGCCATGTCACGCCGCTACCTATGGAACTGCCGCGCCGGTAGATGGGACGCTGTGGCGCCGGCACATGAGGGCTAGTAGCTTTCTGCCTTCATTTTTTGACGGTTGCTAAAATATTTTTTACCTCGCCTAGACGAAGCCTTTTCTTGGTGAAGTCGATGCCGAGAGAATCCTCCAAGACGTCTGAAATCTCGCTGCGGTAATCAAACAGGTAGATGTTCTCCTGCTCGTTAGAACAGGAGATGCTGTTTAGGCACTCTAGGATCTTGCCCGCCGAGAATCGGTGGGCTGTTTTTTTCTGGATTAACCGCAGTATCACCAGAGCTAAAAAACAAGTTAGAAAATGGGCACCGATGCGGTCTTCTCGCGAAACGTATACTGGGCGCGCCTCGAGCGTGCTTTTTGTGATGCGAAAGGTCTCTTCAATCTCCCACAGTCCACGGTAGGTTTCGATGACCTCCGCATCAGACATGTCGAGTTCGCTAGTGACAATGGCGTAGTAGCCATCATATTTTTCTTCTTCCGCCACCTTGTCTGAATCAAATTGCGGATCCGCCTCTAGTGCCTTCGCTTTCTTGAGGAGTTCTTCCCGCTGTGCCTGTCATCAGCCTCATCAATCTCGAAGCAAAAGTTCGTCACATCGTAGTAAATAGTCCTAGTGTCGCGTCCATACTTCGCCACTATCTGCTCGTGCAGGTACCTCTGGCACTCAGTAGCGACCTTGGCAAAGTGGGAAAGAGCACGGTACACATCCGCCAGAGCGAAGTCAAAGCGCTCAAAGTATCTACCCTTTTCCTCGAAAGCCTTCTTCTTAGAACCCGGAGACAGCAATCTTGAGACTGTAAGCAGCATCCACTTAAAATTCGCTACTAAAAATGAAATAAATACGATAAAAAATAGGCATTAAAGCTTGGTGCTGCAAGGACATCTGGCTCCTCATATTAATAAGTAGCTGTCAAACTAACGTGGGCATTTGTTTGCCATTCATTGTGGTTTCGCGGTCGTCATAGTGTGATATAATCCATTTAGCGAAAGGGGGATGGTATCTTGACCATTGGGGCCATCATATTACTGGCCATCGTGCAAGGACTGACGGAGTTCTTGCCCATCTCTAGTTCCGGCCACTTGGTGCTCGCGCAACACCTGCTAGGTGTTACGTCCCCAGGAGTATCGCTAGAAGTCGCCCTCCATCTCGGAACCTTGCTTTCGGTAATTATAGTATTCTTTGCCGACATTATGGGTCTTGCCCGCGCCGCCATAAGCATGCTTCTTGATCCAAGCAATAGGCAAAGCAAGTCTCTTCTGCCATATCGCCGCCTGCTCCTTCTCCTGATAGTAGGCAGTGTGCCCACTGGTCTCATTGGTTTCTTTTTCGCGGATACATTTGAATTTCTATTCAGCTCACCGCGTTTCGTGGGGTATGCCCTGATTGGAACCGGCATAATTCTCAGCGTGAGTAGCAAAAAACAAGGGCGAAGGACGTTGCCCGAGGTAACATTTGTCGATGCATTATGGGTGGGTCTAGCCCAGGGGCTGGCTATCACCCCTGGAATTTCGCGTTCTGGGACGACAATTGCTGCCGGACTATGGCGAGATTTCGATAGGGATACGGCCACACGCTTCTCCTTTTTATTATCTCTTCCCGCAATTTTGGGGGCAGCGGCACTAAAAACCCCCGAGCTATTGACCGATTATGCCGCTCACCCGCTGTGGCAGGTAATCGTCGGCATCGCTATATCTGCCCTTGTCGGGATCGTTGCTATTAAGTACTTGGTTGCCATGTTAAAGCGCGGCAAGCTGCGATACTTTGCTTATTACACTTTGCTCGTGGGGACACTGACCATTTTGTTCGTCTAAACAATGAAGAGGGGGTAGACCTCTTGGCAATGCGCCGTCTGAAGAAAAAAGAGTCTCGTTCCGAGCGCGTACAGAGCGAAATTGCCGCCATGTTGATCGTGGTGGTTGTCGCCTTCCTCGGTTTGAGTGTGGTTGCAGTTGAACTCACGGGGCAGATGGGCAGGTTCTTTAGCACTCTGCTCCATGGTCTATTCGGGAAAATTGGGTCAATAGCAATTTTATCAACCGTGCTGATAGCGGCTGTTCTTTGGTTATTTAAGAAGCACAAAGTGCATCGCAAGGCAAACATTTTCATGCTGGTTGTCTCAGTTGCGGTGCTCCTTGCCACGGAACTCAGTATCCCAGCTATTCGGCGTGAATTTCCTTTTCGTGCTGAGGAAAATGGTGGTGGCTTGGTAGGGTCATTCCTGGGCAGACTGTTGGTGAGCATGGTGGGGGAAGCAGGGGCCTTGGTGACAGTTGTCGCCACTTTGTTCTTGGCGGTGTTGTGGGTTACCGGGACGTCCTTTCCCGCTTTGGTCCATGGACTGGTCGCATTCTGGCGGCGCAACCGGGAGCGGTGGCGTCAAGAGCGCCAACCAATGGTTCGCGTAACGGGGGAGAAACCCCTGCTCCTTCCGAATATAGAGCCTGTTTCTGCCCCGGTGGACAAGGAGCGCGAGATCCTTGCACCGTCAAAATCGCATGACCTGGAAAACGAATTATCAACGAAGGCGCATGTTGAACAATTACGGTTGCCGCTTACTGATTATCAATTGCCCGACATAAACCTTCTAAACCGGCCCTTGCGTGCCGGAGTAGTGCGCGGGAGTCGAGAAGAAAAAGATAATGTCAGAATTTTAGAAGAATCTCTGGCTAATTTTGGTGTGAAAGCCAAGGTCGTGGAGGTCACACGGGGACCCACCTGCACACGTTATGAAATGCATTTGTCACCAGGTACCAAGGTCAGCAAGGTGACGGGCTTGAGCAATGATTTAGCGATGAGTCTAGCTAGTGATGGCGTGAGGATAGAAGCCCCCATTCCGGGCAAAGCCGCCATCGGCATCGAAGTGCCCAACAAATCGCGCGGGTCGGTCTTCCTCCGCGATGTGGTCGAAACTGCCGAGTTTGCCGGCAGTGCCTCACCCTTGACGGTGGCCTTGGGAAAGGATATCGAAGGTAACGCCATCATCTCCGACCTAATACAGATGCCTCATTTACTTATTGCGGGAGCAACCGGGGCCGGCAAGAGTGTTTGCATCAACAATATTATCTGTAGTGTGCTCTATAAAGCTAAACCACATGAAGTGAAGATGATGCTTATTGACCCAAAAGTGGTCGAGTTATCGCAATACAACGGCATTCCCCACCTCATCGCCCCTGTCCTAAACCACCCTAAGAAGGCTGCAGCGGCTCTCAAATGGGCTACGGCGGAAATGGAAAAGAGGTATGCCCAATTTGCGCGGGCAGGAGCGAGAGATATCGCGGGCTTTAACGAAAGGGCGATGGAGAGAAACCTTGAGCATATGCCGTATCACCTCATCGTCATTGATGAACTAGCGGATTTGATGATGGTGGCCAGAGCCGATGTGGAGGATGCCATTTGTCGGCTTGCCCAGATGGCCAGGGCCGCGGGCATGCACTTAGTCATTGGTACCCAGCGCCCTTCAACCGATGTCATTACCGGTCTTATCAAGGCGAATATCCCTTCTCGGCTCTCGTTTACAGTATCTTCGGCCATAGATTCACGCGTCATTCTTGATATGTCGGGGGCAGAGAAATTGCTCGGACAAGGGGACATGCTTTTTCTTCCGGTCGGCCAAAGTAAGGCTAGGCGCATTCAGGGTGCTTATGTTTCCAATCGGGAAATCGAGAAAATTGTAGACTATGTTTCTACTCAAGGGGAGGCAACATACGCTCCCGGGCTAGCATCCCTTGAGGAAGTAGATAACAGCCTGCCGGAAGGCAGTGCTGACCAGGACGAACGCTTTGAAGATGCGGTGCGCGTCATTGTGGAGACTGGCCAGGCCTCTGTTTCCATGCTGCAGAGGCGCATGCGACTCGGATATACCAGGGCGGCTCGCATTGTAGACCAAATGGAAATTGCCGGCATTGTCGGTCCCAGTGAGGGCAGTCGACCGCGCCAAATAAACAAAAATCACCTATTGGTTAAAACTCTTCTTGACCAGAGCAAAAAGTGACCAAAAACGCAGGGGGTGAAAGTTGTGACCGGCATAGGGAGAGTGCTGCGTGAGGAAAGAGAGGCCCAGGGTATCTCGGTCGCGGAAATGCACAGGCGGACGCATATTAGGGAATGGATTATCGAAGCCATTGAAGCGGAGAATTATCGCGCCATTCCTGGCGGAACTACCTATTTAAAGGGCTTTGTGCGCCGTCTCTATGCCGAATTGAACTTAGATTGCGTAGCCTTGTCCAGTCGGGCGGAGCCCTTGGTAAAAGGCGACGTCCCGCCCGTCGCAAAAAAACGAGCATTGTGGCAGCCTAGTTTGATCTCTCTGGCGGGAATGGCACTGATGCTTATCGCTATATTCGCCTCTGCGGCATACTGGTTCCTATGGCTACCTAGACCGCAAATTCTCCCACCTGTGGTCACCCCGCCTGAAGCGTTGGAGCCACCCGCGGTACAACCACCACCATCAGCTGTTCCGCCAGTGGAAAGACCTGCCTTTGTCCTGGTAAGTGAAGCGGGGGGGACGCTGGTCTACGCAATCGACAAATGGCCGATGGAGCTTGTTGTATCCGTGCGCGAGGAGCAATGCTGGGTCAGGGTCAATGTTGACGGCCAGGGCGAACGAGCGACCACAGTGCGGGCAGGACAGACCAAGACTGTTACGGCTAACACCTCCCTCCACATGCGGCTAGGGCGGGCTCGCGTGGTCGATATCTTAGTCAATGGCCGACCACTGCCGCGGCAAGAGGGCGACGTCATAGATTTTACTTTTAAGAAAGCGGGCCCTTAGGGCCTTTTTTTTGGGGGTCATAGAAAGTGAAACTAGGAAAAACTTTTCTGCCGATGACTTTGCAAGAGATGGAACAACGGGGCTGGACCGAAATAGACTTTCTCTTGATTACCGGGGACGCCTATGTTGACCATCCTAGTTTTGGTGCGGCACTCATTTCGCGGATGCTCGAAAGTGCGGGCTATCGCGTAGGAGTTCTTGCTCAACCTACATGGCGGGAATTGGATTCTTTCAAAGTCTTGGGACAGCCTAATCTAGCCATTCTTGTCACAGCCGGTAATTTAGATTCCATGGTCGCCAATTACACTGCGGCCGGCAAACCTCGACGCGAAGATGATTTTTCTCCCGGGGGTATAGGTGGTCAACGACCCGATAGGGCAGTGGTGGTGTATGCCAACCGCGCTCGGGAGGCCTACCCTGGCTCCTTGGTCATCATAGGTGGCATTGAAGCCTCGCTGCGGCGCCAGGCCCACTATGATTACTGGTCGGATAAAGTCAGACGGTCGATTTTGCTCGACAGCAAAGCAGACCTGTTGCTCTATGGCATGAGTGAATTTTCTTTACTGGAAGTGGCCGAAAGATTGCGCTTTGGCCAGCATCATTTTGCCGACATTCCCGGTGTTTGCTATTTGCACTCCAAAGTAGCTCATAATGCCTTAATATTACCAAGTTATGAGGAAATATGTCAGGACAAGGTTATGTTTGCCGAGGCTTTTCGCCTGGCGCAACGTGAGCAAAATCCCTACACCGGGCGCAGTCTATGCCAAAAGCACGGTGATATTTATCTTTGTACTAACCCACCCCCGCGCCCTCTCTCTACCTCCCAGATGGATTTTGTTTATAGTCTGCCTTTTGTGCGACAAGTACACCCTTGCTACGCCAGGAAAGGCGGTGTCAGGTCGCTTGAGGAAGTAGAGTTTAGCATCACCAGTCAACGGGGTTGTTTCGGAGGTTGCTCCTTTTGTGCTCTCACCGCTCATCAGGGGCGTCAAGTGCAGCGACGTAGCAAGGAATCTATCTTAACAGAAGCCAGGCTGCTCACCACCCTTCCCAATTTCAAAGGCTACATTCACGACATCGGGGGTCCTACGGCGAATTTTCATGCCGCGGCCTGCGAAAAACAACAAGACCTCGGAGCCTGCCAAGACAAAGAATGTCTTTCGCCCGAGCCATGCAAATTACTTAAGGCCGATCACAGTGAGTATTTAGGGCTGCTGCGGGAAGTACGTCGACTGCCTGGTGTGAAAAAAGTATTTGTGCGTTCAGGAGTGAGGTTTGACTACGTTGTCCTCGATGACGATGAAAGCTTTCTTAAGGAGCTTTGTGAGCATCATACCTCAGGGCAGTTAAAAATCGCGCCAGAGCACGTTTCCCCACGCGTTCTCCGCCTCATGGGTAAGCCACCGCGGCGCGTTTACGAAGAATTTGTTGCTCGTTTTACCAAATTTAATAAAGCACTAGCCAAGGAGCAGTACTTAGTGCCATACTTTATGTCAAGCCATCCTGGTAGCACCGTGGGAGATGCCGTGCTCCTTGCCGAGTATCTTCGCGACCATAATATTCGCCCCCAGCAGGTGCAAGACTTCATACCCACTCCGGGTTCTCTGTCTACCTGCATGTATTATACAGGGATGCATCCTTTGACCGGTGAGAAAGTGCATGTCCCTTCTACCGCAGCAGAGAAGAAAATGCAAAGGGCACTGCTACAGTACTTCTTGCCGCAGAACCATGTCTTGGTGCGTCAAGCCTTGCGCAGTGTCAACAGGGGGGACCTGGTTGGTTACGGCCCAAAATGCTTGGTCCCTCCGGAACAAACTAGGCCGCCGAAAAAAAGAAAAAGATGATTTAGTTACGGGAGGACAAACATGCACATCGGGATAGTTACTTTAGGATGCACCAAGAACCAGGTGGACAGCGAACTGATGCAGGGATTGCTGAAGGCAGAAGGCAATAAAATCGTCCCCGACCTAGAGGAAGCGGACATTGTGCTTGTCAATACCTGTGGATTTATTCAAGCAGCCAAAGAGGAGTCCATTGCGGCTATATTATCCGCAGCCCAATATAAGAGCGGTCGTTGCCAAAAGCTATTAGTGGCAGGATGTTTATCGCAGCGGTATGCAGAGCAACTGATGACGGATATTCCGGAAATCGACGGCATGGTCGGTACGGGCAGTTTTACCTCCATCTGTTCGGTTCTGCAACAGGTGATGCTCGGGGAAAGGGTCCTCGCGGTAGGCGAAGCTAGTTATGACTACGAAGAATTCATTGAGAGGGAGAGTTCTGTCAGTTATTCTACTTATGTAAAAATAGCTGAAGGCTGTAGCAACTGGTGTTCTTACTGTGCTATTCCCCTGGTCAGGGGAGAATATCGCAGCCGTACTATCGAAAGTATTTTGCGCGAGAGCAGACATTTAGCAGATAACGGAGCTAGAGAAATTAACCTAATCGCCCAAGACACCACCCGCTATGGCTTAGACCTCTATGGCCGGCCTCGTTTAGTAGACTTGCTAGAGAAACTCCAGACAATCGCGGGCATTGAATGGATTCGCTTATTGTACTGTTATCCGGACTTTATTACAGAGGAATTAATCGAGGCACTGGCTTCGCTCTCTAAGGTCTGCCAGTACATGGACCTGCCCTTGCAGCATATCAGTCCGCGGATACTTAAAGCCATGAACCGCCGTGGCACTAAAGACGAGATTGTTTCCTTGCTGGTGAGACTGAGGGAACGCATGCCTAGAATTACCCTACGCACTACTTTCATTGTTGGGTTTCCGGGTGAGACCGATGAGGAATTTCGTGAGTTAGCGGATTTTATCAAAGAAGTCGAATTTGACCACGTGGGCGTTTTTAAATACTCGCGCGAGGAGGACACTGCTGCTGATTCCCTCCCTGACCAGGTCAGCGAAAGAGTAAAGGAGGTAAGGTTCCGCGAACTGATGACCATTCAGCAAAAAATCAGCAGGAAGAAGAATCAGAAGGCCATCGGCTCGGTTGTACAGGTCCTTGTCGAAGGACCCTGGATTGAAGGCGACGGCATTGTGGGCAGGGCCAGGAAAGACGCCCCCGAAGTAGATGGGAAAGTCTACGTCACCGGGGCGCAAGCAGCTACAGGTCAGTTTGTAACAGCTTTGGTGCAAACGGCTGCCGAATACGATTTATTTGGGGTGTTAACCAGTGAATCTAGCCAATAAAATTACGCTTAGTAGAATATTTCTTTTGCCGGTATTCCTTTTTTTTATTTCGCAACAACCACGGTTCGGTCCTTTCATCGCTGTTCTGGTTTTTGTAATAGCAGCTGCCACTGACGGCTTGGATGGGTACATTGCGCGCAAGAAAAAACAGGTGACCAAGCTTGGCCAACTGCTCGACCCATTGGCCGATAAACTCCTCGTCATGTCAGCGCTAGTTTCCTTGGTGGAGCAAGCGGCCCTGCCGGCGTGGATTGCCATTATCATTCTGGCGCGGGAGTTTGCCGTGACTGGTCTCCGCGGGGTAGCGGCTGCGGAAGGCAAAGTGATTGCTGCCAGCAAGTTCGCCAAAGTCAAGACTGTGACCCAGATCGTGGCTATCGTCGCAGTCATGCTGAACAACTACCCGTTTTCCCTCATCGGGTTTCCCTTTACAACGATATCCTTGGCCATCGCCGTAATTTTTACCATTCTTTCTGCGCTTGAATATTTTCGCGATGCCGCTCCCTTGCTCGAATCGTAGCAGAGCCTTAGGACTGCGCCAGATCGAACAACAGCACTTCGGCTTCCTCTCCTCGAGCCAAAACAAGGTGGGGGGAGGAGGTCTTGAGGGCATCTCCCGCTCTCAATAAATGGCCGTTGACCTCGATGTTCCCCTTAATTACATGCACATATGCCATGCGTGATTGGTCAAGATTATAAACAATTCCCTCCGGGCCGTGAATAGCGCCGAGATACATCTTGGCGTCTTGACGCATGGTCACCAGAGGGGCGTGCTCATCGGCTGAGGCAATAAGGCCTAAACGGCCCCGAGCAAAACCGGGCGGTAGCTTTTTTTGGGCATAGCTAGGGGCAACTCCGCGCACATTGGGCTCTATCCATATCTGCAGAAGGTGCGTGCTGAGCGCTCCGTTGTTGAATTCACTGTGGCGCATGCCGGTACCGGCGGTAATGCGCTGTACTTCATACGGCCCAATCGTCGAGGAATGCCCCATAGAATCTTCATGATGCAACTGACCGCTGAGGACAAGGGTGATTATCTCCATGTCGCGATGGGCGTGCATGCCAAAGCCGTAACCAGGCTCCACAAAGTCCTCGTTGATGACGCGAAGAGCTCCGAAGCCCATGTGCAAGGCATCATAGTAATCGGCGAACGAAAAAGAATGAGAGGTCTTTAACCAACCGTGGTTCGCTTGCCCGCGGTCCTCACCTCTGCGAATTGTTTCAGCAAAGCTCGCTTTTCTTGACATCTTGATCCTCCTAAAGTGGTAATCTTCTACTACAACTTAAGTATACCATAATATGACTTTCTGCGCAGAACATCAGAAACTCGGTGATTTTGGACAAGAAGAATTAGCCGCGCTAAGTCGATCAGCACATTTTGTTATAGTAAGGGAAGGGTGCTATGTGGTGAAAGCAGAAATAATTTCTGTGGGGACGGAGCTTTTGCTAGGTCAAATAGTCAACACCAACGCCCAATTTCTGGCGTTGCAGATGGCTGAACTGGGCATAGGTTTGTATTTTCAGACGGTGGTGGGCGACAACGAGATGCGTTTGATGGAAGCTGTGCATCAGGCATTAGCGCGGGCTGATGTGCTTATCATCACCGGTGGGCTGGGGCCGACTGAAGACGACATCACAAGGGAAACAGTGGCGAAAGCCTTCGATAAGGATCTCGTCTACGTTCCGGAAATTGGAGCAGAATTGCAACGTATTTTCGCCGGCAGGGAAATGCCCGCGAATAATCTTCGCCAAGCCTATCTTCCCAGGGGAGCGGTGGTCCTGCCAAACCCACACGGCACGGCTCCGGGTATGGCCTTGAAACACCATCTCGGTCAATTGATCTTTCTCTTACCTGGTCCCCCCAGGGAAATGCAACCGATGTTTCGAAACTTCGTCATACCCTACCTACAAGAGCAAGGCATGTTAAACGGACGGGTTATTTCGCGCACGTTGCACTTTGTGGGCATTGGGGAGTCAAAAGTGGCCGAGGTCCTCAGCGACTTAATATCAAACCAGACTGTCCCTACTATCGCGTTATACAGTAAGTTAGGAGAGGTCGATGTGCGTCTTACAGCGCACACAACGCATGCCGCAGCAGCTGATAACTTGTTTGCGCCCTTGCGAGCTGTAATTTTGGCTAGACTCCAACCTTTTTTCTACGGCGAGGATGATTGCACCCTGGCTCGGGCGGTAGGAGAACTTTTGCGCCCCAAAAGACATCTGTTGGCAGTTGCCGAGTCCTGTACGGGAGGGTTGATCGGACATTTAGTTACCAATGAGTCTGGTTCATCTGCATACTTTCTCGGCAGTTTGGTCTGTTACGCGAATGAGTTTAAAACGGAGCTACTGGGGGTAAAGAAAGCTACCCTCGAGCAGTATGGGGCGGTATCGGAAGAGTGTGCCCGCGAGATGTTAAGTGGTGCCTTACGGCTTAATAATGCTACGGTTGGCCTAGCGGTCACCGGCATTGCCGGTCCACTAGGCGGTACAGCGGAAAAACCTGTGGGCACTGTCTGGTTGGCCGCCGGATGCCGTTCGGTCGTGAAGACTAAGCAGCTTAGCCTCACGGGTGATAGAGAAGCAATTAAGGAGCGTGCCGCACGACTAGCCTTAGCGCTTCTACTCAACCTTTTGCGAGAAGGAAAGTAGTTGCGAACAACTGTTCGTTAGTATATAATCGTAGCAATGAGAGAGGCAGGGGGTTTAGTTATGGAGAAGAAAAAGGCTCTAGAGATGGCGCTGCATCAGATAGAAAAGCAGTTTGGTAAAGGTTCCATTATGCGTCTAGGTGGCGAACAGTTGATGGCACTAGAGGTCATATCTACTGGGGCGCTCTCGCTTGACATCGCTCTTGGCATTGGTGGGGTTCCGCGAGGTCGGATTATCGAGGTGTTTGGTCCTGAGTCTAGCGGTAAGACGACCGTGGCCCTGCACATTATTGCCGAGGCCCAAAAGAATAAGGGTGTGGCAGCCTTTATAGATGCGGAGCACGCACTCGATGCTTCCTATGCGCGTAAACTAGGGGTCAATATAGAGGATCTGCTCGTTTCCCAGCCGGACACCGGTGAGCAAGCCTTGGAAATTGCCGAAGCATTAGTCCGTAGCGGGGCCCTTGATGTGGTGGTAATTGATTCTGTTGCCGCTCTCGTCCCACGGGCTGAGATCGAAGGGGAAATGGGCGATGCCCACGTCGGTCTACAGGCCCGGCTCATGTCCCAAGCCTTGCGCAAGTTAGCCGGTGCGATCAGCAAATCGAAAACTACCGCTGTCTTCATCAATCAGCTCCGCGAAAAGGTTGGTGTCATGTTTGGCAATCCTGAGACAACTCCAGGCGGCAGAGCACTGAAATTCTATGCCTCAGTGCGCCTTGAGGTCAGGCGCATTGAGTCCATTAAGTCCGGACAAGAAGTTGTCGGCAACCGTACCCGTGTCAAGGTGGTCAAGAACAAGGTTGCTCCCCCCTTCCGTCAGGCGGACTTTGATATTATTTATGGGGAGGGTATTTCGCGGGAAGGAAGCATCCTCGATACGGGTTCGGACATCAACGTAGTTGTCAAGAGTGGTGCCTGGTACTCCTTCGAGGAAGAACGTCTGGGGCAGGGCAGAGAGAACGCCAAACAGTACTTACGAGAGCATCCAGAGGTTTCTACCAAAATTGAGGCTCGCATCCGTGAGAGTCTCAAACTCGGTCAAGTGTCGCACAAGAGCGAGGGAGAAGTTTTTGAGGAGCAGTGAGGCCGAGACACTTGCTCTGCGCCTGTTAGCTCGGCGCGACTTTACCCGAGCCGAGCTAAACCAGAAACTGCGAGCGCGCAATTTTTCCTCCGATCTTGTGGCTGAAATTTGCGATTCTTTGGTTGAAAAGGGCTTTCTTGATGATCAGAGAGTAGCAACTAGACTGCTCTCTACTGCTCTGGAAGCAGATGACATGGGCAGTGCTCGTCTCGCTCAATTGTTGCACAAGAGGAAGCTCAGCCGCTCTATGGTCGAGGAAACAATGGCCAACTTCCATGCGCATGTTGATGAAGTGGAGCGAGCAACGGCGCTCGCCGAACGCTTCATTAACGCTGGCTTACAGAGAGCTGCCATCGAGAGAAGGCTCTGGCAAAGAGGGATGCCTGCCCATGCCGTGCGAGCTGCCGTAGCCAATGTCAATCTTGACAAGGAAGACGAAGAGGGCTAAAATGTTCCCAGAGAGTAGAAATTCTCTTTGCTAGTTGCAGTGGGCCTTGATGAGTACCGCGTGGGATCCCCTATGCTGGCCGAGGGTTCTCGGCCATTTTTTTGTAGTAATTCTCAAAGAAAGGAGGAGAGGGATATCGAATATTTTCTATTGGTTCTGAGTTTGCTAGCATTACCTGCCGCGGCTTTCGGCGGCTATCTATACCGAAAAAGAGTCAGTGAGAAAGTCATTGGTGAGGCGGAGATTGTTGCCACACAAAGACTTGAAGAGGCTAAAAAACAAGCCGAAGCAAAGAAGCGAGAGTCCGTACTTGAGGCTAAAGATGAAGTGTATAAATTGCGCCAAGAATTCGAACGTGAAATCAGGGAACGAAGGGCCGAGGTGCAACGCACTGAACGCCGTCTCGTGCAAAAAGATGAAACTCTTGATAAAAAAATCGAACAACTCGAGCGCAAAGAAGAGAGCCTCACACGGAAAGATGCCGAAGCACAAAAGTTAAAGGAACGGGCGGAACAATTGGTCGACAAGCAGCAGGCTGAATTAGAGAAGGTGGCTGCCTTGTCCAATGAGGAAGCGCGTCATTTACTTTTAGCCAACGTGGAACGAGAAATTCGCCATGATACTTCGGTTATGATCCGCGAAATTGAACAAGAAGCACGCGAAGAGGCGGACAAGCGCGCCCGCGAGATCGTCACAGTAGCCATACAGCGCTGTGCAGCCGATCACACTGCGGAGACTACGGTTTCTGTTGTGTCCCTGCCTAATGATGAAATGAAGGGTCGCATTATCGGTCGTGAAGGCCGCAATATTCGTGCTTTAGAAACGCTGACCGGTATAGACTTGATCATTGACGACACCCCTGAGGCGGTGATAATCTCAGGATTTGACCCGGTGCGCCGGGAAGTGGCACGTATTGCCCTAGAGCGTCTCATTGTCGACGGACGCATTCATCCAGCGCGCATTGAAGAAATGGTAGAGAAGGCTCAGAAAGACGTTGAGCAGCGCATTCGTGAAGAAGGTGAAAAGGCTGTCTTTGACGTCGGCATTCATAATATGAACCCTGAGATCATCAAACTGCTTGGTAGATTGAGATATCGCACCAGCTATGGGCAGAACGTGCTCAAGCATTCTTTAGAAGTAGCTCACTTAGCTGGCGCTATGGCTGCGGAATTAGGTGTAGACATCCAACTGGCGAAACGCGCCGGACTGCTGCACGACTTGGGTAAGGCTATTGATCACGAAACGGAAGGACCCCATGTGTCTATCGGGGCCGATTTTGCCAAAAAATTTCGTGAAAATGCACAGGTGGTCAATGCCATCGCCTCGCACCACGGCGACATACCAGCGACGTCGATCGAGGCGGTTCTAGTGGCTGCTGCTGATGCAATCTCCGCGGCTCGGCCGGGGGCCCGCCGGGAGAGCCTCGAGAACTACATCAAACGACTACAAAAACTCGAGGAAATCGGTTCGTCTTTTGAAGGCGTAGACAAGGTATACGCTATACAGGCTGGCCGTGAAATCAGGATTATTGTTAAGCCAGACAAGATTGATGATCTGTCTGCGGTTAGGGTAGCGCGGGAAATTTCAAAGCGCATCGAGAATGAGCTTGAGTATCCTGGCCAAATCCGTGTGACCGTCATCAGGGAAACAAGGGCAGTCGAACTAGCAAAATAGCAATGTAAGAGCCGAGCTATGCTCGGCTCTTACTACAGGGGGCGCTTATGTTAAACATTCTTTTTCTCGGCGACATCGTCGGCCGTCCAGGGAGGGAAGCGGTGCAAAAATTGCTGCCGCAAATCCGCCAGCAATACAGTATTAATTATTGCATCGCTAATGGGGAGAACGCCGCGCATGGCACTGGTCTCACGCGGGATGTGGCGGATGAACTTTTTTCTCTTGGAATTGACGTCATCACGGGTGGAAATCACATCTGGGATAAAAAAGAAATCCTTTCCTTTATTGACGATTACCCCCGCGTTGTCCGGCCATACAACTACCCCCCCGGTGCTCCGGGGAGGGGGGTTTTTGTGACCGAACTAGGTATGCCCCCGCGACCATTGGCGGTTATTAGTCTTATGGGTCGTGTTTTCATGCCTCCGGTGGACTGCCCCTTCCGTGCGGTCGATTGTGCCCTCGCCGAACTCCCCCGTGATACGACCGTGCTCATCGATTTTCACGCTGAAGCCACCTCAGAAAAACTCGCTCTCGGGTTTTATTTAGATGGCAGGGTCACAGCAATAGTTGGGACGCACACCCATGTCCAAACGGCTGACGAACGTTTGTTGCCTAAGGGGACCGCTTACTTGTCTGATGTTGGCATGTGTGGTCCTCATTTTTCAGTTCTGGGGATTCAAGTTGATGCCGTAGTGCGTCGGTTTACGTCGGGCTTACCGACAAAATTTGACGTAGCTGACGGCATAGGCATCCTGTCTGGTGTCGTGCTCCGTATTGACCCAGTGAGCCGACAAGTTGTTTCTGTTCCCGAGAGAATTCAGCGGTTGATCCCTTAAATTGCGACGAGGAGGACAGATTCGTGAATGGTAAAGACTTGCATTTGCGCACACTTGTCATTGATAGCCATTGTGACACCTTGATGAGGGTCATCGGCCAGCGGCCATTCAAGCTCTCTCAAGAACATAAAGACGGTCACGTAGACATTCCTCGCCTCCGTCAAGGTGGTATAGGGCTACAGTTTTTTGCGGCCTATATCGAGCCCGAGTATAAGCCCCTGAAGGCGACTAGGCGGGCGCTGCAATTTTTTGACGGGTTCTACCGTGAGCTCGATGCTAATCCGCATGATTTACGACACGTTTTATCCCATACCGACATTGAACTGGCCCGTCGGGAAAATAAGATAGGCGTCCTCCTATCGGTGGAGGGCGGGGAAGCGCTCGAAGGAGATCTAGGCGTTTTACGAATGTTTTACCGCCTAGGGGTGCGCTCCATAGGGCTGACTTGGAATGAACGCAACCAAATCGCTGAAGGTGTAGGAGATTGTCGCAGCGGGGGTGGCCTTACCGACTTTGGAGTCAGTGTCATCGAAGAAATGAACCGCCTTGGCATGATCGTTGACGTTTCGCATCTGTCCGAACCTGGGTACATGGATGTCCTCGCCGTAAGTAAACACCCCATAATTGCCTCCCACAGCAATGCTCGTTCTTGCTGTGACCATGTGCGCAACTTAGCCGATCATCAGATTCTTGCCTTACAGAGAAATGGGGGAGTGATGGGCATAAATTTTGCCTCCCAATTTGTGAAACACGGCGAAAAGGCGACCATAGCGCACGTAGTCGACCATATGCTCCACATCGCCAGCCTAGTAGGGTGTGACCATATTGGTATCGGTGCGGATTACGATGGCATTAGTAGAACACCCATTGGCTTAGAAGATGTCGCTAAGTTGCCGTACTTGACCGAGGCCATGATGGCCCGTGGTTTCTCAGACGATGAGATTGTAGCGATACTTGGCGGCAATTATTTGCGCGTGCTATCGGTAGTACTAAGCTAGCTTTTCGGCTCATACTCCCGCGAAAAAATTGTTGAATAATGCGGTGAGGTATGAGATACTGTAATGGATTAATGGACTAGTCCATTAGGTATGAAGGTGGGTTTACGCTGATGGTGGCAATAGAACTGCGCAGAAAATCAGGAGTTCCCCTTTATGTTCAGCTGAAGGAGCGCATTAGGCAACAGGTGGTGACCGGGGCCTGGTCTCCGGGGTTTAAGCTACCTACGGAGCGCGAATTGTCGACGTTACTGTCTGTCAGCCGCAATACTGTCAGCCAAGCGTATCAGGAATTAGAGACTGAGGGCATCCTAGTGTCACTCCAAGGTAAGGGTACCTACTTGGCAGAGGCGGACTTTAGTACCTTAAATGCCAGTCGGTTTCATCGCCTAAAGGCCATCGTTGATCAGGCACTGGCCTATTCTCTGCAAGAGGGTTTTGACTGTGATGAGTTTAGGGAAGTCGCCAATCATCAGGCTCTGGAAAAACAACGCTTGCTCAGTGAAGTCCGCATCGTTTTTGTCGAATGCAATAGGGAGCAAGTGGACTATTTCTCCACGCAGTTAGCCCTAGGGAGTGGCATTCGGATTGCGCCCCTCTTGCTAGAAGAATTGCTGTCGCCGACCCCTGTCGTCCATCGATTAATCGAGGAAGCCGAAATCGTTGTGACCACCTTTTTTCACGAGAAAGAGGTTAGGTTGGCGATTGGACAGGACAAGCAGTTAGTAGCCGTAGCGCTAGACCCTCAGCTGGAGACGGTAGTCCGCATCGCTAGGATTCCACGCAACAAAAAGCTCGCTCTGATCTGCATATCGCCGGTTTTTGCGGAAAAGGTGCAGGCTTCTTTAATCGCTGCAGGGGTAGAACACAGCTTAATCGTCGCGACACAGGCCGATGATGAGCACAGCCTACAAAAAAAACTCAATGAATCTGATATTTTGTTGGTCTCCCCAGGACGTAAGCGCGAGGTGGTCGCACTTTGCCCACTTGGTAAGGAGATTATTGAATTTGTCTATCGTCCTGATCTAGGCTCTAGCAACCTCTTACAAAACGCAATTTTACGGCTCCGAGAAGGAGGTTTAGAAAGCCGTTATTAGCACGAAAGTAATTACTGACAAAGGGGTGTGACAATTGATTAATAGTAAACCCTACCGTGTAGTGCCCGGCCCCGAAGGCTTACTTCCCCCTGCAGCTGCAACTTGCGGCGTTGTTTTGCCCGAGAAGGGAGAGGGCCTTGTTCTAGGCTCACTGCAAAGTGAACAGGATACCTTGCTGGTGATGGCTCGTGAACTGTTGACCCGCAAAAATCCCACCATCTTCCCCGGTCCCTTGGTGCTTTGGGCCTGGAAAGAGGGAGTTGCCGAGAAGGCAGCGAGCGTGCTGGAGTTAGCAGACGAAATACCTGGGGTGCGCATTATCCCCATGCCAGATTATCGGCCAATTTACCCAAAAATAGACCCGGAAGCAGTTATTAACCCCTGCCACCCCAATCTGACCATTTGGCACAATAAAATTGAGGTATGTGTCTTTGTTGGCGTCCACTGCCACTTTGCCAATATCACCTTGAAAATGATCAGAGCGGGCACCAATTGCTACACCATCACTCTCTGTCATGAGGCAGGTCACGAGGATTCTATGGCCTCACTGCCATTCTGTGGTTCGGACCAGGTGCGCGCACTAACCGAGGCCATTAGGCAACTGAAGCGCGAGGGCTTGCGCCCCAGGTATGCTGACACGCCCGGAATACAACTGACACCAACGCAACAGACAGTGTTAAGTGGTCTGGCCTGGCAACACGGCGATGGCGCTCTGGCAGAGTAGAGAGGAGTACATGATGGAAAAACATGAGAAACAACGTGTTGTTACACCGGAATACATGTTCTTTGAAGCACCGCGCACGCGCCATTTTATAACCGGTAGCGAAGCCGCCAGCGAGGCGGTGCGCAGAGCAAATCTAGATATTGCCATAGCTTATCCCATTACGCCCCAAAGCGAAACCATGCAGCGCGTTGGCGATCTCTTTGGCGAGGGCTTCCTCAAAGATTATTATCGGGCCGAAGATGAAATCGGGGCATTCTCGGCGATTTCCGGTGCCTCTCGGACAGGAGTCCGTTGCCTTACTGCTTCTTCCGGTCCCGGGCTCATGCGTGGTTTAGAGGTTATTGCGTCCTGGCCGGGTCATCGTCTCCCGCTGGTCTTCCTCATCATGTGTCGCGTAATCAATGCTCCGCTCTCCATTCAACCAGACAATCTAGAACTAGCCTACATGCTCAACACAGGTAGCGTCCTTTTTCATGCCGAAAACCAACAGGACTTTTTTGACTACACCTTGGCCGCATTTATCATATCCGAGAAATGCGAAGTCACACTGCCGGTTTCAGTAGCAGTAGACGGTTTTTTTGTTACTCATGCGCGAGGCTGGGTAGAGATGCCATCGGCTGAGCTCAAACTCCCGGGACGTGACTGTTACAACGAGGCCGTGCCAATGATCGACAACGAGAATCCGCCAATTCGCATTGCCCGCGATGCACCAATACAAAAGAGTAATTTTATCAGTTACCAAATGCATGCCGCTTGGCAACAAGAGATTCACGCCGCCCAAGAGCGCTCCCGTCGTTGGATAACTCGTTACATGGGAGGACTCTTAGAAATTACTAATCCCGATGCCGAAACCATAATTATTGCCTCCGGCAGCGCTGTGTCGCAATCTCGTGAGGCCATCCGCCAAGCCCAAGACATGGGACATAAAATCGGTCTCATCAAGATCAAGTCGTTGCGGCCGTTCCCGGTTCAGGAGCTACGGCAGGCCTGTCAACATGCTAAGCGCATCATTGTTCCGGAGTTTAACTGCACCGGGTGGCTGAATCGCGAAGTGAGAGCAACGCTTTATGGCCATACAGAAGCAGAGATTGCTGATGGCCCGCGCGTCTATGGCGGCATTACCATGCCTACGGAGATGATCCTCGAGTGGTTACTAGATGCCGAAAAGGGTGGGCAGTAGCCATGACAAAGAGAAAGTCCATAAAGAGAGGCGTTTTGATATGGCATTAAGAACACTAAATGTTGCCCCTGGTTTCATGCGCTTTATGCCCAAGGAATATCAGGACTTGGTAGAAAAGGGCCCTTTCGGACGCCAGATCAAGGTGACAGACCTAGGTACGTTTAAGGAAGTTCTCGAAGAGCACCCGATGTGTGAGGGTTGCGCTATGGCCTTTTTTATCCGTCTATCGCTTGCTGCCTTACCCAACCCCGAGCATACGGTTATGGTTGGCACCGCAGGCTGTGGAAGGCTAGCTATATCGCAAGCCGCTATCCCCTTCGTCTACGGTAATTACTGTGATACGAATGGGGTGGCCACCGGCCTCAAGCGGGGGCTACAAATTCGTTTTCCCGACCAACATAAGGATGTGGTGGTGATGGCGGGTGACGGAGGTCTCTCCGATATCGGCTTCTCCCAAGTCATGCACTCTTGGTTTCGCAAGGAGAAGTTCACCACCATCATGCTCGACAATGAGGTCTATGGGAATACAGGCGGGCAGGAGAGTGGCATGACGCGTAAAGGCGAAGTAGTGAAAATGGCGCCGCTTGGCAAGCAGTTTGAAAAAATCGACATGCTTGGTCTCGCCCAGACATCAGGTGTCGCCTACATCGCACGTCTCACCCCCACTAACCCCAGTCGAGTTTTCAGCACCATCCGCAAAGCAGTCTTGATCGCGCGGGAGGTCGGCCCCACCTACGTCCAGGCCTATACCTCCTGCAATATTGAATATTCCATAGCTCCAGAAAAAGTGCTCGACGATGCTCGTCAAGTAGAAAAAGAGCGCTATGGATTTGTGGAAATCATGAGTGATGAAGCCAAAGCATACCTAGAGAGAATAGACGCGGAAAGTAAGGCCTAGCTAGCAAGAGCTCGCCGCGTATCATGGGTAGCATATAGGAGGAGTGGGCATGAGCAGATACAACATTCGCATGGCTGGTGTTGGTGGACAGGGCGTGGTGACAGCTTCCCATGTTCTCAGCAACGGAGTTATCCTGAGTGGGGGGGAGAGCACGATTGTTCCCTTTTTCGGCTCAGAAAAGCGCATGGCGCCGGTGGAGAGCTATGTCCGTATAGCTGAAGGCCAGCTATACGAAATAGGAGAGATCCTCTACCCTAATTTCATCGCAATTTTTCACAGCCAAGTAATAACCCATGGCAAATCGTATACCATGCCGTTTTATTCAGGACTTAAGGACGATTCGGCAATTCTCATCAATGCACAGCACCCCTTGCCTCTAAGCGATGACGAAAAGAGGGAACTCTGCGAAAAACGGGCCAGGGTCTACTACTTGCCGGCCATGCAAATAGCACTAAAGCATGCCGGGACCGAGGTGGCGACCAACATGGCTATGCTAGGTGCATTATGTGCCATCATTGGTGTGCCTGACCTCGCATCTTTAGAGAAAGCTGTCGGCGAGCGCTTTCTTGGCAAAGGATTTGTGGCCTCAGGGGGCACTGCCTCGCTCGACAAAGCCATGGAAAAGCAGTTCACTCATAAGTTTGAGCTGGTACAAAAGAACATGGAAGCTATTCATGCGGCGTATGATTTTGCGGTACAGCATGGTTGGGCACAGGCCCATTCCAAGGAGAGTGACCTAGCATGTATAAAATAGCCCAAGTTGATGCTGCAAAGTGCAGCGCGACCAATTGTCGCCTGTGCACCCTCTACTGCCCGGAACCGAATACCTTGTTGTATGATGAAAAGCGTAAGACCACCTTTGTCGCCATTGACCGCTGCAAGGGTTGCGGAGCATGCGTCAGAATTTGTACAGATATTGCTAAGCGCAGTTGCATCAAGATGGTCCCCGTCGGGGATGTGCAGAACGGGTTCGAAATGTCCAAGTACGGTTTTCCAAATAAGGAATAGGACTAAATTTTACAAGGGAGGTAATGATTAATGTCGACAGAGAATCTGAACGTGTTTGAACAAGTGCAGGTGCAGATAAAAGAAGCCTGCGATCTCCTTGGGTTGGACAACAGCTACTACGAAATTCTTAAAACACCCCAAAGGGCCATGGAAGTATCTATCCCAGTGCGCATGGATGATGGCTCGGTGAAAACCTTTAGCGGCTATCGCTCCCAGCATAACACTGCCAATGGTCCTGCCAAGGGGGGAATCCGCTTTCACCAGGATGTCACATTCGATGAAGTAAAGACACTTTCCATGTGGATGACTTTTAAGTGTGCCGTTATCGGCTTGCCCTATGGTGGCGGCAAGGGCGGCATCACCGTTGATCCGACCAAATTGTCTATGGGCGAAAAAGAGCGCTTGGCAAGGGGCTTCGTGCGGAAACTAGGGGATTTTATTGGTCCGGAAATCGATATTCCTGCCCCCGACGTCAACACCAATCCCCAGATCATGGCTTGGATGGTTGACGAGTATAATGCCATGCGCGGCTACAACAACCCCGGCGTCATCACCGGAAAACCCGTCCTCATCGGTGGGTCGCTCGGGCGCACCGAAGCGACTGGTCGCGGCGTAGTTATCACCACCCGTGAAGCGTGTGCCGCCTTGAAGATCGATCTAAAGGGTGCCAAAGTTGCAGTCCACGGCTACGGCAATGTCGGTAGCTTCGCTGGTCTATACCTCCATGAAATGGGCTCCAAAGTGGTGGCTGCCTTCGATCTTGGTGGCGGGGCTTATCATCCCGATGGCATGGATGCCACCATGCTGCAGGACTATGTCACCAAGCATCGCACAGTTGCCGGATTCCCCGGTAGCAAGACCATCACGGCCGATGAACTATTCGCCCTTGATGTCGATATCTTGGTGCTTGCCGCCCTCGAAAACACTATAACCATGGAGAACCAACACCTAGTCAAGGCGAAGGTGGTCGCCGAAGGCGCTAATGGCCCGGTAACCACCGAGGCTGGCAAAAAAATGTTTGAGCGTGGCATTGCTATTTTGCCTGACATTCTGGCTAATGCCGGTGGCGTCACCGTTTCGTACTTTGAGTGGGTCCAGAACCTGCAAAACTACTACTGGCCGCTAGACGAGGTGAACGCCAAGCTCGAACGCAACATGGTCAACGCATTTGCCAATGTTTGGAAGATGGCCAACGACAAGCATGTTGACATGCGCACCGCCGCCTATTTGGTAGGCATCCGTCGGGTTGCCGATGCGATGAAATTGTACGGTTGGGTATAGAGTAACATTTTCATGTGCCCTCCTAGTTCAGCTGGGAGGGCACAAATTTTTAAGAAAAGGTTCTCTAAGTGCGACAATAATGCTAGAATGTATACAGTATTTTCGTCGGTTAGACAGAATTCCTCATGGGGAGGTTCTTTGATGAACGAGCAACTACAAAATTTTTTTGTGAAATGGGACGAGAAAGCGCAGAAATCTGTGGCAAAAAATCCGGAACGGAAATTAATGTTTACTAATGCTTCTCGCCTATCTATCAAGCGCGTATACACCCCACTCGATGTTACCGGTGACTACCTAGATGATATTAGTCTGCCTGGGGAGTACCCCTTCACTCGCGGAGTGCAGCCTACCATGTATCGGGGCCGATTTTGGACCATGCGGCAGTATGCGGGTATGGCCAGTGCCGAGGAGTCCAACGACCGTTACCTCTACCTGTTGGAGCAGGGTCAGACGGGACTCAGCGTGGCTTTCGACCTGCCTACTCAGATTGGCTACGATTCTGATCATCCCCTTGCGGCGGGGGAAGTCGGCAAAGTCGGCGTGGCTATTGACTCTCTAGCCGATATGGAATTGTTGTTTAAGGGCATTCCTCTAGATAAAGTGAGCACCTCGATGACCATTAACGCGCCGGCGGCAGTGCTCCTAGCGATGTACATCGTTGTGGCCGAAAAGCAGGGCGTTAGTCAGGACAAGCTGGTGGGGACTATTCAGAACGACATCCTCAAGGAATACGCAGCCCGAGGAACATACATTTTTCCACCTGGGCCCAGCATGCGTCTGATTACAGATATTTTCGCCTATTGCGCCCAGCATGTGCCAGAATGGAACACCATCAGCATCAGCGGCTATCATATTCGCGAGGCGGGGTCCACGGCAGTACAAGAAGTGGCCTTCACTTTAAGTGACGGCATTGCCTATGTCGCGGCAGCCATCTTGGCTGGTCTTGATGTAGATGATTTTGCTCCGCGACTATCGTTCTTCTTTAACTCGCACGTGGACTTCTTCGAGGAAGTGGCTAAATTTCGAGCCGCACGCCGTCTGTGGGCCAAAATTATGAAGGAGCGCTTTAAAGCGAAGAATCCACGCTCCATGATGCTTCGGTTCCATACGCAGACAGGTGGGTCGACGTTAACGGCTCAGCAGCCGGACAACAATGTCGTCAGGGTGACCCTGCAAGCGCTGGCAGCCGTCCTGGGCGGTACCCAATCCCTGCATACCAACTCCCGCGATGAAGCCTTAGCCTTGCCAACGGAAGAATCGGTCCGCATAGCCCTAAGGACACAGCAAATCATCGCCTGCGAAAGCGGCGTGGCAGATACTGTGGATCCACTCGCCGGATCATACTACATCGAGAACCTCACTAATGAGATCGAAGTCGCTGCGTGGTCCCAAATTCAAAAAATAGACGCCCTTGGTGGGGCCATTGCTGCCATCGAAAAAGGATATATGCAGCGTGAAATACAGGAATCTGCCTACGATTGGCAAATGCAAGTAGAGCGTAAAGAGCGCATTGTCGTGGGCGTCAATCAGTTTCACGTCAAGGAAGATGCACTGCGGGGATTGCTCAGAGTAGATGCCACGGTCGGCGAGAAACAAGTACAACGGTTGCAAGTCCTTCGGAGCCAAAGAGATAACCAACAGGTAAGAGTGGCTTTAGCGCAGCTTGAGACAGACGCCAAGAGCACCGCGAACATTATGCCGTCCTTGATAGAAGCGGTACGGGCATACGCTACGCTTGGCGAAATCTGCAATTGCCTGCGCAATATTTTCGGTGAATATCATGCGGACAATCTGTTGTAGAGGGGGGTGCAATGATGACCGAGGGAATGCAAATTCGTGTGCTAGTGGCCAAGCCGGGCCTTGATGGGCATGACCGGGGGGCCAAGGTCATAGCCAGGGCGCTCAGGGATGCGGGTATGGAAGTAATTTATACCGGGCTGAGACAGACTCCGGAACAGATTGTCGAAGCTGCGTTACAAGAAGACGTCGATGTCATCGGTTTGAGTTGTCTGTCGGGCGCACATAACCACCTATTTGCCCAAGTTATTGAGCTATTGAAAAAACACCATGCGGAAGACATCTTAGTGGTTGGTGGTGGAGTAATCCCTGAGGAAGACATTCCTTTGCTTAAAGCACAGGGAGTCAAGGAGATTTTTACACCGGGCACCGGCACTCTTGCTGTTGTGGAGTACATTAAGAAGCATGCTTTGCCTAGATAATCTGCGCGAGAGGTTCTTGCAAGGGAACATGCGCGCCCTAGCACAAAGCATCTCGCTAGTGGAAGACAACCCCGAATTAGGCGCGAAGCTTTTCAGCCTTCTTGGTCAACCCCAGGGCAATCCGCGCATCATAGGTGTTACCGGGCCACCTGGAGCTGGCAAGAGTACCCTAACCGCCAAACTCGCGCTCGCGCTCTTAGCGCGCGGCGAGAGGGTTGCCTTGCTACTCATTGATCCATCCAGCCCGTTCTCTGGGGGAGCCATTCTCGGCGATCGCATCCGCATGCACGAATTAAGCGGCCTTTCAGATGTCTATATCCGCAGTTTGAGTACTCGCGGCAGTCTAGGCGGACTCTCGGCAGCCACAGCTCGTGTCTTGCGCCTACTACAGCACGGTAATTTCTCGACCATCATCTTGGAGACTGTCGGCACGGGTCAGGCCGAAACTGATGTTGTCATGGCGGTGGATGCGGTGGTGGTGGTTGCTGTACCCGGGCTAGGCGACGATATCCAGGCGATGAAGGCTGGTATTATGGAAATTGCCGATGTGTTCGTGGTCAATAAAGCAGATAGAGATGGTGCCGACCGCACAAAACTGCAAATTGAGGCTATGCTAGGCATGCAAGAGGGGCGGCGTGTCCACCCCATACAGGTGCTGCCGACAATCGCCACCACGGGATATGGCGTCGCCGAGCTCA
The DNA here is from genome assembly GCA_018334055.1 of Peptococcaceae bacterium. Lineage (GTDB taxonomy): Bacteria > Bacillota > UBA994 > UBA994 > UBA994 > BS524. Next base: position 29,013 of record JAGXSS010000096.1, read on the forward strand.
CGCAGGCACTTGATGACCATTTTGCTTACGTGGAACAGAGTGGTGAGCTAGCTCGGCGCCGAGAGAAGCGTTGGCACAAAGAGTTCTCCGCCTACGTAGCAAACATCTTGCTTGGGGATTTCTTCTCCTGGGCCAACAGGCAGGACATAGGGATAATGGCTAACGCAGAATGGGGCGAGATAGAAGTGTATGGACTGGCCAAGAAGGCCACCGCTCAATATTTTACCGAAAGGATGAAACGGCATGTTGAAGAAGATTGACCACTTGGGGATTGCCGTCAAGGACCTCGACGCTGTGCGCAAATTCTATACGGAATTCCTCGAACTGCCTGATGCCGGGGAAGAGGAAGTCCCTGAACAAAAGGTGCGGGTTGCGTTTTTCCCCGTCGGAGAGACTAAGATAGAACTCCTCGAGCCCACCTCTCCCGAAAGCCCCATCGCTAAATTTCTCGAAAGCAAGGGTGAAGGGATACACCATGTGTCATTTGCGGTAGACAACATAACCGAAACGCTCCTTAAATTAAAGGAAAAAGGGATTCGCCTCATCGATGAAGTCCCGCGCAGAGGCGCTCATGGGGCGAAAATAGCCTTTATCCACCCCAAAGCCAGCAGTGGTGTGCTCATAGAGTTGTGTGAACACACGGAACATGAGGAGGCCTAAGCGCAGATGTTAGAGAAGATCAGGGAACTAGAACTACTAAGACAGACCATTTCCCTAGGCGGTGGGCAGAAACGCATCGATAAGCACAAGGAGAAAGGGAAGCTAACAGCGCGTGAGCGCATTTTGTTCCTGCTTGACCCCCAGAGTTTTGTCGAGCTTGACCTCTTTATGCGCCATCGTTGTACAGACTTTGGCATGGAAAGCGTCGAAGCCCCAGGGGAAGGGGTAGTCACCGGCTATGGAACGATTGACGGCAGATTAGTCTATGTTTCCTCACAAGACTTTACGGTGGTCGGTGGGTCACTAGGTGAAGCCCATGCCCAGAAGATCTGTAAAGTGATGGATATGGCGGTGCGTAATGGGGCGCCCATGATTTCCATCAACGATTCCGGCGGCGCCCGCATTCAAGAAGGCGTCGATGCCTTAAATGGTTACGGCAATATCTTCTACCGCAATACCCTAGCCTCCGGAGTCATCCCACAGATTTCGGTCATCATGGGCCCCTGTGCCGGGGGTGCGGTGTATTCTCCCGCTCTAACTGACTTTGTCTTTATGACCGCGACCCACAGCCAAATGTTCATCACCGGACCGCAGGTTATCAAGGCGGTGACCGGCGAGGACGTCACTATGGAAGATCTCGGCGGGGCAAATGTGCATAACACTACCAGTGGGGTAGCGCACTTTATGGCGGCAACTGATGAAGATTGCCTCACCCAGGTGCGCCGCTTGGTAACCTTTCTGCCCAGCAATAATTTGTCCGAGTCACCCGCAAACTTTTCCGCTGACCCCGTCAGCCGGGTGGGAGAGCGCCTGCTAGACCTAATTCCTGCTGAGGCAAATCGCAGTTATGACGTGCGCGAGTTAGTCGCCGAGGTCATCGACGATGGAGATTTCATGGAAGTACAACCCTTTTACGCTGAGAACATGGTCGTAGGTTTCGGTAGATTAAATAGCCGGACCATAGGGATAATAGCCAACCAGCCCAAGGTGCTCGCGGGAAGTCTCGACATTAATGCCTCAGACAAAGCTGCTCGCTTTATCCGTTTCTGCGATAGCTTCAACATTCCCCTTCTCACCTTTGTCGATACCCCCGGCTACCTGCCAGGAGTAAACCAAGAGTATGGCGGCATCATTCGCCACGGTGCTAAGCTACTCTATGCGTATTCCGAAGCCACCGTGCCCAAACTAACCGTCATCGTGCGCAAGGCCTACGGCGGAGCCTACCTCGCCATGTGTAGCCGAGCACTGGGCGCGGATACGGTTATCGCTTTTCCCACGGCGGAGGTTGCCGTGATGGGGCCGGAGGGCGCAGCGAACATTCTCTTTAAAGATATTATCTCTAACGCCGAAAGTCCCGCCGAAGCCCGCCGAGAAAAAATTTCTGAGTACCGGCAGAAATTTGCCAATCCCTACGTGGCGGCAGCCCGCGGCATGGTAGATGATATCATTGACCCTAGGGATACCCGTCGTGTTCTGTGTAACGCTTTAGAAGTCACCTCCACCAAACGCGAACAAAGGCCCCCAAGAAAACACGGCAACATGCCACTATAGGAGGACAATATGTCGAGTGAATTATTTTTCTATGGCCTAAAAATCACCGCCATTGGCATGGGTATTGTTTTCGTCACCCTGTATGTTACCCAGCTCATACTCCTCGGTCTTGGCCAAATCGCCACCGCCCGAGCCAAAAACATGCCACAACCATCTTCTGCCGACACTCTCCCCATGGCTGAAGTCCTGTCCGAGACATTGACAGAAGAGAACCCGATGCCAAGTCCCACTGCGAATGAGCCGAGCTTCGGTGTTTTGGTAGCCATTTCGGCGGCCTTGGCGGCGATGCTCGGCAGTCGTCCGGTGAGCATCATTAGTATCCGGAAAGAGCAGAACAGTGGCAGTGCCTGGCAAGAAGCAGCCCGCCTGAGCAATGCCGAGCGCCATCACAACTAGGAAGGAGTCGATTTTAGTGCAGAAGAAATATCGCATCGTAGTAAATGGTGAAGTGTACGAGGTCGAAATTGAAGAAGTCAGTGGGGGCAGAAGTCCCGCTGTGTCCGCACCCCTGGCCGCTCCCGAGCGTGCGGCTGCCCCTATTCGCCCTCAGTCTGCCCCTGTGATAGCACCACCGAAGGAAAAAGCTGCGCCGATCAAGAGTGCCGCTCCTGTCCCTACGGGTGCAGCTGTCGTAACATCGCCCATGCCGGGGACTATCTTGCAGGTTAAGGTGAATGTGGGGGACGTCGTAAAATACGGCCAACCGGTGGTCATTCTCGAGGCTATGAAGATGGAGAACGAAATTGTTGCCACCACAAATGGCACTGTTAAAGAAATAAGGGTTGGCAAGGGCGCCACTGTCAATTCCGGTGACGCGCTCGTGGTGATCGCCTAACCATAGAGGGAGGAAAAACTTTGCTACAAGAAATTATTGCGATTCTTATTGACCTGTGGGGTACAACAGGTTTTGCTAACATGACACAGGGTCACCTCATCATGATCTTCATTGCCTGTTTTTTTCTCTACCTAGCCTTAGTGAAAGAATATGAACCCTTGCTTCTAGTTCCCATCAGTTTCGGTATGCTCATCACAAATTTACCTCTGGGTGGCTTGATGGCAGCACCTACCGGAGAAATGGCCGGCGGCTTAATGTACTACCTTTACCAGGGAGTTAAGCTCGGCATCTACCCACCCCTAATCTTCCTTGGCGTTGGAGCGATGACAGACTTTGGCCCTCTCATTGCCAATCCTAAGACCCTTCTACTCGGAGCCGCAGCCCAAATTGGCATCTTTGCTACCTTTATTGGGGCACTGGCCCTTGACTTCACCCCCCAGGAGGCTGGCTCCATCGCCATCATCGGTGGTGCCGACGGCCCGACAGCAATCTTCCTCGCCGCCCGCCTAGCACCTCATCTTTTAGGTTCCATCGCCTTGGCTGCGTATTCTTACATGGCTTTGGTTCCCGTCATCCAACCGCCCATTATGCGCCTCCTGACGACCAAGAAAGAGCGCGAGACCGTCATGCAGCAACTGCGTGAAGTTTCGAAATTAGAAAAGGTACTTTTCCCTATATTGGTCACCCTTCTCGTCAGCCTATTGTTGCCTCCGGCTACACCCTTGGTGGGCATGCTGATGTTAGGCAATCTCTTTAGAGAATCAGGAGTCGTCAACCGTCTGTCCGATACATCGCAAAATCATCTGATGAATATTATCGTGATATTCTTAGGTATTACGGTGGGAGCTTCCGCTCAGGCCGAGTACTTTCTTACCTGGGAGACGGTGGCGATCGTCGTCCTTGGCTTGGCTGCTTTCGCGGCGGGCACAGCCGGTGGCGTACTATTTGGCAAATTGATGTACTATGCGACAGGTGGCAAAGTAAACCCTTTGATTGGTTCGGCAGGGGTTTCCGCAGTGCCCATGGCGGCGCGGGTGTCCCAGAGCGAAGGACGCCGTGCGAACCCCGCTAATTACTTGCTCATGCATGCCATGGGCCCTAATGTGGCCGGTGTCATCGGCTCAGCCATTGCTGCGGGCGTTCTGTTATCCATTTTGGGGTAAAAGAAATGGAGGGGCATTTTGTCTCTCCGTTTTTCTTTCTCAGAAATATAATGGCTAAACACCATCTGTTCAGGAAGGAGTGGACAACGTGAAAATTCCGGTAGGTATCTCTGGACGGCACCTGCATCTGTCAGCCGAGGACTTAGCACTGCTTTTCGGAGGGAATCGGGCGCTCCAAAAATCGAAAGAGCTAAGCCAGCATGGACAGTACGCGGCGATGGAGAGAGTGACCTTGGTAGGACCTAAAGGAGAGATTGCCAATACGCGAGTGCTAGGCCCAACTCGTCCACGCACTCAAGTAGAGGTCAGTATGACCGACGCCGTGAAACTTGGTCTTGTGCCCCCGGTAAGGGAATCCGGGGATATGGCCGGGGCCTGCAATGTCCGCATTCGCGGTCCCATGGGCGAGATTGAGGTGCTTGAGGCCGTCATCATAGCATGGCGACACATCCATATGTCCCCCCAAGACGCCATTGACCTTGGGCTGAGCGATAAGGATAGAGTAAGTGTATGTGTACCAGGGCAGCGCGGCGGGTCCCTAAACCAGGTGGTAGTCCGCGTGCGGCCGGACTTTAGGCTCGAACTGCATATTGACACCGATGAGGCCAATGCCTTTGGGCTGCAAAGCGGTGACTTAGTGGAGATTTGCTAGGTACTGCTTCTGATGTTTACGGAGCAGCAAACCCTTCCCCGAGAACTTCGTGTGCTTCGGTTACGATAATAAAAGCGGACTTATCTAACTCTAAGACAATTTGCTTAGCTCGAGTCAGTTCTGTCCTGCCGACGACGCATAACAGCGTCGTCTTCTCACTTTTGCTGAAGCCTCCCCGGCTCGGGAACATGGTAACGCCGCGCTCTAGTTTGGTCATGAGCACAGCGGCAATCTTGTCGGCGTCGCCGGAGATGATAAAGAGGGCCCGCGCGGTGTAAAGACCATCTTGCACGACGTCAATAATCTTTGAACTAACGAATATCGCTATGAGGGCATACATGGCATATTCAGCCGTAAACATAATGCCGGCGAAAAGGACTACTGCCGCGTCAATAAATAAGAGGGCCTGGCCTATGCTCAATCCAGTGTAATGGGTGACCAACTTGGCCAAAATATCCGTTCCCCCGGTCGACCCGCGAAAACGGAAGACGATTCCCATGCCTATGCCAGTGATTACCCCGCCGTAGATAGACGCCAACAGGGGATCGGCCGTGAGCACACTTAGCCCCTGGCTGAATTCCACGGCGAGAGAAGTCGCTAACGAGCCAAGAATAGTGTAGAAACCAAACCGAAAACCGAAAACGAGAAAACTGGCGAACAATAAAGGTATATTTATCGCCAGCAGTACGATGCCTGGCGACCATCCCCACAGATGGAATAGAATCGTCGCAATGCCGCTTGCCCCGCCGGCGGCAATGCGATTTGGGATAAGCAAGGCATTGAGCCCTACACCTACGACCAGCGAGCCTAGGATGATTCCTATATATTCCATAAAACGTCTCCACATGACCATCACCTCAGCCCATTATACCACGAGGTGCCGGGCGCATTATTAAGGCTACGCATTCGCTTCATCCATATGTTAAAATGACATATCAGGCATCATCGCTAGGAGGATGGCAGTGAATATCATCATTTTTTCGGCAAACATTGGTCATGGCCACAATCAAGTTGCCCAGGCCGTTAGTGATGAACTCCGTCTGCATGGACACACCGTGCAACAGATTGATGCCTTGGAGTTTGTCAGCCCTTTCTTTTCTAAGGTCCTGCTAGAAAGCTATCTAAAGTTGCTTCGATACACCCCGAGCATCTACGGACACCTGTATCAGCTGACAGAGGAACCGCCATTTTTTGACTTCTCAGCGATTATCAACAACTTATTTTGCACCATGTTTAATAAGTTGCTATCCCAGTTCAAGCCTGATGCTATCATTTGCACCCACAGTTTTCCAGCAGGATTTCTCTCTGCTCTAAAAGTTCGCCTTGACATTAAGGTCCCGCTGTTTGTAGTGATCACAGATTACACCGTGCATTACACCTATGTGCATCCTGCGGTAGATACCTATGTAATTGCTTCTCCGAAGCTATCCTATCTATTAAAGCACATCGGTGTGGAAGAACGCCAAATCGCTCCGCTCGGCATTCCCCTGCGCCGCAGGTTTGACAACCCGCCATGCAAAGCAAAAGCAAGGCAGTTGCTTTGCCTTGCTAATAAGCCCACATTGCTCCTCATGGGTGGCGGCTTGGGGATGGGTACTTCAGTAGAGATGGTGCGCCTGCTGGACCATTACCTTGATGGTCTGCAGTTATTAGTCATTACCGGGAAGAACGATGCTTTGCATCGCGAACTGCTAGCATCGCGCTTTGGGACTGATGTGCATATCGCAGGGTATGTGGACAATGTCGAGTATTACATGGCGGCGGCGGATCTATTAGTCACCAAGCCTGGAGGCGTCACTTGTGCCGAGGCCTTGGCTATGGGCCTGCCTATGGCAGTCGTGTCCCCCATTCCTGGCCAAGAGTTTCGCAATGCCTCTTTTTTAGTCGAACAACAGGTTGCCATTCAGTTGGATGTCAATTTCCTTGCGCCAAAGCTTGTAGACCTAGTGGGGGATGAACTTCGCTTGTCCTGCATGAGCAACTTGGCTAGGCGCCTAGCCAAACCAAAAGCCACTGCCCACTTAGTGGAGCAGCTGCAAGGGTCGAAAAATTAACTCTCAGGGGGAAAGACATGCATTACATGTTGCATACTTTCGGCTGCCAAATGAATGTAGCCGATGCTGAAGTTTTAGCCGGTCACTTAGAGAACATGGGGTATTCGGAAACGACAACAGAGGAATTGGCTGATGTCATCTTGCTTATCACTTGCTGTGTGCGCGAGCATGCTGAAAGCAAGGTTTACGGTAAAATTGGTGAACTATATAGCCTAAAGCAAGAGCGTCCCGAGATTATCTTGGGCGTTGGTGGTTGTATGCCCCAGCAGGAAGATGTAGCGAGCAAGCTGAAACAGCGTTTTCCCTACTTGGACCTTGTTTTTGGCACGCATAACCTCTCTTCTTTTCCGGAGTTATTTGACCAAGCCAGGAGTTCGGGGAGCACAGTGGTGGAAGTTCTCCATGGAGTGGGCGGAATCACCGAGAATATGCCGCGCGTGCGACGGGATAATCTCAAAGCTTGGGTTACGATTATGTACGGATGTACAAATTTTTGTACATATTGCATTGTCCCCTATGTCAGGGGACAGGAGCGCAGTCGCGAGATGTCGGCCATACTAACCGAGATTTGCGATCTAGCAGAGCGTGGCTATCGGGAGGTGACCCTCCTTGGTCAAAATGTTAACTCTTATGGTAAAGACCTCGTGACTCAACCCGATTTTGCCGATCTACTACAAAACATCGAACAAATTTCGGGTATCGAGAGGGTGAGATTTATGACCTCGCACCCGAAAGACTTTTCTCGAAAATTGATTGCCGTGCTTGCGTCCAGCAAAAAAATCTGTCAACACTTGCACCTACCGGTGCAGAGCGGCAGCAATCGCATCTTACAGGCCATGAACAGAGGCTACAGCAGGGAGCACTACATCGCTTTAGTAGATGAGATTCGTCGTTCTAGCCCCGGTGCCGTACTCACCACCGACATCATAGTCGGTTTTCCCGGCGAAACAGCGGAGGACTTCGGGGAAACACTGAGCCTGGTCAGGGAAATTTGTTTTGATGCGGCCTTTACCTTTGCCTATTCTCCTCGTTCCGGGACGGTTGCCGCTACCTGGGCAGAGCAATTAAGCAAGGAAGAAAAAAAAGAGCGTCTTAAGCGACTTAACGACATGGTCAATGAGATTGCCTTAGAGCGAAATATGCTTCTCGTCGACCAAATTGTCGAAGTGCTGGTAGAGGGACCAAGCAAGACCGATGAAGCCATGCTTACCGGCCGCACATGTGGCAACAAGCTGGTTCATTTCCCTAGCGACCCGTCGGTAATCGGGAAAATACTTGATGTGCAAATCACAAAGGCGCAGACCTGGAGTTTATTTGCCCTACCGGTGGGCATTCCGAGATAAAGCGATAAGAGCTCACTAAAGGGGTGTGGTTCTGCTGTCAAAATATACACCGATGCTCCAACAGTATCTCGATATCAAGGCTATGCACCGTGACTGCATCCTTTTTTTTCGCTTAGGAGATTTTTATGAAATGTTTTTTGACGATGCAGAGGTTGCCTCTCGACTCCTAGGCATCACGCTCACTGCACGGGATGGCGGGACTGCGGGCAAGGTGCCCATGTGCGGAGTGCCGTTCCACGCAGCTGAGTCTTACCTAGCGCGCTTAATCAGTCTAGGGCATAAGGTAGCCATCTGTGAGCAGGTAGAAGACCCTCGGGATGCGAAGGGTCTGGTTAGGCGTGAGGTAGTTCGCACCATCACCCCCGCGACGGCCCACGATGCCCCGTCCGACACCAACAGCTACATACTTTGTTGGCTGGACAGTGATGATGCATGCGCACTCGCTGCTGTGGACTACACTACGGGCTCCTCATTGGGACGAATATTCCAAGGCAAGCGCCGCCATGAACAGGCAGCTGACGAAATCTTGCGCCTTGCCCCGAAAGAGATAATTGTCTCTACTGCCGAATTGCCTGACGAAATCCGAGCAGCTTGCACCAGGCAACAAGCCCTTGTGCGGCAAACCTCTCTGTTGTCGTCCGACGAGGCCAGCGAAGTAGTTTATGCTACGTGGGGTGAAACAAACTTGGCGTCGCTGCTGCAGCAGGCCCTAGGAGAAATTATCTACTACTTGAGGCAACTTAAAGTAGGAGGTTTCGGACACTTCACCCTGCCGGTGGTTGAATCCGTCCAGGGGGGCATGGCCCTTGATATCGCTACCCGGCGCAATCTGGAAATTACCGTTGCTCTGCGCAGTGGCGAACGCGAGGGGTCGCTGCTCTGGGTTTTGGACTATACAGTTACGGCCATGGGAGCGCGGTTAATCAAGCAGTGGCTAGAGCAACCGCTAGTAAATATTAGCCGGATTAGTGCCCGTCTCAATGCTGTGGAGGCTCTTCACGAGCAGAACATGTGGCGTACCGAGCTACGGGCGGCGCTCGGGCGAGTTTACGACCTTGAGCGCTTGCTATCTAAGGTGACTGGCAATACAGCCAACCCCCGCGATATGTTCGCTTTAGCTACATCAATGACTGCGGTCGGCAAAGTAAAGAATTTGCTGCAAGGGACGGCAGTGGCATTGCTAGTGGAGATATACCAGGAGCTAAACCCGCATGAGGACTTCCAGCACTTACTTTTGACCGCACTTGACCACAACGCGCCACTTAGTTATCGCGAGGGAGGAGTCATTAGGCCGGGGTTCAGTAGCGAGGTTGACCGTCTCCGCGCCATCAGTCAAGATACAAAGGTGCTTCTCGCCTCATTTGAGTCTCGAGAGAGAGAGGCCACGGGAATCAAATCCCTCAAGGTAGGTTATAACAGAGTATTCGGCTACTACCTCGAAGCCACCAATAGCCACCTCGCCTCAATACCACCTCGGTATCATCGCAAGCAGACCTTAGCTAATGGGGAGCGCTACATTACTGAGGAGCTGAAAGAGCTAGAAAATGCCATATTAACGGCCGAAGACCGCCTAGTCACCTTGGAAGAAGAGCTCTTTCTTTCCCTACGCGAACAGGCAGCGGGACTATCCGGGAGCATGGTGCAAGTCGCGCGTCAACTTGCCATCCTTGACGTCTTGCAGTCCTTCGCGGAGGCTGCGGTTCGGCACCGATTTTATAGGCCGGAAGTAACATTTGGGCAGACCATTACCATCAGTAATGGCCGCCACGCCGTAGTTGAACGAACACTCGGTAGCCATGCCTTTGTCCCCAATGACACCCACCTCCGGCAAGGCGAACTGGCGGTTCTGACCGGGCCAAATATGGCCGGAAAGTCAACGTACATGCGACAGGTAGCCTTAATTGTGCTCATGGCGCAGGTGGGTTGCTTTGTGCCAGCTGAAAAAGCAGTAATCGGATACGTTGACAGGATATTCACCAGGGTTGGCGCGGCAGATGACCTCTATAGCGGACATAGTACTTTTATGTTAGAGATGTTGGAGACAGGCACGGCGCTGACTGAAGCCACCAGTAGAAGCTTACTGCTATTTGATGAGGTCGGCCGGGGGACGAGCACCTATGATGGCATGGCCTTAGCCCAAGCCATTATGGAATTTGTTCATGACCACATCCAAGCACGCACCATCTTCTCCACCCATTATCACGAACTGACGGGCCTCTCCCAGAGCCTCACGCGCTGTCACAACTACGTGGTGGCAGTTTTGGAGAGTGGCAAAGAGGTGGTCTTCTTGCATCGAGTACATCCGGGCAAGGCCAACAAGAGTTATGGTATTCATGTCGCCCGCATGGCCGGTTTACCTCCCTCTGTTGTCAAAAGAGCCGTTGCCCTCCTTAAGGACCATGAGAGCAGCCAACGCCAGCCGTACCACCAGGGTAACTTCTTAGGGGATGTCGCTGAAGTAGCAAAAGCTGTAGAGATTGATGCCCGTACGACAGCTGCTCTCGACATGTATAATCAAGTAGCGAACATGGCTCCGGAAGCTTTGACCCCTCTACAGGCACTGAACTTGCTGCATGATCTAAAAGAAAAAACCCTAAAAGAGCGTGAAAACGATGAAAATTAACCTCCTGCCGACCGAACTGGCCAACCAAATTGCTGCGGGGGAGGTCATCGAGCGACCAAGCTCAGCCGTAAAAGAGTTAGTCGAGAACGCCATAGATGCCAAGGCGGAAAACATCGGCATTGACATTCGCGCGGGGGGTCTTGAACTCATCCGCGTTACTGATGATGGTTGCGGTATGGACGAAAATGATTTACGCATCTGCCTATTACGCCATGCCACCAGCAAACTGCTTACCCTGACAGACCTCTTCGCCATAGAAACTTTGGGCTTTAGGGGTGAAGCCTTGCCTAGTATCGCTGCGGTCAGCGCGGTAACCATTCGCAGTCGAACCAAGGAGGCCGAAGAAGGGTACAAACTACATTGTCGTGGTGGAGAACAAGTTGAGTTTGTCCCTGTGGGCATGCCCCAAGGCACCATCATTGAAGTGGGCGACCTCTTTTTTAATACGCCGGCGCGACTCAAATTCATGAAGAGTCACAGCTCGGAGGGACAAAAGGTGCTCCAAGTGGTGGAAAGGCTTGCTTTATCCCACCCTAGCGTGCGATTCACCCTGCGGGTGGATGATCGAGTGGTTTTGCAGACGCCTGGGCATGATAAATTAATTGACACCGCTTTGTCAGTTTTCGGACGTGATGTTGCCGGTCAATTAAACTATTTTCCACCAACGCCTGCCAGGTCGCTGACACTCTCAGGTGTACTGGGGACCCCGTCATTGCATCGCCACAATCGAATGTGGCAGAGCTTCTTCCTCAATGGACGCTATATTGAGAATAGACGGTTGGCAGCCCTCCTCGAACAAAGCTACCGCACCCTTATCCCTGCAGGCCGATACCCGGTGGCGATACTCCACTTGACGGTTCCTGCACATGAGGTTGATGTCAATGTGCACCCGACCAAGATCGAAGTGAGATTTCGCGATGAGAAGGCTGTGTTTGGAGAATTCATGACTGTCTTGCGCAATCAACTGTATCTTATGGCCAACAAGCAAGCGGGACGCGTGGCACACCACACCTCTGGCCCACAAAGTACAGTCAATCCAACATTCAGTTACGATTTTCGGGATGCTACTACTCCGCTGTCAATCCCTTTTATCAAGGAGCAACTGACAATCATCCCCCCTACTTCGACGTACCGTTTGATTGGGCAAGTATGTTTGGGTTACATTCTCATTGAGAAACATGGGAAGTTGGTTATAGTCGATCAACATGCCGCTCATGAACGGGTCTTGTGGGAGCAACTGATGGAGCAAGACGGAGGTATCCAAAACCTAGCACTGCCTTTGTCCATTGACTTTGGCACTTTAGCACACTTCTTACCGCGTTACTTGCCCTATTTTGCGAGTTTAGGATTCTCCCTTGAGCACTTTGGGGGCAGCTCCTACGTACTGCGTTCCCTGCCGGCTACTTACATGGGCAACTTTGATGCCGATATATTACGTGACCTAGTCGCTGATATGGAGTCGGACAACTTGGCGCGAGGCAAGGAGGTTCTTGCCGCAAAAGTGGCCTGTAGAGCCGCCGTCAAAGCAGGAACTAAATTGTCACCGAGCGCAATGGTCGAACTCCTTGATAAACTTTTTGAAACTAAGTTGCCTTTCAGCTGCCCACACGGTCGCCCAATCGAAGTGGCCTTTACGGAGGCTGAACTTTATAAACTCTTTCACCCGAAGTGAGGATTAAGATGAAACCACGAGTTTTAGCGATTGTTGGCCCCACGGCGGTGGGGAAGAGTGAGCTGACTTTACATTTAGCCGCCAGACTAGACGGGGAAATTATCTCCGCGGATTCGATGCAAGTATATAGAGGCATGGATATCGGCACAGCCAAACCATCCCCGGCTGAAAGATGCCTCCGTCCACACCATCTGATCGATGTGGTGGAACCTGGCGCAACCTTTAGCGCCGCCGATTATCAGTTATTAGCAAGAGCGGCCGTCCGAGACATTCTTGGCCGCGGCAAACTGCCAATATTCTCTGGCGGTACGGGTCTCTACCTACGTGCCGCCATTGATGACTATAATTTTACGGCAACAGAGAGCAATGATCTCGTGCGCAACAAACTGCACCAAGAAGTACGGGAGGCCGGTTTGGCGGCTCTATACACGCGTCTGCGGCATGTTGATGCAAAGGTGGCGATGCGCCTTGATCCCAATGACCAGCGACGCATTCTGCGCGCGCTCGAAGTGTTTGAGACCACCGGCAGACCACTCAGTGCTTGGGAATCAGAAAAAGACATTAGGTCTTCAATATACGATGTTATCTTGATAGGTCTAATTCGTCCGCGGGATGAGTTGTACTCGCGCATTGACGAGAGGGTGGAGCAAATGATTACGAGTGGCCTGCTAGAGGAGACCAGGCGACTCTATGAAGGCGGACTGAGTTTTGTTGCCGGACAAGCCCTCGGTTACAAGGAGTTGCAAGCCCATCTCGAGGGGCAGAGCACCTTGGAAGAAGCCAAAGAGCGGCTAAAAAGACAGACTAGACGTTTCGCCAAGCGCCAACTGACTTGGTTTCGTGCGGATCCGCGTATCCAATGGGTAGACGCAGGGGACCTGCGGCAGGCAGAAGGTACCATCTTGGAAATTCTTGCAAAGGAGTGGGGGATGCATTACAATTAGGCTGACTAATAAGAGGGAGGCTAGAAATGTCTAAACTTATACTCAATCTACAAGACCTATTCCTCAACCAGGTGCGCAAAGAGAATCTGCCGGTCACGATTTACCTCAACAATGGATATCAACTAAAAGGCATTATTAAGGGATTTGATAACTTTACCTTGGTCATGTTGGATGCTGAGGGTCGGCAGCAGCTTGTGTACAAGCACGCTATCTCTACGGTACAACCAGCCCGCTCTGTCAACCTCGGTTTGGCCGAAGGAGACAATTAGGAACAAAAAAAAGGAGTCTCCCTCTTGGGGAGGCTCCTTTTTTTGTTCTAGGCTGCTTTCTTAGCGAAAAACTCTTTGGTCAAGGCCACCACTGTACCACTCAGGGCCAGTAAACCGATTAGGTTGGGGAGGGCCATAAGCCCGTTCAGGGTGTCGGCTATGTCCCATACCAGAGTCAAACCACCGACGGCTCCGATAATGATAAATGGCAGGTAGACAAAGCGATAAATTCGTCCGGCAAAGCTACCGAAGAGAAATTCCACGCACTTCTCGCCGTACCAGGACCAGCCGATGACGGTGGAAAAAGCGAAGAGGGTGATACCAATAGCCACGATAAAACCACCGAAGCCGGGGAGCCCTTCGTTGAAAGCTAGAGTGGTGAGGGCAGCGCCGGTCTTACCCGACTGCCAAACACCGGTCACGAGGATGGTCAGAGCGGTAAGGGAGCAGATTACGATGGTGTCAAGAAAGACTTCTAAGATGCCCCAGAGACCTTGGCGCACGGGATGGTCCGTCTTGGCGGAGGCGTGGGCCATGGGAGCAGAACCAAGGCCGGCCTCATTCGAAAATACGCCGCGGGCGATGCCAAAGCGGATGGCATTACGCACTGCAGCACCGGCAAAGCCACCTACGGCAGCGGCAGGGGAAAAAGCATGGCCAAAGATGAGGGCGAAAGCCTCAGGCACCATCGTTATGCGGGAGAGGATAATCATGAGCGACCCAACGATATAGAAGACCGCCATAAAGGGGACAAGCTTTTCAGTGAAGGCAACGATGCGCTTCAGACCGCCGACAATCACAACTCCGGTAACAATGGTCAATATAATCCCCGTCACCAACTTGTCGATGCCAAAACTCGCGTAAAGGGCAGCCGCGACCGAGTTTGCCTGCACCATGTTGCCAATGCCAAAGCTGGCCAAGGCGCCAAATGCCGCAAAAGCGACCGCTAACCACTTCATGTTCAGTCCCTTGGCGAGGTAGTACATCGGGCCACCCGCCCATGTGCCATCAGTAGATTTTTCCCGGTACTTGACGGCAAGGACTATCTCAGAGTACTTAGTGACCATACCAAAGAAAGCGCTAACCCACATCCAGAAAATCGCGCCGGGTCCACCGAGGGCGATCGCAGTGGCTACACCGGCGATGTTGCCG
>JAGXSS010000097.1 GCA_018334055.1 Peptococcaceae bacterium
CACCCACCCGGCGACCCGCCTTGATTTCGGCGGGGTGGCCAAAGGCTACATCGTCGACCGGGCGGTAGAGCTCATCGCCGCGCGTGGGGTAAAGCATGCGGTGGTTGATGCCGGAGGCGATGTGCGCATTCGCGGTGGGCGACCGCATACCCAGCGCTGGCGGCCGGCTCGTCTGGCGAGAGTCGGGGTGCAGCACCCGGTTGAGCGCGAGAAACTTATCGCGGTGGTCAAACTCATGGATGGCGCGGTCCTTACCTCCGGCGATTATGAGCGTTACTTCGTCGCCGATGGGGTGCGCTATACCCACATTATTGACCCGCGGACCGGGTTGCCGGTACGTGGTCTTTCCAGTGTCACTATTGTGGCTCCGCAAGCCGCGGTAGCCGATGCCATCGCGACCGCAGTTATGGTCCTCGGGAAGGATGAGGGTTTAGCACTTATCGAGGCCTGGCCGGGAATAGAGGGGCTGCTAATTACCGCGGGGCAAGAGATAATAATGTCCAAGGGCATGGCGGCCATGACCGAATTGGTAAAGGACTAGGGCAGTGGGGAAGATAAACACGCGGGTACTTGTGCGTACCTCTCTCTTGGTGGCAGGAGCGGCCACGCTACATGTTGTCGAGACGCTCCTCCCTAACCCCTTTGCCGTTTTACTTGGCCCGGGCGCCAAGCTTGGTCTTGCCAATATCGTCACTTTGGCGGTGGTGCTCGCTTATGGTGTGAAACAAGCGGTGGTGGTTGCAGCCTTGCGTGCCGTCCTAGGCGGTTTATTGGGTGGCACCTTTCTCACCTTCGGGTTTTTCTTAAGTTTCGCGGGTGCAGTTGCCAGTGCTTTGGTGATGGGCCTGTCGTGGCGACTTAGCGCTTCTCGCCTTAGTGCCCTTGGCTTGAGCTTGCTCGGAGCGGTCACCCATAACGTGACACAACTCTTCGTAGCGAGCCTGCTGGTCTCTCACTTTGGCCTCATGGTGCATCTGCCGTATTTGCTGTTTTTTGCCCTGCCGACCGGGTACTTTGTAGGAATAGTTGGCCAATTGCTCCATCGACACTTACCCAAGGAGGTTTTGCGAAGTGGTGCGTTCCGGAAAGTCTAAGCGAAGTATCTGGCTCCTCCTGTTGTTTCTCGTCATCGGAGTGTTTCTCGGCAGCCTTATCGGGAGTTTTGCCGGGGATTGGTTGCCATTCCTCAATTGGTCGAGTCCAGTCTATGGCTTAACCCCGCCTCTCACGCTTGATTTAGACATGTTGTCATTGACCTTCGGCCTGACGATGCGCCTGTCGGTCGCCGGCGTTATTGGGCTGTTCATCGGCTACTTGGCCTATAGGGCGCTATAGTGAGGCAGATTTACTTAGCATCTGCCTCTATCCGCCGCCTGTCGCTGTTGCAACAGATTGGCATCTCGCCCGTGGTCCTCGCCTCCACGTTTGCGGAGCCGGAGGTCTCGCAAGGTGACCCGAGGAGCATCGCTATGGAATATGCCTTAGAAAAGGCCAGAGGGGCCCTGCCTGTCCCGCCAGGTGGGATAGTCATCGGGGCTGACACCATAGTCCACCTTGATGGCGAGTTGTTCGGTAAGCCGCGCGACGAGAAACATGCGGTCGAGATATTGCAGCGCCTTTCCGGTCGGGTGCACAGGGTGGTTACCGGTCTGGCCATTGTGCAAAACGGTGGAGAGTACCTCGTGGACAGTGAAGAAACTGAGGTTAAATTTCGCCTGTTGACCGAACAGGAAGTTTGCCGTTACGCGGCTACCGGCGAGCCGCTCGACAAGGCCGGGGCGTATGGCATACAGGGGAGGGGCATCGTCCTGGTGGAACACATTGTGGGCTGCTACACCAATGTGGTGGGGCTGCCCTTAACGAAGCTGCATTTTCTCCTCGGGCAGTGGGGCCTAGATCTGATGGCTAATTGGGGGTAGTGCTGTGCCTATACAGGATTTGCCGGAGCGAGAGCGACCGCGGGAGCGACTGCTGCAGCGGGGAGCTCAGCAACTGTCCAATACTGAGCTATTGGCGATCTTGCTCGCTACCTCCGGGCAGAAGGGCGTAAATGTGCTGGATTTGGCACAGAGGGTGTTGACGAGTCTCGGAGACCTACATAAGCTGGTCCATATGAGCTCCAGCGAGCTACGGGCCATCAAAGGCATTGGCCAGGCGAAGGCAGTGCTGCTTATGGCGGTGGTGGAGTTGTCCCGGCGCTTGACCCTCGAGGGCACCGCACCAACGGTGATCAAATCACCGCGCGATGTGGAGTATTTTTTGGCGGAGAGATTTCGCTACGAGGCCAAGGAGCGCTTTTTCGCCCTACAGCTTAACACCAAAAATGTGGTGCTTGGCCTAGAGGAGGTCTCGGTCGGCAGTCTCAATGCCTCTATTGTCCATCCCCGCGAGGTCTTCCGTCCGGCCATCCGCCAGAGTGCCGCCTCGATCATTGTGGCGCACAATCATCCCAGTGGTGACCCAACCCCCTCCCCAGAAGACATAGAAGTAACGCGTCGCCTCACGGAGGCCGGTAAGATTCTAGGCATCGTGGTCCTCGACCATATTATTTTCGGCAACGGGGTTATACTAAGTCTTAAAGACAAGGGTCTAATGTGAGGAGTATGGACATTTGATGAACTTTTTGAATCGTTATTTCGCCCGCGACATGGGCATTGACCTCGGCACGGCGAACACATTGGTCTATGTCCGGGGGCAGGGCATCGTCCTGCGGGAGCCCTCGGTGGTAGCCATAAACCGTGAAACCCATGAATTGCTGGAGGTTGGGGAAGCGGCAAAGGCCATGATCGGGCGCACGCCCGGGCATATCATTGCCATACGGCCGCTCAGGGACGGGGTCATCGCCGATTTTGATATTACCCAGAAGATGCTCAAGGCCTTTATTCGTCGTGCCACCAAGGGCCGCTACTTCTTTAGGCCGCGGGTCATTGTCTGCGTACCTGCCGGGGTGACCGAAGTAGAAAAGCGAGCGGTCAAAGATGCAACCATCAGCGCGGGAGCAAGGGAAGCATATACCATCGAAGAGCCCATGGCCGCGGCTATCGGGGCCCTCCTGCCAGTCAACGAACCGACAGGCAACATGATTATCGATATCGGTGGGGGAACGACTGAAGTGGCCATCATCAGCCTGGGCGGGATAGTAACGCACCAGTCGATTCGCTCCGGCGGTGATGAAATGGACGAGGCCATCGTCTTCTATGTCAAGAAAAACTACAGCTTGCTCATTGGCGAGCGCACCGCGGAGGAAGTAAAAATTGCCATTGGCTCTGCCTATCCCATGGGCGAAAGTGTGATGGAAATTCGTGGGCGAGACTTGGTCACGGGGCTACCCAAGACCTTGTCGCTAAGCTCGGTCGAAGTGCGTCATGCCCTCGCTGAGACCGTACGCGGTATTGTGGAGGCCGTCAAAGCCACACTTGAGCGCACGCCGCCGGAGCTTGCTTCCGATGTCATGGATCGCGGTATCGTCATGACCGGCGGGGGGTCACTCCTCCGCGGGCTTGATAGACTTATTGCCGCAGAAACGGGCATGCCGGTGCACATCGCTGAAGATCCCCTAACTTCTGTGGTCGAGGGAGCAGGAATGACGTTTGAGCACTTGAATTTATTAAGGAGGCTGGACGCATCGCCCAAGCTGCGATAAAGGGGGATGGGCATGGGTTTGTGGGGGAAGAACCGGCAGGCCATATTACTAGTGGGCGTGGTGCTTGTTCTCATGGGATTGTTAATGTTTTCGGCGCAGGGTGGCGCTCGCGTTACTTTGGTCGAGCGTCTTATTGCTCGTGCCATGGCCCCGGTGCAAGGGGCGGCTGCCTCCGTCGTCGACCTCGGGCGACGCCTGGGGCGTTTTGTGCTAGAGCTCGGAGATTTACGGCGGGATAACGAGCGGATGCGGGTAGAACTCGCCGAACTTAGGTTTAAGTACATCAACCTAGCTGAAGCCAAGCTCGAAGCAGAGAGATTGCGCGAGCTACTGGCGTACCGGCAAACGCGCCCCGAGCTCCCTCTGACCATGGCGCGCATCATCTCGCGGGGGTTAGTGGCCTGGCATGGTGAAGTTATCATTGACCGGGGCACCCGTCACGGCATCAGCGTGGGAGATCCGGTGGTGACACCCGTTGGTGCCGTGGGGAGGATTATTGAGGTGAGCGATGATACCGCGACGGTACTACTCATCACCGATCCGCGCAGTGGGGTTGCGGCCATGGTGCAAGAGAAAAGGCTGGCAGCCATCGCGGAAGGCGACCCTAGCCGCATGGGCATGGTGCGTCTGCCCCGTTTGCCACGAGATTTTGACATCGCCGTCGGTGACCTCATCACTACTTCCGGCCTTGGGGGCGTCTTTCCGCGCGAGCAGGTCTTTATCATTGGGTCGGTGCAGGAGATTTTTGTCAGCGCCGATGGGTTGCTTAAGTTCGCCCGCATTAGGCCGGCGGTAGACATCAGCCGCCTAGAGGAGGTCCTCGTCATGCGGCGAGGTGCCCCGTGATGAAAGCCATCACCGTGGTGGCAGTGCTTGGCATACTAGCCGTGGTCCTGCATGGAACCGTCATGCCCCACCTGGCCATTTTCGGCGGCAGGTTTAATGTCCTAGTTGCGCTGGTCAGCGTGGTTGCGCTCTACTATGGCGCTTTAGCGGGTTTTATGGCTGGACTTTGGGTAGGTTTGCTTGCGGACATCACCTTGGGCACGGTCATCGGCATGGCGGCATTGCCGCTTGTCTTGATCGGGTATGTGGCGGGGTATGCCGCGCGTTATATTTATAGTGATGCTTTTCTGGTGCCGGTGGTGGTGGGATTTATTGGCACAGCGAGCTTCGAAGTCGCGGTGCTGCTATTCTCAAATGTTGCCTTTGCCGTCTGGTGGCGCCATGCCTTTCTCACCGTTTTTATTCCGACAGTATTAATAAACGGAGCGCTCCTGCCTTGGGTGCATTTGTGCCTCGTCAGATGGTTGCCTGGGCGAAGGGAGGAAGTGAACTAGTTGGACAAGGATTTTGCCGGCCGCCTAAGGGTCATGACCATAACCATTATCATCGCCTTGCTGGTTATTGTTTTTCGCCTCGGAGTACTGCAGATTGTTTTCGGTGCGGAATATAGGCGCGATGCCGATGAAAATCGTTTTCGTCAGAGAATGCAGCTGGCTCCGCGAGGCCAGATTCTCGACTCGCGCGGCATTGTTTTGGCCGGCAACCAACCTGGTTTTTTTGTGTCTATGTACCATACTCGCGCCCCGGAACTGGATGAAATATTAAAAACCCTAACCCGTATCCTCGATCCTCTTGGTCAAAACCCAGACATTTCGGTAGAGAGATTTAAGCGCCTGTTAAATGCCAATCGCTTTCGGCGGTGGCAGCCCGTACGCCTGACCGAAACACCTCTGCAGTTTGGTGACCCCGTATTGCTTGAGATAGACGAACGCCGCCTTGAATTGCCGGGGGTTTTTATCGATGTGCAACCGGTGCGTAGTTACCCATTGGGCAGTCTCGCCAGTCATGTCCTCGGGGGGCTGGGGCGCTTTACCGGAGATCAACAAGCTCTGCAGTCCCTAATTGACCGCGGCTTGGTGGGGTATCGCCTTGACAGTCGGGTGGGGCGCTGGGGGATTGAGGCCGCCTTTGAATTCGTTCCCCAAGAACGTTCGCTACGGGGGATTGATGGGCTACAACGGGTCGAGGTTGATCATCTTAGTCGGATTGTCGCGGAAAAAGAACCGGTAAACCCCACCCCGGGCAATAGTGTCAAACTTACTATTGATGCGGAGCTACAGCAAATAGTAGAGGCCTGGCTGATTAACGAATACCTGCCTATGCTGCAAAAGACAGCTCCCGCAGCCCGCGAGGTGGCGGTGGTGGCCCTTGACCCCCGCGATGGGCGCGTGCGGGCCTTTATCAGCCTCCCTTCATTTGATCCCGCCTTAATAGCGCGCGATTTTGTGCTGCTGCGGGACGATGCCGACCAACCGTTGGTGGCGAAACCCTTGGCGGCTACCGTTCCGGGGTCCATGTTTAAGCCGGTTACACAAATTGTGGGTCTGATGACCGGTGCCACCGAGGCCATGCGCGGGCGTCCGCCGGTGGTCTGCACGGGCAGACTATTCAATGAAGCGCTCCTGGGGCCACGCGGCAAGAGATGTTGGATTGAGGCCTTTGGCACTGGGCATGGGGTGGTAGATGAACTCTCAGCTATGCGGATTTCCTGTAATGTGTATTTTTATCAGTTGGGTTTTGAGATCATGGCTAGGCTGGGCGTGGCCAATGTTCTGGACATGTTTGGCAATGTTGCCGCAACTCTTGGCCTAGGGGTGCCAACGAGGATACCGGAGTTGGTGGACTTTCGCGCTGATGTGGGGCAATTTCCGACCAGCGAGCGCTTCCGCGATGGCATCAGGGCGCATTTGCGACGTAATCCGGGCGACCGCCGTTCCTTAAACCCTTTTCCGGGTGAGGTGGCCGACATCGCTATCGGGCAAGGTGACCAACAATACACTCCTTTACAGATGGCCAATTTCATGGCTATGTTGGCAACTGGGCACCGCTTTCAACCATTTTTGGTTGAACGGGTAGTTGCCCCGAGCGGTGAGATTCTCGAGCAAAATACGCCCAAATTGTTGGCCTCCTTAGTCAAAACAGCCGACAACCCCGCCGGGCTGATAACAGAACCGGAATGGCGTAAAATTCAAGAGGGACTGCGTCAAGTCACGCAGGTAACGGGCCTTGGTCTGAACAGTGGGACGGCGGCAGGGGTCTTTCGCGGTACTCCCTACTTTTCTGCCGGCAAGACCGGCACCGCCGAAGTCATGCGCGGTGGAGTGTTCGTTGATTCGCACGGCTGGTTTGCCGGCTATGCGGCGGTCGATGCCCTGACGAGCCCCGAGATAGTAGTTTCTGTCTTGGTAAAACACGGAAGAAGCGGTGGTGGAGCAGCCGCCCCTATCGCGCGTAAAGTGCTCGACGAATATTTTCGCCTAAAATTAGAAAGAGCTGGTCAATAATTTGTTTGACGAAAGGATTTTGCCTTAGCACGGCGAAGGTAAGTAAAAACACTCCGCAGGGGGGTTCGGTGGCATGGGCAAGGTATTCGTCGTGACCTCGGGTAAGGGTGGTGTGGGTAAAACCACAACCACCGCCAATCTCGGAGTAGCCCTAGCAGAATTGGGCCACCGCGTGGCCTTAGTTGATGCTGATATCGGACTGCGGAACTTAGATTTATTCCTCGGGTTAGAGAATCGCATTGTCTACCATATTTGCGACGTCCTAGAAAGAAAGGCCTCTCTTGCGCAGGCACTCATCTGCCACAAGAAATTCTCTAACCTCTACCTACTCCCCGCTGCGCAAAGCAGGCCTAGTCGGGTGCATGAGCGCGACATGAAGAAACTAGTGGCCGAGCTTGCCGTGACACATGAATTTGTCATTGTAGATTCCCCGGCAGGGATTGACAATGGGTTTCATTTGGCAATTGCGGGAGCCCATGAAGCCTTGGTGGTGACCACGCCCGAACTGCCTGCCGTGCGTGATGCGGATCGTGTTGTGGGGCTTTTACGGAGCAAGGGCCTCGCCTCGCCTAAGTTGATAATTAATCGCTTGCGACCCGGCATGATCCGTCGCGGTGACATGCTCAGTCAGAGCGACGTGCTGGAGTTTTTGCGCATCGACCTCCTGGGGGTCGTGCCGGAGGATGAGTTGACCATTGTAGCGACCAACCGGGGCGAACCATCGGTCTGTTTGAAAAGTTCTTTGGCGGGTAAGCATTACAAGGATATTGCGCGCCGTCTCACCGGCGAACCGGTGCCCTTGCAGAGCATAAGCGGCAATGTGGGTTTGGCGGCGTTCTTCCGCCGTTTTGTAGGTATGGGTTCATGAGCAAGGAACAGGCCAAGCGCCGTCTCAGGCAAGTCCTGGTGTATGACCGGGCGATGTTGTCACCCGCGGCTCTCGATGAACTGAAACAGGCGCTCATCATGGCGGCGCAGGAATACATCGAGAGCGACCCAGAGTCGGCCACCCTTCATCTCGAATTGGGGTTGGACGGGGCCACTATTCACTTTAAGATGCCGGCTTATGGCATACCACGCCGAGAGGAGCCTCCTATTGATTGACAGAAGACTTTTCCGCAGCTTTGACTGGTCATTATACCTCGCCTATCTGGGAGTCTCGCTCTTTGGCGCCTTGGTTATCTGGAGTGCGTCGCAGAACAATGAGTTTGGCGAACCATTTTTCTTTGTCACCAGGCAGTTGCAGTGGGTGCTTGTGGGTCAGATCCTGCTAATAATAGTAATTTTCTTTGATTATCAACTGCTCGTTCCGATAAAATGGCCCATTTATCTCTTGAACGTGGCCCTTCTGGTGCTGGTACTCGCGGTAGGAGTTGAGCGCGGCGGGGCAGTGCGCTGGATAAACATCGCTGGCTTTGTGTTGCAACCCTCGGAGTTCGCCAAGCTAACAATTGTGGCTACTCTGGCCATCACTGTGGAACAGCTTGGCAGAATCGACTCTTTATGGAAAGTGGTACTTGCGCTTCTTCATGTTGGCATTCCTATGGCCTTAGTAGTCATTCAACCCGACCTAGGAACGTCCTTGGTCTTTCTCGGCATCTTGGTAGCGGTTCTTTACGTTGCCGGCATCACCCGACAACTCATAGCCACTGTCGCCGTTTCTGGGGTGCTTAGTGCTCCGCTCATATGGTTTTATGGTTTAAGGGATTATCAGCGCACCCGCCTCTTAATATTTTGGGACCCTTCGCTCGATCGCGTTGGTGCCGGTTACAATCTCATGCAGTCAATCATTGCCGTTGGGTCGGGCATGTTTATGGGACGGGGGCTTGGGCAGGGCCCCCAAAGTCGGAACAATTTTTTGCCCGAACAACACACTGATTTTATTTTTTCGGTAGTCGGCGAGGAATTTGGCTTCTTAGGCTCGGTGGCACTTTTGGCGGTGTTTTTCTTTATTATCTATCGCTGTCTGCAGACGGCGGCAGTAGCCAAGGACCATGTGGGGCGCTACTTGGCTGTTGGCGTCGCTACTTGGATTGCCTTCCAAGTAGTTGTCAATGTAGGCATGACTATGGGAGTGATGCCGGTCACAGGTCTTCCCCTGCCGTTTATGACCTATGGGGGTAGCTCCTATCTCGCGCTTACCATGGGCGTGGGCTTGGTCTTAAACGTTCACTTGCGCCACCGTAAGATTCTTTTTTGAGCGGTCTTGCCATGCACTCATAGGGTGTCGCCTGCCAGAGTATAAATTAGTAGAGGCTCTGGAGGTGTAGACGTGAGGCAAGCTCTATGGAAGTATGCAGAACGGGGCAGGCGACCATTCATGCCCCGGCGGCGAGGCGAGTCACGGCGCAAGGTGTTGGCTATGTGGTTGACTAAGGGTCTGCTATCTGGCATCTTTCTTTTTTTGGTTTGGGCCGGTGCGCATCTTGCTCCTCTGCGTGACTACATGCGATTAGTCTTTGTTCCGGGGGCGGCCGCTATGGGACCGCTAGGTTACTGGTTGGACTGGCAACCGCAGGGTGAGGAGGTGCAACCAGTCTGGTTGCTCTTGACTGGCCGCACTGATGCGGCAGGATATGATCTGCCGGTCGAGGGAACGGTACACTCCGAAGGTTCTCGTGGGCTCTATATAGAGGCGGTGCAGGGCGAGCTGGTGCGCGCGGTGCTCGACGGGCGCGTAGCAGCCATAGACATCGGCCGCGGTGAGGTCAAGATCTTCCATGGCAATACCATGTACACGTCCTATAGTGGGTGTACCGACATTTTGGTCAAGTTAGGGGACAGAGTAGGTGCAAGAGATGTCCTCGGGCGGGTAGGTCAGACCGGACGAGTTTTTTTTGCGGTGACCCAAAACGGCAGGTATGTGGACCCCCTCTTGCGCTTGCGTAGCGAGGGACGGGGACCATGAGGCTCGGTAAGGTGCTTGGGGTGAACCTTAAGGTTCACTATCTTTTTTTGCTGTGGTTGTTGCTCGCGGTAACACTAGGTGATGCCACGTCCACCTTGGTCATGCTCTTTTCGGTCATGGTGCATGAACTTGGGCATATGTTTGCCGCGGTTAATCTTGGTTTGAAAGTGCAGGAGATCGAGCTTATGCCCTTCGGGGGGGTGGCCAAACTCAGAGGTTTCACCAGCGGTAACCCCAAAGAGGAAGCGACCCTTGCTCTAGGTGGCCCTGCCAACAGTCTCGTTCTCTTATGCATAGGCCTGTTGAACCACCTTACACCTTGGGGGGCTGCCCTCCTAGAGAGCAATGTGCTCCTGCTCTTGGTCAACCTATTGCCGGTGATGCCTCTGGACGGTGGTCGGATACTGAGGAGCTACTTGGTGAGGCAGGAGGGGCTGCTGCAAGGAACGCGTAAAGTGCTGGTTCATACCTTTAGGGTGGCATGGGGTTTTGTCGCGGTTGCCACTGTACTGTTTTTGCTAGGCATACTGAGCATTAACGCGGTCGCGCTAGGAATCTTTCTGCTTCATGCCGCCTGGCAGGAGAAGAAAATGCTCCCCTACCAGGTAATGAACTATGTTGCCCGGGGCACGAGCGAACTGTGGCAGGCCAGAGTATTGCCCGGGAAATTGGTGATGGTTCACCCCGACACTGCAGTGGTGCAAGCAGTGGAGACCATGACGCCCGGCTGTTACCATGTCTTCAACGTCGTCCGCCCGAATGGGGAGATCCTAACAGTTAGCGAAGACAAAATATGCCAAGCCCTGGTGGGCAAGGGTGTGCGCACAACTTTTGCAGACATTGTTAATGAGCGTAGGATATAATAGGTACGGTAGCGTCGTGCAGGAGGATGTTTATGATTCCCAAAGAAATTGAGCGGCTCTTGCCGCAAGTGACTAAGCCCGCCCGCTACATTGGCGGCGAGATCAATGCCGTAAGAAAGGATAGGGGTGCCGATCAAGTTAGGGTGGCCCTGGCCTTTCCTGATACCTACGAAGTGGGCATGTCCCACTTGGGGCTAAAAATACTATACAAGGTCATTAACGATTTGCCATACGCCGCCGCGGAGCGCGTGTTCGCCCCTTGGGTCGATATGGCGGCAAAGATGAACGCAGCTAAAGTTAAGCTGTATGCTTTAGAGAGTTTTTCCCCGATCGATGAGTTTGATCTCGTAGGATTTACTCTGCAGTATGAACTAAGCTATACCAACATATTGCTCATGCTGGACTTATCCGGCATACCGCTACTGGCCAAGGATCGTGGGGAGCAGCATCCCCTCATCATCGCCGGCGGGCCCACGGCTTACAATGTCGAGCCCTTGGCGGATGTGCTGGATGCCGTTGTGCTGGGCGAAGGCGAAGAAGTGGTAGTGGAAATCATTCAGGCAGTGCAAAAGGGCAAGGCGGACGGCAGTACGAGAAAAGAGATGCTCGAGCGCCTAACCGGCGTCAAGGGCGTCTACGTCCCCAGCCTCTATGAGCCGCTCTACCATGAGGATGCAACCTGGCGAGGGCTAAAGCGCAAATTGCCCCACCTACCCGAAATTGTTGAGAAGAGAGTGGTGGCTGAACTTTCTCCGAATTACATACCCACGGCTCCGGTGCTCCCCTATACGGAGATTATTCATGACCGGGTTCTTCTTGAGATTTTTCGCGGCTGTGCGCGTGGCTGTCGTTTTTGCCAAGCGGGTATGACGTATCGCCCCGTGCGGGAGTTTAGTACGCACACCTTGGTTCTGGCCGCCCAAGCCGCCATCAGGAACACCGGATATGAGGAAGTCTCCCTTTCTTCGCTGTCCACCATGGACCACAGCGGCATCGAGACGCTCGTCAGGGAACTCGTGGACAAGCTCAGCTGTGAGGGGGTCAATATCTCTCTGCCTTCGCTGCGGGTAGACAGTTTCTCGGTTCAGTTGGCGGCAGAAGTAGCCAGGGTGAGAAAATCCGGCATCACCCTCGCCCCTGAAGCCGGCTCCCAGCGCTTGCGCGATGTTATCAACAAGCAGGTTACTGCCGAGGGGCTACTGGCGAGCCTGCAGGGTGCGAAGCGTCTGGGCTTTAAGAGCGTCAAATTGTACTTTATGCTCGGCCTACCCACCGAGACTAAGCATGACCTTGACGAAATGCTCGGCCTTATTGCTCGCGCCGCAGCTATCTTGCCTGTAGCGGTCAGTGTTTCTTCCTTTGTCCCCAAGCCGCACACTCCCTTTCAGTGGGAGCCACAAGCTGCCATGCAAGTTCTGGAGGAGCGGCAGCAATACCTGCGCGAACGGTTGCGGAGGGACAGGCGAGTCAAATTTGTTTATCACGACGCATCGACGAGTTTTCTCGAAGCGGTCTTCAGCCGTGGTGATCGGCGGCTGGGGAAGGTTTTAATTGCAGCGTATCGCTTAGGCTGTAAGTTCGATGCCTGGGGGGAGCATTTTCGCTATGACCTCTGGATGGAAGCCTTTGCGGAAGTTGGTTTAGACCCTACATGGTATGCTAATCGCGAGCGTCACCCTGCGGAACAGTTCCCATGGGAGCATCTTTCACCGGGAGTCACACGAGAGTTTTTGCTTGCCGAAAAAGAAAAGGCGGGCCTGGCGATGCTCACCTTGGACTGTGCGGCGGGGACGTGTGTGGATTGCGGTGTGTGCCCAGCGCTGGCGGTGGGCACCGTGACCGAGAGGGGGCGGGGACAGTGAGGCTTTGGCTTAAATTCGCCCGCAGCGCTCAGTTGGCCTACATTTCGCACCTTGACACCCACCGCGCCTACTACCGCCTTTTTAGGCGCGCAAACCTACCTCTAGCTTTTAGCCAAGGCTTCAATCCGCATCCCATATTGTCGCTAGCTTCACCCATGCCCCTAGGCTACCGCAGCGAGGCCGACTATGTTGACCTGTGTCTCGCGGAACCTTTAGCCATGTCCCATTTACTAGAAAGGCTCCAGAGGGTCACTTTGCAGACCGAGTTTAGTTTTCTCGGAGCAAGGATGGTCAAGGCGGACAGGAAGCCACTGGCCGCCGAGGTCGCTTGGACAGATTACGAAGTTCAGGTACTGGGGCAAGGGTCCTTGGCACAGGCAGTGCAAGCTTTTACGGGGGCCGAGGAAGTACACTTTTTGAAGAAAAGCAAGAGCAGCACGAAGCTCGTAAACGCCAAGCCCCTCGTGCGCGATGTGCGGGTAGAGGACAATAGATTGCGGGCGGTGTTAAGTTCTAGTGAGCCTGTGTTCTTTAGGCCCGATGAATTCTTGGCGTTGTTGGGAGGACTAAGCGGCGAAGAATATCAGGCCGATTATGTGGTGCGCAAGGAGCTCTATTTAAGGGCGGAGAGTCTCATGGCGCCGCTTGATTAAGAATAACGCTTAGGGGGATATTTCCTAGTAGGCGGAGAAGGGGGGATGACTTGTGGTTAAGGAGATAGTCATTAACTGCGGAGCGCGGGATACCAGGGTGGCAATTATTGAAAATGGCGAGTTAGTGGAATTTCATATGGAAAATAGTGCTGAGCAGAGGGTAGTCGGTAATATTTACAAAGGCAAGGTGGCCAATGTTTTACCTGGCATGCAGGCGGCCTTTGTCAATGTGGGTCTGCCAAAAAACACCTTCCTCTATGTCGACGATGCCTTAGAAAGTGTCGAGGGGCTAGATGAGGTGCCAGAGAAAATTACCGGCCCCTCGTCCATCAAGGACGTTGTCAAGGCAGGGCAGCCGGTAATCGTGCAGGTGGCCAAAGACCCCTTTGGCACGAAGGGGGCGAGAGTAACAAGGCACATTACTCTACCCGGGCGCTTTGTGGTCCTGATGCCCACGGTAGACTATGTGGGGGTATCGCGCCGCATTGCGACGGCGGAGGAGCGTGACCGCCTGCGTAAGTTAGCCCATGAGCTGCGTCCTAAGGGGATGGGGCTCATTGTGCGCACCATGGCGGAGTCCTGCCCGCCGGATGAACTGAAGAAGGATGTCGAATTCCTCGAAAAGCTTTGGAAGCGCATCAAGAATCGTGGGAAGGCGGCGAAAGCTCCAAGTCTACTGCACAAGGACTTAAACCTCCTGTACCGCATCATCCGCGACAGTTTTGACCACGAAGTCCTGCGGCTATTCATAGATAGCGCGGAGGAATATGAGCACATTTTATCGTTGCTTGAGGACATTGGCCCCGAGTTTAAGGACCGAGTCTTTTTGTTTCAGCAAAATCAACCCATCTTTGAGGTCTTTGGTGTAGAAGATGAGCTACGCAAAATCTTAAAGAGCCGCGTCTGGCTGAAGTGTGGCGGCTATGTGGTTATCGACCAAACCGAAGCGCTCACTTCAATTGATGTCAATACAGGTAAGTTCGTCGGCTCGACCACTCTCTCGGACACGGTACTGAAGACCAATCTCGAGGCAGCGCGTGAGATTGCCAGGCAACTGCGCCTCCGCAATATCGGGGGCATCATCATTATTGATTTCATCGACATGGATAAGGGGGAGCACCAGAAAAAAGTGCTCGCCACCCTCCATGAGTCCATGCAGCCCGATAAAACTAAGACCTCCATCCTCGGGCTGACTGACCTTGGTCTTGTGGAGATGACTAGGCAGAAGGTGCGCCATAGTATCAGCGAGCTATTACAAAAAGACTGCCCATGCTGTGAAGGTACGGGACGGGTGCTCTCGGAGGAAGTGGCGGGCAGCAGGATTGAGGGCGAATTAAAGCGCTTCCTCAAAGCGACACCGGAGCCTGCGGTGCTTATTCAGGTTCATCCCACTACAGCCGGCAACTTAATTGGGGTCAATGCGGCTAACCTAGAGCGTCTGGAGCGTGAAACGGAAAAACGCATCTTCATCCGTGGCGCACAGCAAATGAACCCGGAGGAGTACAAAATCACCCTCGCCGGTTCGGTGGAGGAGGTAGAAAAGGCGGCCGTGCCGGTTGCCCTCGGCGAGATACATACCTTGCTAATCGACAGCGTCCACAACAACCGCCCGGAAGATGGGGTGGCTCGCGTGGAGGGTTATGTCATCCAGGTGGAGAACGCGGCCTCGCTCATCGGCAAGAAAGCCACTTTTGAGATCATCAAGGTGCAGCGAACTTATGCGCGGGCCAGATTATTCGCCGTAGCCAAAGCAGAGTCCTCATAGTTGGTGCGGCTTAGTAATAATTGACACATGGTCTGTCCTTGGTTTATGATTGAGGAAAGTTTGGAGCTGGCGGAAATACATAGCAGGGGGGACTTATGGGTGACCAGACTAAGTGTCGACCATTTGTGGAATATCGTTAGGCAGACCATCGGTGTATTGCGCACTAACCCCATCATCTTGCTTCCCGCGCTCGCTGTCCTGCCGCTGGCGGGCATGATGGGGTTTTCTGTCGAGGGCATTATCGGTAACCCCGGAAACATAGTGGTGCGGGCCCTTCTATGGCTCCTCGTAACACTGTTTGTGTTCCTAGCGACCATGGTCATGGCCGATAGCTCGGTTACCGGTCAATGTAACTTGGCCTCGGCCTTAGGCCAGGGTATCAAAAACTTGCCACTGGTCCTGGTGGCCACAGTTATGAGCGTTGTGTTAATAGCTGTCGGGAGCCTCCTTTTTATCGTGCCAGGGATTGTTTTCGCCATTAAAATGTCCTATGTCCCGCAGGCGATTATGTTCGATAAAAAAGGGTTGTTTGAGGCATTTTCATATAGCTGGAAAATAACAGGCGGTCATGAGGTGGCCTTGTTCTGGCTTGCCTTGGCCTGGGGGGTGGGCAGTGCCGCTTTGGGCTACTTTTTGGAGGTATTGCTGCCGCTTACGGTCCAGCCCTATCTCACGACGTTGCTGCAATCATTAAGTGCAACCTTCATGGTTCTGGTGTATCGATGGCTGCGGGAGGCAGCAGATGGTGAAATTGGCGCAAGTATTATTTGACCGCCTGCCCCAAGCATGATAGAATAACTACTTGTAAGGTTGCTGTTTCTGGCGAGAGCAACCGAGTACCGCTCGTCAAGGGTTTAAGTGCCATTGGCCCCCGGAGGACGGCGAGTCAATAGAGGAGGTGCCAGTATGTTTGCAGTTATCGAAACAGGTGGTAAGCAGTACCGAGTGCAGCAGGGCAGTATCATTTTTGTAGAAAAGTTAGCGGCCGAAGTCGGCGACGTAGTGCAGTTTAGTGACGTGCTCGCGGTTGGTCAGGGGAGCGAAGTTGCCTTCGGGACGCCTTTGCTGACCAATGTGCATGTGGCAGCTAAGGTGACCGAGCAGGGCAAGGAGAAGAAAATCATCATCTTTCGCTACAAGGCCAAGTCACGCTACCGCAAAAAGAACGGTCACCGCCAACCATTCACTAAGGTCATAATTGAGTCAATTACTGTTAACTAGGGAGGTGCAATAATGGCACATAAAAAAGGTGTAGGTAGCTCTAGAAATGGTCGCGACAGCCATTCACAACGACTGGGCGTTAAGCGTCAAGATGGGCAGAGCGTCAATGCAGGAACGATCTTGGTTCGCCAGCGCGGCACCAAGGTGCACCCTGGTTCCAATGTCGGCATTGGCAGTGATGACACTCTCTTTGCCCTTGTTACCGGAAAAGTTGCCTTCGAGCGTTTAGACAAAGACCGCAAGAAGGTCAGCGTCTATGCTCTCGGCGCAAACTAGTGTGTACTGACAAGAACCCGGATAGCCGGGTTCTTTTCTTAGGTGATGAAGGCGCGAAAGTGCCCGAGTATGCCCTTTTAATCGCGGACTGTTTTAAATTTTTTCGCCACGACCTGCAGAACGATCTGCAAATTGTCTATGGGTACCTGCAACTTGAGAAGTCGCGGGAGCAGGTGGTGGCTAAATTAGACAAAGTTACCGAGCGGATTCTTACAGCAAGCCACATTTTTAATCTTAACAATGTGCCTTTGAGTTGTTTTTTGTTTGTCATGTGGGCCCAGGCTGAACAAAGCGGCATGCGGTTCATGATAGAAACAACCGGCAGATTAGAGCATTTTGGTGCGAACTGGCCAAGTTGGGAACACCAGTTGGCCACTTTGTGGACCTACTACCGGGGACTAGCTGTCGCGAGGGGGCAAAAGGAAGTATTGCTCGAGCTAACGGGCGAACATAATGAGTGGCAGGTATGCTTTGGCGGCAAAGGAGCTGTCCAAATTATTTGCACATCAGAGGAACGGGGTATGAGGAAACATGTTTATTGATAGAGTGCGCATTACCGTCAAATCCGGTGACGGAGGCCATGGTGCCCGAGCCTTTCGGCGGGAAAAGTACGTTCCGGAGGGTGGCCCGGCCGGCGGTGATGGAGGGCGCGGCGGAAATGTCTACCTCGTGGCGGATGCTAACGCGCACACTCTGATGGATTATCGCTACAAGAAGAATTATCGCGCCGAGGATGGCATGAAGGGCGGCCAGCAAAACCGCCACGGCAAGGCAGGCGAGGACCTCATGCTGCGCGTGCCACCGGGGACAGTTGTTTTCGATCAAGAAACCAATGTGGTTCTCGCCGACCTGTCGCAGCTGGGCGAGTTGGTTTTGCTCTTTGCCGGCGGTCGCGGTGGGAGGGGTAACGCGCGTTTTGCTACCTCGGTCCATCAGGCTCCCACCTATGCCGAAAAGGGTGAGCCGGGGCAGGAACGTGAGATTCGCCTCGAGTTAAAGAGCATTGCCGACGTAGGGCTGGTGGGCTTTCCGAATGCCGGCAAATCTACCTTGCTCTCGGTCGTTTCTAAAGCGCGCCCTAAAGTTGCCGACTACCCATTCACCACCCTCGAACCACACTTGGGGGTAGTGGCCGTCGGGGAGAAAAGTTTTGTTATGGCCGATATCCCCGGTTTAATTGAAGGGGCCCATGTTGGGCAGGGTCTTGGGCACGAGTTTTTGCGGCACATT
The DNA here is from genome assembly GCA_018334055.1 of Peptococcaceae bacterium. Classification (GTDB taxonomy): domain Bacteria; phylum Bacillota; class UBA994; order UBA994; family UBA994; genus BS524. Next base: position 17,772 of record JAGXSS010000097.1, read on the forward strand.
GAAAGAACCAGAGTTCTCATTCATGTGGTTGATGCTGCCGGCACTGAGGGTCGCGACCCTGTAGCAGACATTGCCACCATCAACAGGGAGCTGGCCAGCTATTCCCCCCTTTTAGCAGAGCGACCGCAGGTAGTCGCTTTGAACAAAATTGACGCCATGGAAGATGAGGAACTGCAAATCCTCATCGCCAAAGTAGAGGCTTTGGGTCTTCAGGTCTTTCCCATTTCCGCGGTCATCGGGGAAGGCGTCATGCCTCTCTTGTATCGGGTCATGGAGTTAGTGGAGGCAGCCCCTGTGCCGAGTATCCATGAAGTGGGCCAATTGCCTGAGCCGGTAGCCGCCGTGCCCCTCTCGGTCAGCGAACAAGATGGGGTCTTTGTGGTGCAAGGTACCGAGGTGGAGAGGCTAATTGCGCGGTGCGACCTTGATGATGATGACTCGGTCATGCGCCTGCAGCGTACACTCAAGCAGCTCAAGGTTTTTGATTTGCTCCGGCAGTCCGGCATTACCGAGGGCGCCCCGGTGCGGATTGGGCAGGCGGAGTTTAATTTTTATGATGAGGAACCCATCTAGGGGAGGTGTGGCATGCGGATAGGAGTAATGGGTGGGACATTTGACCCCATCCACCTTGGGCATCTCGTCACGGCAGAGGCTGCCCGCCACCAGTTTTCGTTGTCGCAAGTGCTGTTTGTCCCCTCGGGGCAGCCCCCTCACAAATTGGGCCGCGCCGTGACCGGGGCCGAGCATCGCTACCTCATGACCTTCTTGGCCATTGCCAGTAACCCCGCTTTTCAAATTTCGCGCATTGAAATCGATCGCCCCGGTCATTCTTACACTTTTGACACCGTTAGGCAACTGTCCACGGAGTTCGGAGCGACGGCTGAGCTGTACTTCATTACGGGTGCTGATGTCATGCGGGACATTCTTTCATGGCATCGTGCCGAAGAGCTGCTGCAGGCCTGTCACTTTGTGGCAGCTAGTCGTCCCGGCTTTACGCTTGAGCACTACCTGGCCAAGGAAGACTTGGCTAGGTTTCGTAGTCAAGGTAATATCCACTTAATTTCGGTGCCCGCCATGGCCATTTCTTCTTCGGACGTGCGGCGGCGAGTAGGGGCCGGGGAATCGATTCGCTATCTCGTTTTGGATGCCGTAGAAAATTACATTTATAAAAACAAACTCTACCGAGCATAGGTGCTTATAAATTTTGGCACTATCTCTAGGGAGCATTTAGGGATACTATTATGTTGAGATAAGCTATGGGAGGCAGAATTTTTATGAACAAGGTGTTGCGATATTTGAGTGCCGCTTTGGGGCTGTTAGTATGTGGCATGGTGGGTACCACTGTTGTTTTACTAAACAGTCTCAGTGTCATTCCCGAGTCCGAAGGCGCCGTCCCTCTCACCCCCCCAATGGTCAATGAGCGAGTGAATGTTCTCGTACTTGGAGTTGACGCTGGGCTTCTCCCAGGTGGGAAAAGGGGGCCGCTACGCACAGATACCATTATTGTCGTGAGTTTTGACCCGGCCACCTCTCGCGTCAACGTGCTATCCATACCGCGTGATAGTCGGGTGAGGATCCCGGGACGGGAGCGGTTAGACAAAATTACGCATGCCCATGTTCATGGTGGCATTAGGTTGGCTGTATCCACCGTGGAACAACTACTGGATTTGCCCATACATTACTATGTGCGTGTCGAGATTGATGCCTTCAGCCAACTGGTCGATGCTATCGGCGGGGTAGACATTTTTGTGGAGAAGAACATGAACTACCGTGATCCATACCAGGATTTAGTTATTAACCTGCGTATGGGGCAACAGACCTTAGATGGCGACAAAGCCATGCAATATGTGCGCTACCGCGGTCCTGATGGCGATATCGGTCGCGTCAAGCGTCAGCAGGCCTTTCTCTTGGCTACGCTCAGAACGGCCCTTCGACCGAGCAATTTGCTAAGAATTAACGAGCTCGTTTCCATTGCCATGAGCAATGTGCGCACCAACATCGATGCTGCGACCGTCCTCCGGCATCTCCCGCAGTTAGACCAAATCGGTCCGAATAAGGTGCAGATGTGGATGATGCCCGGCACTGACGGTTGGATTAATGGGGGGAGTTACTGGCTCCTTGACAATGACGCGTTGGACAATCTCCTTAGCGCGCATTTTTGGCAGAACAGTCTGGAGGAGACTAAAGAAGTTACCGTGATGATTCGTGATGCCACCGGCAATGCTGCTGGGCCGCGCGTCGCGCAGGTGTTGCGCCGGCGGGGCTTTAACGTCATCGGGCTAGAGACCGTGCCCGAAACGGTGGAGAAGACACGAATTACCGCCCATCAAAGGCGGGACGTGGCCGGTCAGATGGTTTTTCGTGCCCTCGGTCAGGGGCAGTTGGTCAGCGAGGCCGGCGCCCGCAACAGCGATGTGACTATCGTCTTAGGGCTTGACTATTTCAGATAGGAGGAGTAGACATTAGCGCACTCGAAGTTGCGCGGCTCGCCGCGGCACTTACCCTCGATAAAAAGGGTCTCCGGCCCATTATCTTAGATCTCAGAGCAGTATCGGTGGTCACTGACTACTTTGTAGTGGTGAGTGGAAGTTCGGGCACGCATACGCAAGCTTTAGCGGACCATGTAGTAGATGGGCTCTCGCTAGCTGGCGCTAAGCTGCAGGGCAAGGAGAGCGACCCTTTTGGCAAGTGGATATTGCTCGACTATGTGGCGGTGATAGTCCATGTGTTTGACGAAGAAACGCGAGATTTCTACAACCTAGAGAGACTGTGGGGCGAAGCCGCGAGTGTGACGCTATGACCGGTGCCTATGGTTCGATGGCCTCGGTCTACGACGAGTGGATGCGCCACCTCGACTACTCTGCCTGGTGGCACTATCTGCGCACCACTTTCGCCATAGGGGACAGTCAGTCCATTTTGGAGCTAGGTTGTGGCACGGGCAATCTCACCAAAGAAATTGCCAAGGACGGGCATGCGGTGCTCGCCTCTGATTTGTCATGCGCCATGCTCACCCAGGCTGAAGCCAAGCTCCGCGACAGAAAAAATGTGAGCTTCATGTTGCTTGATATGCGTAGCCTGCCGAAGGCGCTTGGGAGTTATGACTTCATCGTGGCGGCTTGCGATGCAGTTAACTACCTGAGGAGCTATGACGAGCTAGAGCAGTTCTTGCATGGCGCAAGGGCCTTGCTAAAACCACATGGCCTCCTGCTTTTTGACGTTCATGGTCCCGGCCGCATGGCAGAATTCAGCGAGCGACCTGAGCGAAACCGTGTCGGGGTTAAGAGTTGCTACCTCTGGAGCGTCGCCCTCCATGACACACTCATCACCCATAGACTGACCGGATTTTTACGCAGCGAGGATAATAGATGGTCTCGCTTCGACGAAATACACCTCCAGCGTTATTTCACGCCGACAGACATAGCCAAAGCGGCCACGAGCGCAGGGTTTACACACGTTCAGGTTTATGATTTTCTATCCGCAAGCCAGCCACACGAAAAGAGCAAGCGGTTGCAGTTCTCTTGCTCGGCCGACTAGCTGTAGGCCGCATCTGTTTGGTTCTACAACTCAACGCAGACTTACCTGCCATACTTCAGATCACATCCGATAGTGGGGCTCCTTGCTATAGTTGGATCCAATATAGGTGTTTTTTGGCTGATGAGTGCGCTAAAGCAGTTCCGCTCCTAGTTGGGGGGTATATTAGGAGGGTTTTCGTAGCGACACACCAATGGTGTGTCGTCTGTTTTGTCATCCAAAAAATGGCCCACCCTCCTTCCTGTCGTACATTCTGGATTTCATTTAGCTCCACTCAATCCGCGGTTTGTCTAGCGTTATGGTGGCATTTTCTCAGTCCCTCACAGGGTGATAACCTCAGTGCGACAAAAATTTAACAAATATTGCATTGACATCGAGGGGGGGGGGGTGATAGAATTGCAACAAACAGG
>JAGXSS010000098.1 GCA_018334055.1 Peptococcaceae bacterium
TGCGCCCGTAGCTCAGCTGGATAGAGTAACGGACTACGAATCCGGTGGTCGCAGGTTCAAATCCTGCCGGGCGCGCCACTGTAATTTTTTAATTGTTTTTTTGGGTGTTTTGGGTTACTAAGCTTACCATTGTGGTAAGCTTTTTTTGTGCTATAATGTAGTGGTCAATCGCGACCCTGTAAGAACATAGCCATTGAGGAGGACTACACTTTTGAAAACGGATATGAAGAATCTAGAGAACAACAGACTGCAAATTGAGGTCACGGTGGATGAGGCCGAAGTAGCCGAGGCCCTGCACGGTGCTTACAAGAAAGTTGTCGCCAAAGTAAACATGCCCGGGTTTCGTAAGGGCAAGGTGCCTGTGCAAATTTTGGAGGCTCGCTACGGGGCAGCGGTATTGCATGATGAGGCCCTCGATATCCTTCTGCCCAAGGTCTACGAGCGCGTGCTGGTGCAAGCGATGGTCAAACCTATTAGTCGCCCCGAGGTCGAGGTCGTCCATTTTGCCCGTGGCGAGAACGCACAAATTAATTTCGTGCTGGAACTTTTACCCGAAATTAACGTACAAGAATATAAGGGCATTGCCGTGAGCAAGCCCCGGGTGTTGGTGAGCGAAGAGCAGGTAGAGAACGAGTTAAAGAAACTTGCCGAGCGCCACGCTCGTCTGGTAGACATGCCGGAGGATACGCTCGCGGTGGGCGATACCGCGGGGATAGACTATGTTGGCAGTGTGGACGGCGTGCCGTTCGCCGGGGGCGAGGCTGCCGGGCAGACCCTTGAAATTGGCTCCGGCAAGTTTATCCCGGGGTTTGAAGAACAACTGGTAGGCATGGCTTGTGGCGAGGAGCGTACCATCGCCGTCACCTTCCCTGCTACCTACCACAGTGCAGAACTAGCCGGTCAGCTGGCCAACTTTAAGGTAGTGCTGCATGATATTAAGCGCAAGCAACTGCCAGTCATAGACGATGATTTTGCCAGGGAAATTTCGGAGCATGATACCCTCGCCGATATGTTGGCAGAAATTCGCGCCAACTTAGAGATGGTAGGCGAGAACAATGCCAAAAAGCGCATAGAAAACGAAGTTGTAGCTACAGTAGTAGAGGGCGTCGTTCTTGATGTGCCCAAGGTGTTAGTCGAGGAAGAAATGGATTCTATGCTGGAGGACATGTCCGCAAGTCTTTCGCGTAGCAAACTAAAGCTTGAGCAATATCTAGAATATCTTGGTAAGACCAAAGGGGCCCTGCGGGAGGAGTTTAGGGACTCTGCCGCGAATAGGGTAAAGACGAGGCTCGTCCTCGAGAAAATCAGCGACCTTGAAAACATTACCGTGGAGGATGCGGAAATAGAAGCATACTTGGCGGCCATGGGACAGGGCGCGGGGAAGAGCGCGGTCGAGGTAGCCGAAATCCTGCAGAAGAGGGGCCAGTTCGAGGCCGTGCGTGCCAGCATCATCACCGGAAAGACCATTGACTACTTAGTAAGTGTGTCGGTGGTGAAAGAAGACCAGGAGGTAGAGTAAGATGGGTTTGATACCCTTTGTAGTTGAACAGACTAGTCGTGGGGAGCGCAGCTACGATATTTTTTCGCGACTGCTCAAGGATAGGATCATCATCCTCGGTAGCCCCATTGACGACCATGTGGCCAATCTCATCGTGGCGCAGCTTTTGCACCTAGAGGGTGACGATCCCAGTAAGGACATTGACCTCTATATCAACAGCCCCGGTGGGCATATTGATTCCGGCTTGGCCATCTACGACACCATGCAATTTATTAAGTCTGACGTGCGCACCATCTGTATCGGCATGGCGGCCAGCATGGGAGCGGTGCTCCTCGCCGCCGGTGCGCCCGGCAAGCGCATGATACTGCCAAATGCGCGCGTAATGCTCCATCAACCCCACGGCGGGGCTCAGGGCCAAGCCGTGGATATCGAAATACAGGCTAGAGAGATACTCCGGATGCGTGAGTCACTTAATAAGATTCTCTCTACCCACACCAATCAACCACTAGAAAAAATCGCCAAAGACGTCGACCGCGACTATTGGATGACAGCCGAGCAGGCCAAAGATTACGGTCTGGTGGATGAAATCTTAGTTAAGCGCAAGAAGTAGCCGGGAGGAGGCCGTTTCATGGGGAAGTTTGATGATCGAAACGCCGTCAAGTGCTCCTTTTGCGGTAAGACGCAGGAACAAGTCAAGAAGCTCATCGCGGGACCGGGAGTCTATATCTGTGACGAGTGCGTGGAATTGTGCATGGAGATTGTGGAAGAGGAAGCGCATCAGGGCCAAGAGGTTGAACGCAAGGAGATTCCTAAGCCGCATGTTATCAAGGAGTTTCTGGACCAATGGGTCATCGGTCAGGACGATGCCAAACGTGTTTTGGCGGTGGCCGTGTACAACCATTACAAACGCATCTATGCCGCACCGAGCAAGGGTGAGGATGTCGAGCTAACCAAGAGCAATATCGCCCTCATCGGGCCGACCGGTGTGGGTAAGACGCTCTTGGCGCACAGCTTGGCAAAAATACTCAATGTCCCCTTCGCCATTGCCGACGCGACTTCGCTCACCGAGGCCGGTTATGTGGGGGAAGATGTCGAGAACATCTTGCTCAAGCTCATCCAGAACGCCGACTATGACATCGAGCGCGCCGAAAAGGGTATTATCTACATTGACGAAGTCGACAAGATCGCTCGCAAATCAGATAACCCCTCGATAACCCGCGATGTGTCCGGCGAAGGCGTGCAACAGGCCTTGCTCAAAATTCTCGAAGGGACGGTGGCCAGCGTGCCCCCGCAGGGCGGGCGCAAGCATCCCCATCAAGAATTTTTGCAGATTGACACGACGAATATTCTCTTTATCTGTGGCGGAGCTTTTGACGGCCTCGAGAAAATCATCGAGAACCGCATCGGCAAGAAGGCTATGGGTTTTGGAGCGGATGTAAAGTCGCGGGCGGATACCCCCATTGGCGAGTTGCTTAGGCAGGTGCTGCCGACCGACCTGCTCAAGTTTGGCTTGATACCAGAGTTTGTCGGGCGCATACCGGTCATTGCGACGCTTGACCGCCTGGATGAAGATGCTCTCGTGCGCGTTTTGACCGAGCCGAAAAATGCCTTGGTCAAGCAGTACACCAAGCTTCTGGACTATGACGGGGTAGACTTGGAGTTTAGAGCGGAAGCGCTAAGGGCTATTGCTAAGGAAGCCATAAAGCGCAACACCGGGGCGCGGGGGCTGAGGGCCATTATGGAGAAAATTATGCTCGCCGTGATGTATGATGCTCCTTCCCGCACCGACATCAAGAAGTGCATAATTACTGAGGAAGTCATTCTACAAAACGAACTACCCATCTTGCTCACCGAGAGCACCAAGCCCCGCAAGAAAAAAGACGTCACTGCCTAAAAAGAAATAGCCGCCCATGTTTTTTTTCTCACCCTACGCACAAACTAACAGCGAGGTGAGCAAAGTGAACATGGGCGGTGTTTTTTATGTGGTACAAGTGTTTTTTGCCGTGGTCATTGGCCTTTACTTTCTCAACCTATTGCGCTCGCAGCAGGGCAATAAGGTCGCTATCGAAAAAGAGTCACGCAAGGAGATAGATAGGTTAATTAAGCTGCGCCAGATTTCTCTGACCGAACCTCTCGCCGAGAAGACGCGCCCGGCGTCATTTGCTGACATCATCGGCCAGAACGATGGCATCAAGGCTTTGCGTGCGGCCATCTGTTGCCCTAACCCCCAGCACGTCATCATTTACGGGCCCCCCGGGGTGGGGAAGACTGCTGCCGCTAGACTGGTACTAGAGGAAGCCAAGAGGACTAAGGGCTCACCATTTGGACGAGACGCCACCTTTACTGAGCTTGATGCCACTACCGCCCGCTTTGATGAGCGCGGGATTGCCGACCCCTTAATTGGCTCGGTGCATGACCCCATCTACCAGGGGGCAGGCCCTCTCGGTATGGCCGGTGTTCCCCAGCCGAAGTTCGGTGCGGTCACCAAGGCGCACGGCGGCATTCTTTTCATCGATGAGATCGGCGAGCTGCATCCCGTGCAAATAAATAAGCTCCTCAAGGTTCTTGAAGACCGCAAGGTGAAACTAGAGAGCGCCTACTATTCTTCCGAGGACACCAATATCCCCAGTCACATCCATGACATTTTTCAGCAGGGCTTGCCGGCAGACTTTCGCCTCGTGGGGGCCACCACCCGTGCGCCGGAAACCATCCCCCCCGCCATACGCTCACGCTGTCTAGAGATTTTCTTTCGTCCGCTAAGGAGTGAGCAACTCGGCTTCATTGCCAATAACGCAGCCTTGCGCATTGGTGTTGAGCTAGACGATGCCGCCCGTAGCCTCTTGTCCCGCTATGCCCATAACGGCCGCGAAGCCGTCAACATCATTCAGATCGCCGCCGGGGTGGCAGGGGGCGAGGGCCGGGCCAAACTCTGTGCGCCAGACATCGAATGGGTCATCAACTCCACCAACTGTACCGCCCGCCATGAGCCCAAAATTCAGAGCGAACCACAGGTGGGCGTGGTCAATGGCCTGGCGGTGTTTGGACCTGCTTTAGGTACTTTGCTGGAGCTTGAGGTGGCGGCATCCCCCACTAGAGGTCCTGGCACCGTCAAAGTGACGGGTATCGCCGAGGAGGAGGAGATAGGCACCGCGAGCCACCTCATCAGGCGCAAGAGCATGGCACTAAGCTCGGTAGATACCGTACTCACGGCGCTGCGTGGCGTGCTTGATGTCGACCCCTATGGCTTTGACATCCACATAAATTTCCCCGGCGGTACGCCGGTAGATGGCCCCTCCGCCGGTGTGGCAATGGCGGTCGGCATTTACTCGGCTGTCAAGAAGATACCCGTAGATAATTTCGTGGCCATGACCGGGGAATTGTCGGTGCGGGGGGTGGTCAAGGCCGTGGGTGGTGTCGCTGCCAAACTTGAGGCCGCTAGCTTGACTGGAGTTAAGAAGGTGGTTATACCCTACGAAAACTGGCAAGAGAGCTTCGCTCATATCGAGGGGGTGGAGGTAATTCCCATCAGGCACATCAGGGAGGCCTTGACGCACTGCCTGGTAGAAAATACCCCTCCCCCCATAGAATTAATTCCGGCAATGCAGTGCCTGCACTAGCGGGCATTTTTTTTGTGGCGTATACTATGCTTACACTAGTAGATTACCGGTAGAGTGCCGGCACTAAGGTGATCAGGAGGTATTAATGACATTGGAAGGACAATTAGTGATTCTACCGGTCCTGCCGCTCAGGGGTTACATGGTATTTCCGCATAGCATTGTGAATTTAGATGTAGGACGGGAACGTTCTATGAACGCCATCAACGCCGCCATGAGTGCGAATGGCCAGATACTTCTCGCCACCCAGACAGATGTGAACATCGAAGAACCAACACCGACAGAGCTTAATCGCATGGGGACGCTTGCCGTCATCAAGCAGGTCATAGCCATGCCCGGCGGCAGTGCGCGGGTCTTAGTCGAGGGCTTGAGTCGCGCTAGCATAGAGAGCATCGGCCAGACCGAGCCCCACCTGACTGCGGAAGTGATGGTGCTTAAAGACGCCTCCGAGGTTTCCGTGTACATGGAAGCTCTGGTGCGCAATGTCATGGAACTCTTTGAGCAATATGTGAAGTCAGGCAAAAAAACACCCCCCGAAGTGTATGCCGCCATCAGCGCGATAGACGAACCGGGATATCTCGCTGACTCCATAGTGGCTCATCTCAACCTGAGCATCGAAGACAAACAGACTATTCTTGCGGCCGTCGATGTCAAAGAAAGGCTGGAGAAACTCCGCGAACTTATTGCGCGGGAAATAGAGATTTTAGAAATTGACCGCCGGCTTAACAATCGCGTGCGCAAACAAATGGAGAAAAACCAACGGGAGTATTATTTGCGTGAGCAAATGAAAGCTATACACAAGGAACTCGGGCAGAAAGACGAACGGGGGGCAGAGGCTCTGGACCTGCGTGAGAAGATGTCTACCCTCAAGCTGCCCCCAGAGGTTGAGGAAAAATGCACCAAGGAGCTAGAGCGGTTGGAGCGCATGCCGCCTGGCATCGCCGAGGCCGTGGTGGTGCGCAACTACCTAGACTGGGTTCTGGCGCTGCCGTGGTCGAGTATGACCGAAGACTCCCTCGACATCGCCGCGGCAGAAGACATACTTAACGAAGACCATTACGGCCTAGAGAAGGTCAAGATGCGAATCCTCGAGTATTTGGCGGTGCGTCAGTTGACGAGCAAGCTCAAGGGCCCCATCTTGTGCCTGGTCGGGCCGCCGGGAGTGGGTAAGACCTCCCTAGCGCGCTCGGTCGCGCGGGCCCTGAACCGCAGCTTTGTGCGTATGTCGCTCGGCGGGGTGAGGGATGAAGCCGAAATTCGCGGGCATCGCCGCACCTATGTGGGGGCTATGCCCGGACGGGTCATTCAGGGACTGAGGCAGGCTAAGACGCGTAACCCCGTGTTTTTGCTGGACGAAATAGATAAAATGAGCACAGACTTCCGTGGTGACCCCTCGGCCGCCTTGCTCGAGGTCTTAGACCCAGAGCAGAACCATACCTTCGCCGACCACTACATTGAGATACCCTTCGACCTTTCGCAGGTGCTCTTTTTGACCACCGCTAATTCTCGCTACAGCATCCCCCGACCACTGCTCGACCGCATGGAAATAATTTATGTGTCAGGTTACACGGCTGAAGAGAAGCTGCAGATTGGCAAGAGGCACCTAGTACCTAAGGCGCTACTTTCTCACGGATTAAAGCCTGAGCAATTGTCATTTTCGGAGACAGGGCTAAGTAAAATCATCAATGAGTACACCCGCGAAGCCGGAGTGCGTAGTTTTGAGCGCGAAATAGCCACGGTCTGCCGTAAAGTTGCCAAGGAGATTGTCTCGGGCAAAACCAAGCAGGCGCCGGTGACCAATGCTAAACTGCATAAATTCTTGGGCGCCCCCCGCTACAGGTTTAACCCCGCGGAACAGCATGATGAGGTGGGGATTTCCACGGGGCTTGTCTGGACCGAAGCAGGTGGCGACACCGCCACCATCGAGGTCACCGTGATGAGCGGCAAGGGCAATCTCATCCTCACCGGCCAACTGGGCGAGGTGATGCGCGAATCGGCACAGGCGGCCTATAGCTACGTGCGCTCGCGGGCGAAAGAGCTTTTCATCGACGGCGACTTTTACCAAGACCGTGACATTCATGTGCATGTGCCCGAGGGGGCCATTCCTAAGGACGGCCCGAGTGCCGGCATAACCTTGGCAACCGCCTTAACCTCCGCCTTGTCGAAGCGTCTGGTGCGCAAAGATGTGGCTATGACAGGCGAGATTACCCTCCGCGGTCGGGTGCTCCCCATCGGCGGGCTCAAAGAGAAGCTTCTGGCCGCCCACCGCGCCGGCATTAAGACCGTACTCGTGCCCAAGGACAACAAGCGCGACCTCGATGAGGTGCCAAAAAACATTCTGCGCCGCCTTGACGTACGGTTGGTGGAAAGTATGGACCAGGTGTTAGCGGTGGCGCTAGTCGCTGAGGTACCGGCCGATGCTTAAGATAACTTCGGCCGAAATTATCGTCTCAGCCCTGCGCCTCGCCCACATGCCCACCGACGCCCTGCCCGAATTGGTGCTCCTTGGGCGCAGTAACGTCGGCAAGTCCTCCTTAGTGAATGCCATGCTTGGCAGGAGGGCTATGGCCCGCATCAGTTCACGCCCCGGCAAGACGCGCCTTTTAAACTTTTACCGCATCAATGAGCAGTTTTATTTAGTTGATGTGCCGGGCTATGGCTATGCTCAGATTCCGCAGACGGAAAGAGCCGCTTTGCGCGAGCGGCTCTACGACTACCTCACCCAACGCCAGCAAATTCGCCTCGTGCTCCAGCTGGTCGATTTTCGCCACCTGCCCTCTAAGGACGATGTCCTCTTCCATGCCTTGATTCGAGACAGCAAACTGCCATTTCGTGTGGTGGCCACTAAGGCCGACAAGGTGGCGCGCTCCCAACACCGCCTCCATACACAAAAATTACTCAAGTTCCTCTCCCTCGAGGAAAGTCAACTCATCATCACCTCCTCACAAGAGAAGAGCGGCCTCGACCTCCTCTGGTCGAGCATCCTCACCCACCTCCCGCAATAACCCCCAAACAAAAGACAAACAAAAGGGACGGGTCTTTCATCATCATATGACAGGGGTTGGGGAAGATGGGGTTAAAAGTAGTGCTAATCTACGACATAAAAATTGAAGCACAGGAAAGCGAAGGCGAACCTCCCGACCGGTACGCCGAATTAGACTCCGAAAGTACAATCATCGCTATTGATAGCGCTCTCACGCAGGGCGGACATACCGTCACCCGCATTCCCGGGGGGCCAAGTGCTCTTGTACCACTACAGCGTGGCAATTTCGACCTTGCCTTTAACATCTGCGAAGGCTACAAAGGAAGAAATCGCGAAGCGCACATGCCGGCGGTCTTAGAAATGCTCGGTATTCCCTGCATCGGTTCGGATGTCCTGTCGCTGGCCATCTGCCTTGATAAACCGACCACGAAAAAAATACTGCTCCACCACGGTTTGTTGACTCCGCCGTTTCAGGTCTTCGACCAAGCTAGCGACCTTCTAGGGCCAAACCTGCGGTTTCCCTTGATGGTCAAACCAGCGCACGAGGGCTCGTCCATGGGGATTGTGGGCTCGTCAAAGGTAGTCGACGAAGGAGCGCTCCGGCGGCAGGTGGATTTTGTCATCAGCAACTATCACCAACCCGCTCTGGTTGAGGAATTCATTGTGGGGAGAGAGTTTACGGTGGGCATTCTTGGCAACGGATGCTCGCGACGCACCCTGCCCATCTTGGAAGTGGATTTCACCCATGTTCCCGCAGGTTTTAATTGCATTTATACCTATGAGTTCAAGAAGAACTATACGGCGCGTCATCACTTCTTGTGCCCGGCCCCTATTGACGCAGCTCTGGCCGAGTGCCTGCGCCAGACGGCACTGCAGGCCTTTGCCGCTCTCGGGTGTCGCGATTTTGGCCGGGTGGACTTTAGGCTCAGTCAGGCTGGGCTGCCCTACATCATTGAGGTCAACCCCTTGCCAGGCCTGGCCCCCGGCTACAGCGATTTCCCCGTTTCGGCCGAGGTGGCGGGCTACACATTTCCAGGGCTCATCAATGCCATCGTCGATAACGCGCTGCGACGCTCTTTCTAGCGAGAATCAATTACCCCCACCATGCCAATTGGCAAGGTGGGGGTTTTGTCATCATAGACATAAATAGCAAAATATTGGCTCGAAAATTCAAGATAGATATGGTAGGATAGTTGGCAAGAGGCTCTGTTTCTTCCATTATGAAGGGAATGCGAGGAGGTCAGGGGAATGAGTGAGAAATATTTTGCCCATGTAAAAAAAGATGCCCAGGGCCAGTGGGACCTCCCCCATGACCTTAGAGCCCATCTATTAGGTACGGCAAGCCTGGCTGAGGCAAGTGCCGCTAAATTCGGCTCCGGTGAATGGGGGAGAGCTCTAGGTCTTGCCCATGATGCCGGCAAGGCCAGGGACTTATGGCAGAGCTATCTCCGCCATAAGAGCGGATACGATGAGGATGCCCATCTGGAGGGCAAGAAGGGCAAAGAGCCACATGCAATCTATGGAGCGGTATTGCTAGAGAAGTTGTTCGGCAAGCAGATCGGCAGATTGCTCGCTTACGGTGTGGCAGGTCATCATGCTGGGCTGCCGGACTGGTCAGGAGCGGAGGGTGCAGGAGCGGCATCGTTGGAGTATCAAAAAAATCAATCGCGATGTTTAGGGGACATTGCACCTTTTGTCGGAGAAGAACTTAGTCGGGTCAAAATTGCAGCCCCGCCGTGGAAGTTTGCTAGGGGATTGGATCTTTCGCTATGGGTGAGGATGCTCTACTCGGTCTTGGTCGATGCAGATTTTTTAGATACGGAAGCTTACATGGACGAAGGGCGGACCGCCTTGCGCGGCTGTTACGACCCAATACCTGTGCTTCTGGGTAATTTTAATGCCTATATGAAAGAACTAGAAGACGGAGCACCACAAAATAAACTCAATGATATCAGGCGTGAGGTCGGGGGCAGGTGCCGCCAAATGGCCCAAGAACCACAGGGTGTTTTTTCGTTATCGGTGCCAACGGGCGGGGGGAAAACCTTGTCGAGCCTAGCCTTTGGACTCGAACATGCCCACAGACATGATCTAGATCGCATTATCTATGTCATTCCCTATACCAGCATTATCGAACAAAATGTGGAGGTTATTAGGTCGGCAGTGGACCCTTTGCAGGTTATAGAGCATCACTCTGGCTTGGACGATGATGCCACCACCGCCAAGTCACGTCTAGCCGCAGAAAATTGGGATGCTCCGGTGGTGGTAACGACTACGGTGCAGTTTTTTGAGTCCTTGTTTGCGGCTCACTCCAGTCGTTGCCGAAAGCTGCACAATATCTGCAACTCGGTTGTGGTGCTCGACGAAGCACAATTGCTCCCTGTCGAGTACCTAGAGCCTATCTTGCAGACTATGCAACTATTGGTAGACCGCTATCGAGTTACTTTTGTTATCTGCACGGCCACCCAACCTGCCTTTGGGCCACGGCTTATTAATGGCAAGATGTTTAAGGGGCTACGCGACGTGAGGGAGATTATGGAAGGCGAAGTTGATAACTTGCATCATACTCTCCGTAGGGTCAATATACGCCTGCCAACTGATCTGACAACGGCGTCTGAGTGGACAGAAATCGCTGCCGAAATTATCAAGCACCATCAGGTCCTATGCGTCGTATCAGATCGGACCAGTTGCCGCGAGTTGTATTCCTTGCTTCCAGAGGGCACCGTTCACTTGTCCGCTCTTATGTGCGGACAGCACCGTAGCACAGTTATCGCCGAGATAAAAGAAAAATTGGCAAAAAACGAGCAGGTTAGGGTTGTCAGCACCCAGTTAGTGGAGGCAGGGGTGGACCTTGATTTCCCAGTGGTATATCGAGCCTTGGCCGGTCTAGACTCCATAGTGCAAGCTGCTGGGAGGTGTAATCGCGAGGGCAAGTTAAAAAATTTAGGCACCGTGCATGTTTTTGTTCCGCCAAGGCGAGCTCCCGCCGGCATTCTGCGCAAGGCCGCCGACACGGCCAGAGGTCTCTTCGGGGTGGCACATGTGGACCCCTTAGACCACACTCTGTTTCAAAAGTATTTCAGCGAGCTCTACTGGAAGGCTAACTCTTTAGATGCCGTCGGCATAATTGGGCTATTAGAACCCGATCAATCCGAATGCGCCATGTTTTTTCGCACAGCCGCAGCCAAATTCAAGCTCATAGATGAATCCATGCAGCGGTCTGTTATTGTGCCTTATGGCGACAGCAAGACATTTATCGCCGAGTTGCGGTCCCGCGGTCTTAGCCGTCGCCTAGGGCGGTCCTTGCAGCGGTACATGGTCAATATCTATCTGCATGAGTTTAACGCGATGTTAAAGAGTGGTTTAATTGAGGAGGTGCTGCCGTTTATATATGTCGTGACCAGCGATGTTGCCTACTGCCCCATCAGGGGGCTACTGGTAGACGCTGAGCTCTACCATCCAGAACAATTCATTATCGACTAGCTAGTTGAGAGGAGGAGAGGCAATGCCCAATTGGTGTCTAGAGGTGTGGGGAGAATATGCTTGTTTTACCCGACCAGAAATGAAGGTCGAGCGCGTAAGTTACGATGTCATGACTCCCTCCGCGGCACGGGCCATTTTCGAGTCCATTTTTTGGAAGCCAGAAATTCAGTGGCATGTAAATAAGA
This sequence comes from Peptococcaceae bacterium, assembly GCA_018334055.1. Classification (GTDB taxonomy): domain Bacteria; phylum Bacillota; class UBA994; order UBA994; family UBA994; genus BS524. Next base: position 11,761 of record JAGXSS010000098.1, read on the forward strand.
TCGAAGTGCTAAATCCCATCAGGTGGATGTCGGTAAGACGCAATGAGGTAGGTAAAAAGGCCGCTGCCCCAACGGCGAAACAACTATCTGGGGAGGCAGGCAAGCCCCTTGGCCTGTTTATTGAGGAAGAAAGGCAGCAGAGAGCAGGCTTGTTTCTTCGGGATGTGCGCTACCGCATCCACGGTCATTTCGATTTAAAGGCACGACCGCCTGCGCCCGTTGAGCCAAGTGGTCGCCTTGCAGACGAAACTGGCGCAATCAATCTTGAAGCCAAGTATGCTGCCATGTTTGAGCGGAGGGCCAAGAAAGGGCAATGTTTCCATCGGCCGTATCTTGGTTGTCGCGAATTTGCCTGTGATTTTAAGTTGGTAGAGACCGGTGGCGAGGCAGTAATCCTCATTGACGAAACACGCGACCTCGGGTTCATGTTTTACGACTGGTGTTTTAGTGATGATGGCAACGAGCCGCAGCCCATGTTTTTTCGTGCGATGCTTGAAAATGGATCTGTAGATACCAGGTTTAGTAAGGTGGGTGTGAGGAGATGATTCTACAAGCACTCAAGGATTATTACGATCGCCAAGCAGCCAGTACAAAGGGAGAAGAAGTTGCCCCTTTTGGCTGGGAACATAAAGAAATTTCATATGTGTTTGTGCTTGCCACTGATGGTACGCTAAGTCATATCGATGATATGAGGGAGGGTGAGGGCAAAAAACTGCGCGGAAAACGGATGTTGGTTCCAGAGGGGGCGAAAAAAACATCAGGCATCGTCGCCAACCTCCTTTGGGACGTGGCTGGGTATGTGTTTGGGGTAGTAGCTCCTGAGGGCAGGAGCGATGACAAAAATGTCGCGAGGGCCAAAGAGTGCCAACAGGCTTTTCTAGATCGACTCGTGAAAGAATTGCCTGATTTGCCCGCGGTCGAAGCCGTGGTGACATTTCTTACGAATATGACACCCGACTGTCTAAGAGCTGATCCCCATTGGGAGACGATTGAGACCACGAACCCAGTCGTCTCATTTAGGATTGTTGGGGATATGCAGTTGGTGTGTAGGCGACCAGAGGTTGTAGCGCGCATAGATGGAGTGGCCATGGAAGCAACGGTATGCCAAGAGGCCACCTGCCTCGTGACAGGGCAAAAAGGGCCTATCAAGACCTTGCACCGAGCAATTAAAGGCGTATATGGGGCGCAAAGTAGCGGGGCAAACATTGTGTCTTTTAATTTAAGTGCTTTTGAGTCCTTCGGCAAGGAACAGGGACTCAATGCACCGGTGGGGAGTATCGCCGAGTTTGCCTATACCACGGCACTCAATACTTTGCTAGGCAGAGAGTCCAAACAGCGTCTGAGCATAGGCGATGCCTCGACTGTATTTTGGTCGGCCAGCGGGTCCAAATTTGAGCAGGACTTTGCCTCTTTTTTCGCTGAACCAAGCAAAGACGATCCGGACGCCCAGACAAGCAGGGTGAGTGCTTTGTTTCAGTCTGTGCATAGTGGCGCATACTTGAGCGATGAAAGTTCGAATAAATTTTTCATACTAGGATTATCGCCGAATGCCGGACGGATATCGGTTCGCTTTTGGCAGGTAGGCAGCATTGGTGAAGTGGCCACTCGCATCCGGCAGTATTTTGACGACTTTGCCATAGTCAAACCACCTAATGAACCACAGTACTATTCCCTCTGGCGAATCTTGGTTAATGTAGCGACCCAAGATAAAAGTGAGAATATACCACCTAACTTGGCGGGGGATTTTATGCGGGCCATTATCGGTGGGACTCCCTATCCCGCTATCCTGCTACAAGCCGCCCTGAGGCGCATCAAAAGTGATATAGAGCATAGAGTTAAGCCAGTGCGGGCAGCTCTTATCAAGGCCTATCTAAATCGCTACCACAGATTTCATCCGGAAAGCAATCACAAGGAGGTTACGATGCACTTGGATGTCAATCAGCCGTCGTTGGGTTATCAAATCGGCAGACTTTTTGCGGTGCTTGAAAAAATACAGGAGGAAGCGAACCCAGGCATAAATGCTACAATTCGCGAGCGATATTATGGCGCAGCTAGCACCACGCCGGTAACAGTCTTTTCGCGCCTGTTGCAGTTAAAAAATCACCATCTCGCTAAGTTAAGCAATAGGGGGCGGGTAGTCAACTTTGAGCGATTGCTCGGCGAGATAATGATACACGTAACGGATTTCCCCAGTCACCTTGACTTAAATGAGCAAGGGCGGTTCGCCATCGGCTATTATCATCAGCGACAGGCATTTTTCACTAAGAAAGAGTTAAAGGACGAACAAGAACTGCTGCTTAACGATTCTGCTGACATAAAATAACACTAGAAGGGGTGGAGTTTATGGAAAACAATACATTATCGAAACGGTATGACTTCGTGGTGCTTTTTGATGTCAAGGATGGCAACCCTAACGGCGACCCAGATGCCGGCAATTTGCCACGCGTAGACGCGGAGACTGGCCATGGTCTAGTGACTGATGTGTGCCTAAAGCGAAAAATCAGAAATTTTGTAGCGCTGAAAAAAGAGGAACAAGGACGGTATGGCATATTTATTAAGGAAAAATCAGTTCTTAATGCGGCTATCGATAGGGCCTACGCTAGCCTGAACATTAACCTAAAGGTTGCTCCCGAGAACCCCACCGATGGCAAAAAACGCATGGATGCGAACAAGGGTCAAGGTAAAGAGATTGATCGGGCTAGGCAGTACATGTGCGAGAATTATTTTGATATACGGGCCTTTGGTGCTGTGCTTTCTACGGGTGCCAATGCCGGTCAGGTTAGAGGCCCCGTGCAGTTGACATTCGCACGCTCTGTCGATCCGGTGGTGCCACTCGAACACACAATCACTAGAATGGCAGTTGCTACTGAAGCCGAGGCCGAAAAGCAAGGTGGCGACAATCGTACTATGGGCAAAAAGTTCACCATTCCCTATGGCCTGTACCGTGCGCATGGTTTTGTTTCTGCACCCTTCGCTAGGCAAACAGGATTCTCTGAGGACGACCTCGCGCTGCTGTGGGATGCATTAGAAAACATGTTTGAGCACGATCGTTCTGCGGCACGCGGCCTTATGGGTACTAGAAAGCTGTTTGTATTTGAGCATTCTTCCCTTATGGGTGATGCGCCTGTGCAGAGACTTTTTGACGCTATCACAGTCGTCAAAAAGAACAGCAGCAAGCCAGCACGCGATTTTAGCGATTACACTGTAACCATTGATCGGGAGCAAATTCCCTCCGGCGTGCAGTTGATCGAGATAGTCTAATATGCAGGCCGCCATGGATGAGAATGATTACCTGCCCATCTCAGCCATACAGCATTTTGCCTTTTGCGAGCGGCAGTGGGGGTTGTTGTATGTCGAAAAGCTGTGGCTAGACAACAGTCTAACCCAGGAAGGGACGCTCTTACATGAGCGAGTCGACGACCCCTACTTTGCTGAGTCTCGGGGACAGGTGCGCGTGGTTCGCTCGGTTGCGCTTTGCTCTAGCCGACTGGGCCTCTACGGAATGGCCGACTTGATCGAAATACATCGCCTCGGCAACGCGCCTCTAGGCCATGCCTACCACATTGTAGAATACAAGCGAGGCAGGCCAAAGGCCAATGACTGCGACCAAGTACAACTCTGTGCGCAGGCCATGTGCCTGGAAGAAATGTTAAATCTCAGCCTAGGTATGGGGCACCTGTACTATGGGCAGACGAAGCGAAGACAAGAGGTGGAGCTAACGGCAGCGTTGCGCGTTAGGGTGGTAGATCTGTGTGTGCAGATGCACCAGCTCTATCGGCAGGGCATCACTCCCAAGGCCGACCTGAAGCGGGGTTGCAGCAATTGCTCGATGGAGAGTTTATGCTTGCCCAAGTTGACTAAGAGTAGCCAAAAAGCTGAGCAGTACATGGCCACGTTTCTCGCGGAGTTTGCTGAGCTATGAGCGCTGAGGAGACGATTAGATGCGCAAATTGCTGAACGTGCTGTATGTGACCAACCCAGATGCCTATTTAACCAAAGATGGCGAGAATCTCGTGGTAAGGGTGGGGGAGGGCGAGGTGTTCCGAGTGCCCATTCACCTACTGGAGGGTGTGGTTGTATTTGGCCATCTCGGTGCCAGCCCGGCCTTACTCGGGATGTGCCTCGAACGAGGGGTGACCATTTCCCTCCTGACCCCTTACGGAAAGCATCTCGCCACGGTCCAAGGGCTGCCTCAGGGCAATGTTTTGCTCAGAAGAAAGCAGTATAGATGGGCCGATTCAGAGTCTCTGTCACTCAAGTTGGCCAAGGCCTTTATCATTGGTAAGGCAGTCAATAGCCGCACGGTCTTGCGCAGATTCATTAGTGACTACGGTAGCAAGGTCGACACCACCCCGATAGAAAGCGTCAACAAGATAATTGCTCGAAATGTGCCCAAGCTACTACAGGCCAGCACCCTAGACGAGGTGCGTGGGATCGAAGGAGAAACCGCTCGTCTATATTTTTCGGTGTTCGATCAACTAATCGTTAGCCAAAAAGCTGAGTTTTTCATGCGGGGGCGCAATCGGCGCCCCCCCTGGACAATGTCAATGCGTTACTGTCCTTCTTCTACACGCTACTCTTGCACGAAACTAAAGCCGCGCTACAATCGGTAGGCCTAGACCCTTTTGTGGGCTTTCTCCACCGTGACCGACCCGGCAGGCTGAGCCTAGCCTTAGACTTAATGGAAGAATTGCGGCCATACCTTGCAGACCGGACCGCGCTCAGTCTTATCAACAGAATGCAGCTCAGCGGAGGGGACTTTATACAGCAGGCATCCGGTGGGGTCATTCTAACGGAAGGAGCCCGAAAAACCCTACTCGAAGCGTGGCAAAAGCGCAAGCAAGAAGAAATAACCCACCCCTTTCTAGAGGAGAAAATGCCTGTCGGATTACTGCCATATACCCAGGCCTTACTGCTGGCGCGTCACCTAAGAGGGGACATAAATCAGTATCCACCGTTCATCTGGAAGTAGGAGGACTTGCGACCATGATGGTGCTAATAACTTATGACGTGAGCACTATGACCCCCGCGGGTAAGAAGCGTCTGCGTCACGTCGCCAAGCAATGTGTCAATCACGGCCAGCGCGTGCAAAACTCGGTTTTCGAGTGCCTGTTGACGCCAGCCCAATTTGTGGCGCTACGTAACCGCCTGGAGGCACTCATAGACGGTGAGGTTGACAGTTTGCGTTACTATATGCTCGGTAGCAACTGGCAAAATAAGGTTGAGCATGTAGGCGCAAAAGTCGCCTATGATCCTGAGGGCAGCATGATCATCTAAGTGCGAACCCTAAGTCAGCAGCAAATCGCCAATCTTTCGCACCCTAGAGGCCATCAAGACTATTTGCCTTAGTGCCTTACTTATCGGCCTATGTGTTGTCCCGTTGAGCAGGGTTCGCACTACTGGGCATATAGAATCAGCTACGAAGGGCATATTGACTCTATGCTGTCGCCCCCCGCGCGGGGGCGTGGATTGAAACGGGCACGTCATAACCGCAATCTATAAGCAAGCTGGTCGCCCCCCGCGCGGGGGCGTGGATTGAAACACTACCTCCTAATTTTTGATGTATGTGCGTGACTCGTCGCCCCCCGCGCGGGGGCGTGGATTGAAACTTGTAAACTTCGACATTGCCGCAGACTACGGCATGTCGCCCCCCGCGCGGGGGCGTGGATTGAAACATGAGTCCGATTATTGGATTCATAACAGCGGGGGGGTCGCCCCCCGCGCGGGGGCGTGGATTGAAACACCCCCTTCTGCTAAAGCATCTCTAAGATTTTTTGTCGCCCCCCGCGCGGGGGCGTGGATTGAAACCCCCGAGAACGGTGCAGACTACGGAAACTATAGAGGTCGCCCCCCGCGCGGGGGCGTGGATTGAAACTCCTTGTGCCCGGCGCCTTGTCGCGCCCGCGGCAGGTCGCCCCCCGCGCGGGGGCGTGGATTGAAACTGAGCTCACGTCCACTGGCATGTTTGGTATAGAGTCGCCCCCCGCGCGGGGGCGTGGATTGAAACCACCAGCACGGCAGGCACAGCAGTTTGGCGCAACAGTCGCCCCCCGCGCGGGGGCGTGGATTGAAACAGGTATACTCAAAAGAGAGTGGATTGCATGTCGGGTCGCCCCCCGCGCGGGGGCGTGGATTGAAACCAGGAAACATAGTACCTCAACGAGCCTACCTTGAGAGTCGCCCCCCGCGCGGGGGCGTGGATTGAAACCCCTCGCATATCGGATACGCCAAAGAGCACCCCGGTCGCCCCCCGCGCGGGGGCGTGGATTGAAACCCGTTTTTACGCGCGACAATGAGCGCCAACTCCGTCGCCCCCCGCGCGGGGGCGTGGATTGAAACAGAGAAGAACCCCCTATAGTAGGGGGAGGTAATGGTCGCCCCCCGCGCGGGGGCGTGGATTGAAACATCTGGTCGTACATCCGCCTCTGGTCGGCGTCCAGTCGCCCCCCGCGCGGGGGCGTGGATTGAAACACAACAGCACGGTGCCGGCATTTCAAGGGCGGCAGGTCGCCCCCCGCGCGGGGGCGTGGATTGAAACTCCATCTGAAAACTGCAGGTGACAGCCCAACTCGTCGCCCCCCGCGCGGGGGCGTGGATTGAAACCCCTCGCATATCGGATACGCCAAAGAGCACCCCGTCGCCCCCCGCGCGGGGGCGTGGATTGAAACAGCAAGCTCCAGAGGTCATCTGGACGGTTGAGCACGTCGCCCCCCGCGCGGGGGCGTGGATTGAAACGGCTCAAGCGACTGATCGGATTGACGATTGTCTCGTCGCCCCCCGCGCGGGGGCGTGGATTGAAACCAGGGATTCGGGGATGTTGTCGCGGGCAGAGTCTGTCGCCCCCCGCGCGGGGGCGTGGATTGAAACTCGCGGGCAGAGTCTTCGGCGGCAAGGATGGATTGTCGCCCCCCGCGCGGGGGCGTGGATTGAAACTCGGCCTAATTTCTGCGATACACTCAAAAAGCCGGTCGCCCCCCGCGCGGGGGCGTGGATTGAAACTGCGATACACTCAAAAAGCCGCAGGTAGAACCGCGTCGCCCCCCGCGCGGGGGCGTGGATTGAAACCAGTAACGCCATGTTATTGTCGGCCACAGCGTTGGTCGCCCCCCGCGCGGGGGCGTGGATTGAAACGTCCGGGTATGTGGCAAGCAGGAAGTCTCGGTAGTCGCCCCCCGCGCGGGGGCGTGGATTGAAACCCGTATCCCTGCGAGTGCGCGAGCTCCTGCGTGGCGTCGCCCCCCGCGCGGGGGCGTGGATTGAAACTAATCCGGTGGAAGAGATGCTGCTACGTAGCGCGTCGCCCCCCGCGCGGGGGCGTGGATTGAAACGGTCTGCTGCGCGGTCCGGCTTTTCACCCTGTGGGCGTCGCCCCCCGCGCGGGGGCGTGGATTGAAACGGTTAAGAGAGTTTGTAAAAAGTCAGGGGGGGGATGTCGCCCCCCGCGCGGGGGCGTGGATTGAAACGCGTCTGCGAAGAGCTTGAGGCAAAAAAAGTGTTGTCGCCCCCCGCGCGGGGGCGTGGATTGAAACGCTAAAGCGGGTGCAAGGGATCAGTGTAGGCAATGTCGCCCCCCGCGCGGGGGCGTGGATTGAAACTGTGGCTCGGCAGCAATGCAGGCAATTAGTGCTCAAGTCGCCCCCCGCGCGGGGGCGTGGATTGAAACAAGCCGTGGGACGTAACGAAAGAAACCATCCGTGAGTCGCCCCCCGCGCGGGGGCGTGGATTGAAACTCCCTACCCTGCATGAGCGTGATGTTAGTGCCGATGTCGCCCCCCGCGCGGGGGCGTGGATTGAAACCGGATGGTCGGCGCATCAAGATACGCACTCAAATGTCGCCCCCCGCGCGGGGGCGTGGATTGAAACAGCGGTGAGGATGGATTCGATTTGGGTGGCAAGTGTCGCCCCCCGCGCGGGGGCGTGGATTGAAACTTGAGCGGGCTAGTCCCCTTGGTCAACTATTTTCCGTCGCCCCCCGCGCGGGGGCGTGGATTGAAACCAGCGTCATCAACTACGAGGCACTCCGGCTGGAGAGTCGCCCCCCGCGCGGGGGCGTGGATTGAAACCAGCGTCATCAACTACGAGGCACTCCGGCTGGAGAGTCGCCCCCCGCGCGGGGGCGTGGATTGAAACCAGCGTCATCAACTACGAGGCACTCCGGCTGGAGAGTCGCCCCCCGCGCGGGGGCGTGGATTGAAACCAGCGTCATCAACTACGAGGCACTCCGGCTGGAGAGTCGCCCCCCGCGCGGGGGCGTGGATTGAAACTGCGTCGTCATAGACTCTAGCACCACCATAGACTGTCGCCCCCCGCGCGGGGGCGTGGATTGAAACGTGGGATAAATTGGATTCGCACTGAACATAGCCAGTCGCCCCCCGCGCGGGGGCGTGGATTGAAACAGCGGCAAGTGCTTGGACGGCAGCGGAGAGGACGGGTCGCCCCCCGCGCGGGGGCGTGGATTGAAACACCGCGCACAATCTGGGCATGTAGCAGAACGCCCGGTCGCCCCCCGCGCGGGGGCGTGGATTGAAACGGCTCTAGCTGGTACCGACGCAGAGGTCGGCTGGTGTCGCCCCCCGCGCGGGGGCGTGGATTGAAACGCCTATATCTTGACGTCCACTAAGCGGGCACGAGTCGCCCCCCGCGCGGGGGCGTGGATTGAAACTGGACATTCTCATGCGACCACCGATGTCTTATGCGTCGCCCCCCGCGCGGGGGCGTGGATTGAAACTGGACGAGTACCACTGCATCCCAGCATGTACCTCGTCGCCCCCCGCGCGGGGGCGTGGATTGAAACTAGGCAAGCATGGTGTTCTGTGCGGCCGTCCTGGTGTCGCCCCCCGCGCGGGGGCGTGGATTGAAACCATCCGCGGTGCGAATTTCGATTCCGGCTTTATGTCGCCCCCCGCGCGGGGGCGTGGATTGAAACTTGCAGGGCAAATTGACGATTGGCAGCACGTGGAGTCGCCCCCCGCGCGGGGGCGTGGATTGAAACAAGAAATGCAGTCCCGGCTACGCAAAGAGTGCATCGTCGCCCCCCGCGCGGGGGCGTGGATTGAAACAGTCCCCGGGGAACCCGGGGAGGAGAAGTACACTGTCGCCCCCCGCGCGGGGGCGTGGATTGAAACGAGTGGCAAGTGCCTGGATAGCAGCGGAGAGGGCGTCGCCCCCCGCGCGGGGGCGTGGATTGAAACGTGTCGTGTGGTGTGGATCATTACTCCATGCCGCGTCGCCCCCCGCGCGGGGGCGTGGATTGAAACGTGTCGTGTGGTGTGGATCATTACTCCATGCCGCGTCGCCCCCCGCGCGGGGGCGTGGATTGAAACAGATGCCGCACGATGTACCTATACTCAGCGGTAGGTCGCCCCCCGCGCGGGGGCGTGGATTGAAACTGCAGGGGAAATTGACGATTGGCAGCACGTGGAAGTCGCCCCCCGCGCGGGGGCGTGGATTGAAACTGCCAACTATGCCCACCGCCATCGGCGCGGTTATGTCGCCCCCCGCGCGGGGGCGTGGATTGAAACCGGGTAGAGTACCACTGCATCCCAGCATGTACCTGTCGCCCCCCGCGCGGGGGCGTGGATTGAAACGCATCCGTCTTGAAGATGCCGGCTACACTATCCAGTCGCCCCCCGCGCGGGGGCGTGGATTGAAACTGCCAACTATGCCCACCGCCATCGGCGCGGTTATGTCGCCCCCCGCGCGGGGGCGTGGATTGAAACATGTCAATGGTGAAGAGTTTTACGAAAGCTGTACGTCGCCCCCCGCGCGGGGGCGTGGATTGAAACAGATGGTGATGGCTTATGGGTATACAGCCCAAGCGTCGCCCCCCGCGCGGGGGCGTGGATTGAAACAGGATATACGCAATTAGCGTAGATGCCGCGGTCAGTCGCCCCCCGCGCGGGGGCGTGGATTGAAACACCTAGGGGGGAGCGTATCCCCCCTAGGTGGGGTGTCGCCCCCCGCGCGGGGGCGTGGATTGAAACTGGACAGGTGAGCGTGGCGCCACGTCCTGTGCTGTCGCCCCCCGCGCGGGGGCGTGGATTGAAACACTTAAATCCATACACACTTCAATTACCTGTGCGGTCGCCCCCCGCGCGGGGGCGTGGATTGAAACGATCATGACATTATAGACATCCACCTCAGGGCTCTGTCGCCCCCCGCGCGGGGGCGTGGATTGAAACGCGGCTGGTGAGGGCCTTGGCTCCGGTCTGCGGAGTCGCCCCCCGCGCGGGGGCGTGGATTGAAACACTCTGGCGCCCACTGCGGGGGACCATTCTCTTTGTCGCCCCCCGCGCGGGGGCGTGGATTGAAACCAGCGTTACGTCGAGTACTATGAGGGGCACTTTGGTCGCCCCCCGCGCGGGGGCGTGGATTGAAACCCGTTACGAATCGTGAAAAAATCTTGCCATGTTTGTCGCCCCCCGCGCGGGGGCGTGGATTGAAACGTTCGGGTCGTTGCAAGCCTCCGTCCAGTAGCTCGTCGCCCCCCGCGCGGGGGCGTGGATTGAAACGATTGTATCGGCGATTTGTGCATGGGGAGAGGCCTGTCGCCCCCCGCGCGGGGGCGTGGATTGAAACTCTTCTGGAGAAGGTAGACGAACTCGGGCAGTTAGTCGCCCCCCGCGCGGGGGCGTGGATTGAAACCGTCCCTCTGCACCGTGGTCATGCGCGGGAGAAGGTCGCCCCCCGCGCGGGGGCGTGGATTGAAACGCGGCTGGTGAGGGCCTTGGCTCCGGTCTGCGGAGTCGCCCCCCGCGCGGGGGCGTGGATTGAAACACTCTGGCGCCCACTGCGGGGGACCATTCTCTTTGTCGCCCCCCGCGCGGGGGCGTGGATTGAAACGCCTTGCAGAACTGGCACCAATCGCCACACCGGAAGTCGCCCCCCGCGCGGGGGCGTGGATTGAAACTTCCATGACAGCGTAAGCTGCCCAAACGACGGCTGTCGCCCCCCGCGCGGGGGCGTGGATTGAAACGATATACGCCTCTTCGACGTAGCGGGCGTTCTGCGTCGCCCCCCGCGCGGGGGCGTGGAGTGTCCTAAAGGGACGGAGTAGCGCGACATCTACGGTGCCATGCCAATAAGGTGGGGAGGTTGGCAAGGACAGGCCATGCCGGTATGCGGTATTTGCGGTGTTAGGGATGGAGGGACTCCCCGCCTAAGGCATTGGTAAGGGTAGGGTTACTACGCCTATGATGAGCAGGGAGAATGTTCCCTGGGTCGTCTCCAAATGTTCGATGAAACATTAGCCGGTTCTCTGCGTATTACAGGCACTACCATAAGAGGAGATTGCGGAGGTGTTGGTGTGGAGCCAATCATTGAGGTCAAAGACCTGGTTATGAGCTACGGCAATCAGGCGGTTCTGAAAGGGGTTAATTTCCGGGTCTACCCAGGGCAGGTTATCGGCTATATCGGACCAAATGGTGCAGGCAAGAGCACTACGATTAAGATCATTCTAGGTTTGATTGCGAAGTATCATGGCACGGTTAAGGTCTTCGGAGAAGACATTTGGAAGCAAGGTGTCTTTTACAAGGGGCGCATAGGGTATGTGCCCGAGAATGCCGACGTCTATGAGTCTTTGAGTGGGCATGAGTACATTTCTTTTGTCGGGGATTTATATGGTGTTCCGGCAGAGATACTGGCCGCTCGCGCTACTAAGCTGGTCACATTGCTTGACTTAAGTGACTTCTACCATTCGAGGATTTCTTCGTATTCTAAGGGTATGCGGCAGAAATTGCTGATTATTGCTAGCGTAATTCACAACCCAGACGTCCTCTTCTTAGATGAGCCAATTACCGGCTTAGACGTGAACAGTGTCATGATATTCAAAGAAATTATCGCCGGCTTGGCCCGGCAGGGGAAGACCGTTTTTTACTCATCTCACATCATGGAAGTGGTTGAGAAGATAAGCGATAGAATAATCTTGCTCCATAAAGGTGTGGTGGCAGCTGATGGCACAGTGGAGGAGTTGCAGAGAGCGACGCTAGACGACTCTCTGCAGGGTATTTTCAGCACCGTGACCGGTTTTAATAATCACAAGGGGATCGCTGACCATTTTGTCGCCGCGGTAGTAGGCTAGGACTATGCAGGATTTTGCGGTTCTAAAGTTGCTTGACCGGTTTCAGTCTGCCTTTAGGCGCATGGGTGTCGATTATCGCCTGATGCGGCGCATTGTACAAGTCAAACTCGCCCTTGATGGGCGCAGGGTGGCGACGCTGCAAATGAGTGACGCCACCGCACCTGAGATGGAAGATAACAGGTTCTTTCGCTCTATGTGGATATATGTGTTGGCGAGTATTGTGAAGGCAGTGCTCTTGCTCATGGATTGGCCACTTTTTTTGGTCATGACAATTTACATAAGCCTGCTCATGCCCGCGCTCATGATGACCATGGTCGCTGACTTTTCGGTAGTGCTTTTAGACTTACGCGATCGAATGATTTTGTCGCCAAGGCCGGTAGAGGCGCGAACCATCAGTGCGGCGAGGGTCGTGCATATTTTGATCTACCTATCGGTGTTGACCGGCGCCCTGAACTTGGCGGGCCTGGTGGTCGGCGCATACCGTTTTGGGGTGCTCTTTATTCCCTTGATGCTGGTATCGCTCTTCTTATTGTGTCTGCTGGTGGTTGCTTTAGCATCACTTCTCTACACGGCCGCTCTTAAGTATTTTGACGGCGAAAAACTAAAAGACATGATCAATGCCTTCCAAGTAATAATCATGGTGGGAATGAATATTGGGCTCGTACTATTTCTGCGCACCTTTAGGCTGTTTGACTTAGAACTAGCAGTTAGTTGGCAGTGGTGGATGTACCTGCTGCCGCCGTCTTGGTTTGCAGCTTTGATTTCTTTGGGGATGGGCGAAGCGGTTTCAGCATCCATGGTTCGGTTGACTGCCATGGCCATTATTATTCCAATTAGCGCAATGCTCTTCTATGTAAAAGTAATATCCCCAGTTTTTGAGCAAAATATTGCTAAGTTTGCCAGTGTTGAGCGTGTACTTCACCACAGGGAGTCTATCTTTACGGCTGTGTTGAGAAAGGTGTCGCGGTTACTACCGGGTAGTCGCGTCGTAGGGGCTCTGGTTCGCGGGTCGCATGCCCTGCTCACCAAGGAGCGAGCTCTCAAATTGCAACTATACCCTAGCATCTTTGGTACGCTTCTTTTGATGCCACTGGTTCTTGTTGGTTCCCACTGGGAAGAAGGGATTACTTTCGTCGAGTTGATAGCACGGCTACGCGCCGGGCCTGGCTACTATTCTCTATACATGATCATTGTGTCCGCTGCCACAATGATCCCCTTAATTTGGTTTAGCGAGAACCACAAAGCGGCATGGCTCTATCGTGCCATGCCGCTGCCGGAGCCAACGCCCATCGTGCGGGGGGCGGTGCTTGGGTACATCGTTAGCCTAGTTCTCCCAATCTCGGTCATATCCTATGCCGTCATGATGTTATTATTTGGCTTTGAGCGGGCTCTAGACCTTTTCGTGATCGTGATGGGTGGTCCGCTTATGGTGTTGATAATCGTGCGCCTGACCAACAAACGTCTGCCATTCTCCGAGGAGGTGGTCCGGATACAAACTAAAAGTGGTGTCGGCGGAATCCTCACGTTGGGGATTGCCGGCGGGCTAGCCCTTGCCCACTGGTTGTTTGCGGCTCACGTTTCGCTCTACGCCTACCTTGTTCTTCAGGTCTTGGGCATACTCTATCTTTGGCAGACGAGCTTTCCCCTTACTTGGCAGGCACTAGATGACGACAGCGTCTAGGTCACGGCCCGGTGAGTGTGTTTCGCCAGTTGATGCGTTCTAAAAAGACAATTGCTTGGTACATGAGGGCAGCCGCCACGCACAAGATGAGGACGCTGGTCATCACGAGGTGCATGTTCAGAACCTGGCCGCCGTATATCGCTAGGTAGCCGAGGCCGGCCCGCGAAACGAGGAATTCACCGGCTATGACTCCCACCCAGGACAGCCCGACATTTACCTTGACCGCCGAGACAATGGTCTGATAGCTCCCGGGAAGCACAATCAAGTAAAACGACTGCCACTTGGTGGCTCCAAAGGAGTGCACCAATTTAAGCTTGAGGGGATCAATGGTCGTGAAGCCGTTGTGCACTACGATAATGGTGGTCACTATGGAGATAGCGAGGGCGATGGTGACTATGGTTACGTAACCGGTGCCGAGCCAGACGATGAACAGAGGGCCGAGGGCTATTTTAGGCAAGCTGTTCAGCACTATTAAAAAGGGTTGGGCGGTGAGATGTAGCTTTGGCCACCACCAGAGGATAGCAGCAAAAAAGGTGCCAAAAATAGTGCCGCCGACGAAGCCGACCACGGTCACGAGGCTGGTAATCCATATGTGGTGGTACAAGCCCCCGACCGCATGGAGCAGTGCTATGGTCTGCCAAATCCTAGAAGGGCTACTCACGAGGAAGGAGTCTAGCCACCCGAAAAGGGTGGCTACTTCCCAGAGGGCGAAGAAGCTTACTACCAAGCCTAATTGGGCCAGGCGAATGTACAGTCTAGTGCGTCTAAGTCTGTTGAGGAAGAGCTGATGATCGCTCGACACTTAGATCCATCTCCTCCCATATGCGGCTGAAGTAGGAGCGAAAGTCCGGCGCCTGACGTTTCTTCATGGGGTTTGGGGCGTCGGTGTTTAAGTCGACACTGAGTTCGAGTTTTATCCTGCCGGGACGCTTGGTCAGGACGATGATGCGGTCGCACATCGCTATGGCTTCGGGAATGTCGTGGGTAACTAAGATGCAAGTCACTCTGGCTCGGCGCAATATCGCCCAGACGTCATCTTGGAGGGTTAGGCGCGAGGTGTAGTCGAGCGCCGAAAATGGCTCATCCAGTAAGCAAATGGCAGGCTCCGTGGCCAGGGTGCGGACTAAGGCCACTCTCTGGCGCATGCCGCCGGACAATTGCCTGGGGTAGAGGTGCTTGAAACTTTCCAGCCCGTATTCCTTAAGAAGGGCATTGGTGAGTTGGCGTGTTTCTCTGGTGAGACGCCCCATTATTTCAAGCCCTAAAGTAGCGTTCCCCTCGATGGTGCGCCAATCGAGCAGGCAATCTTCTTGGAGCATGTAGGCGGATTTGCCCCCTTCCGGGCCGGTGACTTTTTCGCCGCACACGGTTACTGTACCGGTGGTCGGCAGCAGTAAACCGGCCACCATCGAAAGCATAGTAGATTTGCCGCAGCCGCTCGGCCCGACGATGCCGAGAAATTCCCCTTTGGTGACCTGCATGTCTATGTTTTCTAAGGCCGGCGTTTCGCCGCTTTCTGCCAAGTAATTAAGGCTTACATTGTTGAGCGTCACGACAGCCTCCACAGGTATCCCCCTCTTTGTACTACCTTCTAGCTCCCACCACGCGCTTGCTGAACGTGTTGTTGACCACGTTGGCAAAGGGAACTTTGGTGTCTAGCTCTCCCGCCAGGATCATGATGTTCTGCAGGTGATCGATAGCTTCTTCGCTGACAATGGGAGTGCTGGCCCAAATCTCGAGTTCTTTATACCTGTCGATAATCCCCGTCATCTGTTCGATGGTCATTTCAGGGAAGGAGGGCGCAATGACTCCCGCCACTACTGCAGGCTCATTTTCGGCAACAAAGCGCTGCGCGCGGTAGATGGCTCTCGCAAATCTCTCTAAGATGGCGGGGTTTTCACGCATGAAACTGGCCGTGGCGTGGTAGACGGTGTAGGGCAAAATGCCACTGTACTCACCGAGGGCGGTCACCACATACCCTGTCCCAGCACCCACAAGGGTGCTCGCGGTGGGCTCCCAAAGTTGCACAAAGTCGCCTTTACCCTCTCTAAAGGCGGCGGCGGTCGCCCCTAAGCCAATGTTTTGGATGATGGTGACATCCACTTGAGGAGTAATATTGTGTTGCCTTAAAATGTGTTCGAGCACCATTTGCGGCACGCCGCCCCGGCGTCCGCCGATGATGGTCTTGCCCCGGACATCATTCCAGTTGAAATCGTCATCCTTGGTGCGTCCTACTAGAAAGGAGCCGTCCCTTTGGGTGAGCTGGGCAAAGGCGACTATGGGGTTGGCTGCCCCGCGTTTCCACGTATAGATCGCTGCTTCCGAACCAAAAAGGGCGATTTGTGCGCTGCCTGAGAGGAGGGCGGCTGCGCCGCGGTCTGCCCCTTGCGCGACATCTAGGCGCACATTGAGGCCTTCATCTCTGAAGAATCCTTTGTGCAAGGCCACATATTGCGGGGCGAAAAAGATGGAGTGGATGACCTCGGAAACGACAATGTCTCTTACTTCAATCTGCCTTTGACAGCCTACGAAGTTCAGGCTAAAGAGCACTAGGGTGCAAATCGTTATTACGGCCAGCAAACGTTTGCTCATGGGAGACCTCCTTTGTCTTTGATGTGTTATCCTATGCCGGGGGTCTTGCCAGGGTTACCGAGCGGTTAAGTGCACAAAATAGGTAGAGGAGAAAATTCAGCTCAGTCTGTGGTATTATTAAGTAAAGAGGTCGGGCTGCAGCTTAGGGCCCGATTAGAACAAGGAGTGATAATCGGTGAAAGTTCGCATCATGGACACGACACTGCGTGATGGGCACCAGTCCCTGATGGCCACGCGCTTAAAGACAGAAGACATGCTCCCGCTCTGCGCAGATTTAGATAAGGTGGGTTTTCATTCCCTCGAAGTGTGGGGTGGGGCTACTTTCGACTCTGCCTTGCGTTTTCTGAACGAAGACCCTTGGGAGCGTTTGCGGGCCTTTAGGCGCGCCCTGCCTAACTCGAAGTTACAAATGCTTTTTAGGGGGCAGAATGTCCTCGGCTACAGGCACTATGCCGATGACGTGGTCAGTGAGTTTGTTCGCCTGAGCTTAAAGAACGGCATCGACATTATCAGGGTATTTGATGCGCTTAATGATATGCGCAATATCGAGTCCTCGGTCAAGGCCATTAAAAAGTGGGGCGGCCACGCCCAAGGCGCTATCGTCTACACAGTGAGCCCCCTACACACCACTGAGCACTTTGTGGATACGGCGAGGACCATGGTCGAGATGGGCGTGGACTCTCTCTGTATTAAGGACATGGCGGGGATTATCTCCCCTCACGTGGCCTTCGAGTTGGTCAGCCGCTTAAAGCAGGAGTTCAATTTGCCGCTCGCGATGCACTCGCACTACAGTAGTGGCATGGCCTCCATGGCCTACTTGAAGGCGGTCGAAGCCGGGGTGGATATTATCGACACCGCGCTTTCGCCGCTGGCCTTAGGTACCAGCCAGCCCTGTACCGAATCGATGCTGGCCGCCTTAAAAGGTACGCCCTACGACCCCGAGCTGGATATGGGCCTCTTGGCGAAAATTAGCACCGAGCTAAAGAAGCGCAAGGATAAGTACCCCGAGGGGAAGAACGCCTACTATGGGGTCGACCCGCATGTGTTGGCCTCCCATATACCCGGTGGCATGATGACTAACTTTGTCTCGCAGCTCGGGGCGCATGCCGACAAGTTGCCGCAAGTTATAGAAGAGGTGCCGCGCGTGCGCGCTGACCTTGGGTACCCTCCCTTGGTCACGCCGAGCAGTCAAATCGTGGGCTCGCAGGCGGTGCTCAATGTGTTATCCGGTGAGCGCTACAAAATGGTTTCGAATGAGGTTAAGAATTACTTGGCAGGTCATTACGGTCGTGCCCCGGGTCAAATTGCTGAGGATTTCCGCAAGAAGATTATTGGCGATACCCCGGTGATTGACGTGCGGCCGGCAGATTTGATTGCCCCCGAGCTGGCGGGAGCACGCCAAGAGGTCGCACCCTACCTGGAACAAGAAGAAGATGTTCTGACCTATGTGTTGTTCCCACCTGTCGCGCTTAAGTTCCTTAAAGAGCGTCAAGCTGCCAAGTACGGCATAGACTTTAACCTAGCGGCGAACGCAGCAAAAGAAGGTTACCCCGCATAATCGGAAGCAGACGGCTTGTGTCGGCAAAGTTTGGCATGTGAGATGCAGGGGAGGTAGCTTGTGGTTTTTATTTATGGACTGCTGGCCCTAGCGGTTATCTTTTTGTTGTGGCGATATTTTACACCGGCAGATATGCGACTTAACCGGCGCTTTCTGTCGAAGCACCTCAAGGACCAAGCCGGGCGAGGGCCTAGTAAGATAACGGTAGAAAAATTGACGGTGAACCTGACACCCGGGCAGGCTGAGGAGAAGGTTCTCTGTGTTGTTAACGCTTCTTTCGCTGACGGCACCACTGTGGGTGTCTTGGCGCAGATTTTTTACCCGCTTGAGGCCTTGTTAGCGGAGCGTCAAAGGCGCAGGCAGCAGGGTGAGGGGAGCGGCGCGAGCATGATGGAGATGTCTCCCCAAAAGGAGCATGACCAGTCTGTCCCCGAGCAGGCCAGGCGCATAGCGGGTGATCCGTTATCGGATTTGCAGGAAGAAGCGAAGATTCTTGCGGAAAAAAATGAACAGAATACGGCAGAGATTATGCTTTTAGAAAAAATGAACGCCTATGCAGCGTTCTTCCCGACTTTAGTCGCCCATGACAAACAGCAAAAGATCACCTTGCTCAGCCCTGTCAGCACTAAGAGGTTGGACCGGGTCTTGGCGGTGAGCGATGCTTTTGCGAAGGAGGCCTTGCTTGGCGGGCTGCTCACGAAGATGGCCACCTGGCACTCTAAGGCGCGCTTGCTAAGCCCTTACTTGCCGGCAGCGGCAGAGCTTACGCCAACCCTCATGCGCTCGCAAATGGATGCCGCTCTGGAGAGCTGTCGGGCTACGGTCAAGGTGGACGTCGGGCACGAAATGTTAACAAAACTAGCCACAATGGTTGGTCGGGTGGCCGAGGCAGGGAGCGCACCAAAGGGCATAAAAATGGGGGAGGCTTCGCCTCGGGCCTTTTTCCTCGCGGCGACAGATGCCAACGAGGCAGTGCCTTTTGACTTCGGGCGCGTGCGCCGGGATGTATCTTTGCTTGATGTAGTGGAACTGTTATGCGACCCGGCAACCGCCCTTGACGCCAAGAGCGCCGGGGTTCTCTTGGAGCACTACTTAGCTACGCGGGCCAGACTAGAAGAAGACTATGAGGTCGAGCGGGAGAGAAGGCTCTACTTTGCCCTGACCGTCTATTATCGCGTGTTACTGCTTGGCTTCTTTAACTCAAGTGTTCCCTACTGGACAAAAGACGCAATGGCCGCTAATATCACCTTGCTACGCTCAGTTGTGGGCGAACTTGGCAGCACAGAAAGCATGGAGGTACTATGATCGACCAAGAGAAAATCCAGCAAGCGGTGCGCATGATTCTTGAGGCTATCGGCGAGAACCCGGAGCGTGAAGGGTTAATAGATACGCCCAAGAGGGTTGCCAAAATGTATGCCGAGGTTTTTAGTGGCCTGCACGATGACCCGAGCAAGCATCTGGAGACCTTCTTCAGCGAGGAGAAACACGATGAAATGGTCTTGGTAAGGGACATCAGCCTATATTCCATGTGCGAACACCACCTTTTGCCGTTTTTCGGCAAGGCGCATGTCGCTTATATCCCTAACCCCAAGCGCATCACCGGCTTAAGCAAACTAGCACGCGTGGTTGAAACTTTGGCGCGCCGCCCGCAACTGCAGGAGCGTCTGACCACGCAAATAGCCGACACCATCATGAAGTCCCTGCGGCCGCAGGGGGTGGCGGTGGTCATCGAAGCAGAACATTTGTGCATGACCATTCGCGGGGTCAACAAGCCGGGGTCGCTCACGGTGACCTCCGCCGTGCGGGGGATTTTCCGTTCTAATCATCTCACCCGGACGGAAGCTTTTGCCCTCATCAAGGGGAGGTAGCGGTGGAGAGCAACAGGCGGATTACGGTATTGAGGTGGATAGAGTGCCGACGCTAACTATAAACAACAAGGTACATGATTTGACGCAGAGGACGCTCATCATGGGGATCTTAAATGTCACCCCCGATTCTTTTTCTGACGGGGGCGCATATGTCGCCCTCGAAGAAGCCCTAGCCCATGCTAGGCGCCTCGTGGCCGAAGGGGCGGATATTGTCGATGTGGGTGGGGAGTCCACCCGACCGGGCTCTTTAGCGGTGTCGGCAAAAGAAGAGATGCGGCGGGTGATTCCCCTCATTCGCCGTCTGTCCAGGGAATTAGATGCCCCTATCTCCATCGACACCTACAAGGCCGAGGTGGCCGCAGCCGCCCTAGAGGCGGGAGCAAGTATGCTGAACGATGTTTGGGGCGGGAGGCGCGAACGGGATATGTTGATGCTCGCAGCCGCGCGGCAGGTGCCGATATGTTTGATGCACAATAAAGAGGTGGCGGAGTATGGCGACCTCTTGGCCGAAGTAAAAGCATCCCTCCTCGCGAGCGCGGAGCTAGCCGAGGCCTGTGGGGTGCGCCGCGAAAATATTGTGCTTGACCCAGGCATAGGCTTTGGTAAGACCGCCCTGCACAACCTAGTTATCATGCAGCGCTTAGCTGAGATAACGGCCCTTGGCTACCCGGTCTTGCTTGGCACCTCGCGCAAGTCATTTATCGGTAAGGTTTTGGATTTACCGGTGGAGGAGAGGGTGGAGGGGACGGCGGCCACGGTGGCCTATGGCATTACCCGCGGGGTGCGTCTGGTGCGCGTGCACGATGTGGCGGCTATGCAAAAGGTGGCCAAGATGACCGATGCCCTGCTCAGGGGAGGGTTCAGCAATGGTGGATAAAATATTGCTAGAGAACATGATGTTCTATGGGTATCACGGCTTCATGGCTGAAGAAAGACGGCTAGGGCAGAGATTTGCGGTCAGCCTGGCCATCGGGACAGATATTAGGGCGGCGGCCGAAGCCGACAAATTAGATCTATCTATAAACTACGCCGTTGTTTACGCTGCGGTAAAAGAAATTGTGGAGGGGCCACCATTTATGCTCCTAGAGGCTTTGACGGAGAGGATTGCCGCGGTGGTGCTCGACATGGGGGCCGCAACAGTTAGGGTTACGGTAAAAAAACTGCACCCTCCGATGCCCTTGCAGATGGACTTTGTCGCGGTAGAAATTACCAGGGAAAGGCCATGAGGAGTCGAGCGTTTTTGGGACTAGGCAGCAATTTAGGTGACCGCAAGTTTGAGCTGGACCGGGCGGTCGCAGGGCTAGTGGCCACTGTGGGCATTGATGTTCTGGCGGTAGCCACCTACCTTGAAACCGCGCCGATGGGGTACAGGGAGCAGGGACCTTTTTTAAACACAGTGGTTGAGATAGACACCGGGCTATCGCCGCGCGAACTATGGGCGGTGGCCGAGAATTTAGAGCGCAAGGCCGCCCGCGTGCGCATTGTCCGCTATGGTCCGCGGACTTTAGATGTGGATATATTGCTCTATGGAGACCTGGTGCTAGACTCCCCCGAGCTGATTATCCCGCACCCTCGCCTTAGGGAGAGGGTCTTTGTTCTTTCGCCTTTGGTCGAGATTGCTCCTGCAATTCTTCTGCCGCCGGATAATTGTCCAGCCCACGCCTTGCTCAGTGACTTGCTGCAAAAGGAGGCTCTTGATGCTCCTAATTATCGATAACTACGACTCATTCACCTACAACCTCGTGCAATTATGCGGGGAACTCGGAGCGAAGATTGCAGTCTTCCGTAATCGTGACCTCGACCTAGATGAGGTGGCTCTTCTCTCCCCGACGCACATCATGATTTCTCCCGGGCCAGGAACACCTGATGAAGCCGGTATCTCCATGGAGGTTATTCGCCGCTTTGCCGGGCAGGTACCCATGCTCGGAGTCTGCCTAGGGCATCAGTGCCTCGCGCAGGTGTACGGGGGTAAGGTGGTGCGCGCGGGGCGCCTCGTGCATGGCAAGACATCCCTCGTTCATCATCAAGCAAGCGGTGTCTTCCAGGGCCTGCCTACGCCCTTTGCCGCCACCCGTTATCATTCGCTACTGGTGGAGCGTGAGACGCTACCGCCTTGTTTGGCGGTAACTGCCGCGACGCAGGAAGGTGAAATTATGGGGCTTCGCCACCGGGAATTGCCCTTCCTCGAAGGTGTGCAGTTTCATCCTGAGGCCATTTTGACCGAGTACGGCAGGGAATTATTGGCTAATTTTCTGCGGTATGCTTTGCCACGGGAGGCGGATGAAGGATGTCGGAGGTAGTGCCCTTAGTAATCGAAATAGAGCTTGATGGCACCCTCGAGGAGGTGTTTGCCATCTACAAGGATGACCCCCATCCTTTTTGGCTGGACAGCAGCCGCCCCGGTGGCAGGATGGGCCGCTGGTCGTACATGGGCAGCAGCCCATTTTTAGTCCTTAAAACTACTGGGCAGCACATCGTTATCGTCGAAAACGGTGAGCGGCGAGAGTATAACGGTGACCCTTTCGCGGTTTTACAAGCGCAACTAGACCGTTTTCGCCTGCCCCCGGCTTCCCTGCCGATGCCCTTTACCGGCGGGGCGGTGGGGTATTTTTCGTATGATCTCGGCCGCATGGTCGAGGTGATTCCTAACCATAGCATCGACGACTTGCAGGTGCCCGATATGTATCTAGGGTTTTATGAGCGCGTGCTAGCCATTGACCATGACGAAAATAGGGCCTACTTAGTGGCAACGGGGTTGCCGTACAGAGGGGAGGAGGCTTTGCGCCGGGCGGAATGCGCTTTGATGGAGGGGAAAAATAAATTGTCCCGTCCGCTAGTCGGCCTCTCCGACCCCTGGGCGGAGCCCAGTATTTCTGCCGCAGATCTCAAGGCGCATTTTACCCACGAAACTTACTGTGCCGCCATTAGAAAAGTTAAGGAATACATTGCGCGGGGCGATATTTACCAAGCCAATATGACGCAGCGTCTAGAGGCTCCGCTACGCATGCCTCCCTACCAACTTTATCGGCGCCTGCGCCAGGTAAACCCCGCCCCCTTTGCCGCCTACCTTGATTGCGGTGAAGGGCTATGCATACTAAGCTCCTCGCCGGAGCGCTTCTTGTTACTGGACCATGGTGTGGTCGAGGCTCGCCCCATCAAGGGTACGCGGCCGCGAGGGCGGACACCGGATGAGGATAATGCCAATCGGGAGGAACTTCTTGCCAGCGAAAAAGACCGTGCCGAACTGGTGATGATCATAGACCTCGAGCGCAATGACCTCGGCCGTGTCTGCACCTACGGGACGGTGCGCGTGCCGGAACTGATTGTACTTGAAGAATATGCCACCGTCTTTCATCTCGTATCTACGGTGCGAGGCGAGTTAGCGCCCGGTAAGAGTGCGGTGGACCTGCTCAAGGCCACGTTCCCCGGGGGGTCGATAACCGGTGCGCCCAAGATTAGAGCGATGGAAATCATCGAAGAGCTGGAGCCGGTGCGCCGCGGCATCTATACCGGCGCTATCGGCTACCTCGGCTTTGATGGGCGTGTGGACCTAAACATTGCCATTCGCACCTTGGTCAACCAAGATGACCGCCTCTACCTGCAAGTCGGTGGGGGCATCGTAACCGATTCTGACCCTGCCGCCGAGTATGCCGAGACCTGGCACAAGGCCAAGGCGCCCCTCCGCAGCCTAGGGATTATGGAGCCGACCCCATGATTTATTTGAATGGGCGCTTGCAGAGCGCGGCGGAGGGCCATGTCGCTATAGCAAACAGGTCCTTTTTACTCGGGGATGGATTGTTCGAAACTATGCTCGTGCGAGGGGGTAGGCCGCGCTTCTTAGCAGAACACCTGGCGCGGCTACTGGCCTCAGCCCGTTACTTTGGTTACCATATGCCTACCCGCCCCGAGCTGGAGGACGCTATTAACTGCGTCATCACTGCCAATAGCTTGCAGCTAGGCTCGCTTCGCCTTACGGTCTCGCCGTGCACCAGTCAGGGATTGCTGGCGGCCCCAGATAGTCCCCTCGATATCTTAATAACAGTCAAGCACGGCCTATCTTATGAGGAAGGCTTGTACGAGCGCGGGTTTAAGGCCATCATCGCCCATTCCACACGCCGCAATGAACATTCGCCCCTGTCGCGCCACAAAACGACGAGCTTTTTGGACAATGTTTTGGCAAAAAAAGAAGCCCACGCTGCCGGGGCCGATGAGGCGCTGCTCTTAAACAGCAAGGGCGATATTGCCGAGGGGGCGGTAAGTAACCTTTTTATCGTGGCCCAAGGCGAGGTGCGGACCCCGCGTATCGAAGACGGAGCTTTGCCCGGCATCATGCGCGGGCAGGTGATGGCACTTTGTCATAGACTGAACATCCCTTTTAGCGAGGCCAAGCTTGCCCCCGCAGACCTTTTCCGGGCCGACGAGGCTTTTTTGACCAATGCCCTCCTGGGCATTATGCCCGTAGCTAGAGTTGGGGAGCAGGCCTTTGCTTCTGGAGATAAGGGCTCGTTATGTAGGCGGCTGGAGGATTTGCTGGGTCTGTAGGGCGCAGTGACGGTGCACGGATAAGTCACTCTATGTCGGAAGCGACCTTTGTCGTTTGACATGGAATGTTTGCCATGCCCAGACCACAGCCATCAAGGCTATTCCCAGCACGTCCGTAACCCCACCTGGTTTGATAAGGAGCAAGGCGCTGGCGAGAAGTAAAGCTCTTTGGGGCCATGAGGCGACAGTAATTACCCACCCCTCTACAGCTGCCCCTAGTGCTATGACGCCAATTATAGCACTAGCGGTGGCCAATATTGCTTCTGTGGTCGTAGTTCCTATCAGAAGTAGAACAGGGGAGTACACAAACATAAAGGGCACGATAAAGCCCGCCGCTGCCAGCTGCATCGCCGCAATGCCAGTCTTGTGGGGGTTGCCGCCGGCAATGCCCGCGCCAGCAAATGCGGCTAGGGCTACAGGGGGGGTGAGATTTGCTAGGATGCCGAAATAAAACACAAACATGTGTGATACGAAAATTGGCACTCCGAGTTCTGCTAGAGCGGGAGCCGCCATGGTGGAGGTAATAATATAGGTTGGAATTGAAGGAATACCCATCCCGAGGATAAGTGAAGCGAACATTGTTAGAATCAAAGTCAGCGTTAAATTGCCTTGTCCGAGGAGCAATATTGTGCCCGCCAGACGCATGGCAAAACCAGTCTGGGCGGCAACGCCGATAATCAGGCCTACTACTCCACAGGCAATCGCCACCCCGATGGTATTGCGAGCCCCCGATTCTAATGCTTCGATAAAGCCAGTAAGCGTCAACCGAGTGTCCTTGCGGAAATAGCTCGTTAAAATTACCAGGATAATGGCAATGAAGGCAGAGCGAGTAACGGTAAAACCGGATAGCAACATGTACATGAGGGCAAACAGTGGTAGGAACATATGCCCCCCTTGGAACAATACCCTGCGCACAACAGGCAATTCATGCTTGGGTAACCCAGCGAGTCCGAGCTTCTTGGCCCGAAGGTGAACCATGATACCGACACTGAGAAAGTATAAAACTGCTGGAATTGCTGCCGACATGGCTATTTGAGCATAAGGGATGCCGAGGGTCTCGGCCATAATGAAAGCGGCTGCGCCCATTACCGGAGGGAGTATCTGGCCACCTACTGAGGCCGCCGCCTCGACTGCACCCGCAAAGTCGGCCTTGTACCCAAGGCGTTTCATTAGGGGGATGGTAAATGCACCTGTAGTGACCACATTGGCTACGGCGGAACCACTGATTGTACCCAGTAGTGCACTTGAGACTACAGCAACTTTAGCCGGACCACCTGCGGAGCCGCCGGCGAGACCAAGGGCTAGGTCGTTAAAAAAGCGGCCTACCCCAGTTTTTTCAAGGAAAGCCCCAAAAATAATAAACAAAATAATATAAGACGCCGAAACTCTAATGGCTGAACCATAGAGCCCTTCGGTGGTTAAGTACATAAACCCGAGAATTTCATCTATACCATAGCCGCGATGACCCAAAATGCCTGGCATGTATGGGCCAAAATAGGCATAAAGCAAGAAGACGATAGCTAGGATGCTAAGTTCTTTCCCCAAAACGCGGCGCGCTGCTTCCAATACCAGCACCACTGCCACCGCAGCAAGAATGAGGTCGAGAGTCGTCTCGCGGCCGATCCTTTGCACTACGGCATGATGATCCCAAATCATGTAGACAGCGGTCGCTGCGCTAGCTGTTGCTAAAAGCAAGTCAACGGGAGACAACTTGCCGCCTTTTTTGAAGGGGTAGAGGATAAACGCAAGCACAAGCATCGCACCGAGATGAATAGAGCGGTGTTGCAGCGCTGGCAACTCGCCAAAGTAGGCCGTGTATAGGTGATAAAGGGACAGAAGGACCGCAATGGTTGTAACGGCAATGGCCGCTGGACTCTTAGGTAAAAATTTGTGGAAGCGGCTTTCGCTATCGTACTTCTCTAAAATTTTTTGGACCACAGGCTCGCTGTCATTGCTCCCAATGGTGTGGTTAGTAGTCATGGTGCTCACTCTCCTCCGCACATACCGCCGCAATCTTTTAATAGGGCCGTGTCCTGATGTCAGCCCATTAGCAGATGGGCATTAAGCGCGTTAATGCCCATCTGCCCTGTGTCTTTACTTACCCTTTTCGCGGAAAAATCTCTCAGCACCGGGGTGTACTGGTATTGGCATCCCATTACGTATGCGGTCAAGGCTGATAAGTCTGGCCGAGGCATGGGCATTACCTAGAGTTTCCAAGTTGTCAAAAATGGCTTTGGTCATGTTGTAGACGAGGGTATCTGGGAGGTCTCGGCGCACAATTAGCAGATTGATGACTGCGGCTGTCGGTATGGGTGCAGTCTGGCCGCGATAGGTGTTAGCTGGTATTTCGATGGGGAAGTAGAATGGAAATTGCTTAGCTAGAGCAGTG
>JAGXSS010000099.1 GCA_018334055.1 Peptococcaceae bacterium
GTAGTATCGTATCAAGTAGCTAAGCATAACAATCTAGATTTGGTCGTTGATGCTGTTAAAGGAGTCATTGCAACCCGCGATTGCTCTAATCTTATCCTGCACAGTGACCGAGGCCCCCAATATCGATCTTTCTTATACTCCGATCTTCTCGCGGATTACAACATAACCGTAAGTATGTCCGGTGCTGGCTGTCCGGGAGATAATGCTGTGGTAGAGTCCTTTTTTAGTCATCTAAAAACAGAGTGGTTTTACAACGACACCTTCGACACGGAGCAGGAGTTTTTGGAGAAACTTCAAACCTACTTGATCTTCTATAACAACGAAAGATTTCAATCGAGGCTCCAGAATTTATCGCCCGTGGACTATCGACTAAAAATGGCTGGTAATTAAAAGCATTTTCATTACGGGGAAAAGGGAGCGAGAATGTAGCCCAAAGTGTCTACCATTCTTTCCATTCTTTCCCTTCCCCCTAGGGGGAAGGGAAAGAATCAGGATTCCCCGAGCAACCTGGCTATGTTGCCACTAAGCGTGTCTACAAAGAAGGGTGCAGACCCGTTGCTACGGCGAAACACGATTTTCGTAGCGACGGTGTATTACACCGTCGTCCTCGTGGAACACCTTTTTCCTCGCGCTATTCCCGTTTGTTGGTCAAACATGGACAACGCACCAGTGGTGCGTTGCTACGGGGGCCCCGTATTTCGTAGCGACGGTGTATTAGACCGTCGTCCTCGTGGCGGTACCTGGAGAAATCCGCTCCTTGGGCTTACTCAACACGCTCGGTGCGGCCTACCTAGGGGTTCTGGTGGTCCAATTTGTATAGGGGGGGGGAAGTAAATGGAAGACAAGCAGCTTGGTCTACGAAATTTCATCAACACCGGAGCTATCCTCATCGCCTTGTTGCTCCTAGTCGGTGCGCTGACCTACTTAGTGCCAAGTGGGGTTTTTGATGTGAACACCAGAACATTTACCCCGGTTGACCAAGCTGGGATTGCGCTATGGGTGTGGCTCTTGTCGCCCTTGCTCGTCCTTCTTGGTGATGCCGGGGCGCTGATCATTGGCATTATCGTATTCTTGCTGCTGATTGGCGGAGCTTTGCATGTGCTTAAGGTGACAGGGCTGATCGAGGGGTCGATTGTGAGCATTGCCAGGCGGTTTGCCCGCCGCGAAGGCCTCTTGCTCGGCGCCTTGTTGCTAGCGTTTATGTCGCTCGGGGCCTTTGTCGGGGTCTTTGAGGAGGTGGTGCCGCTTGTGCCTATGGTCGTCTTGCTGGCTCGGGGGATGGGGTGGGATACCTTGACGGGACTCGGGGTCAGTGTATTGGCGGCGGGTCTTGGCTTTGCCGCGGCCGTGACGAACCCCTTTACTGTCGGCGTGGCGCAGGAATTGGCAGGGGTGCCGCTGTTTTCTGGGGCGCTCCTCCGGTTCATTGTCTTTCTTTCCGTGTACGCGATGTTGATGTTCTATCTGCGAAGGCATATAGCCAGAACGCGGAGTGTAGAGCGGGTCTTGTCCTTAACCAACGAATCGGTGCTCCCGAAAGCAGCTTATGTTTATTTTGTGGCCTGTATGGCAGTCATGATGGTGGTAGTTGCCGCTTCTCCCGCCGTGCCGCTCCTTCGAGACCTGAGCCTCTTGGTGATTGCGCTCATCTTCTTGTTGGCGGCTGTGGGCGTGGGGCTACTTGCCGGCATGAAGTTGGCTTGGGTGGGCCGGCAGTACCTAATTGGTGCGTGGGGGATGGCACCGGCGATTGTCCTTATTTTGTTGGCTTCGAGTATCAGACACGTCATGACCGAGGGTCGCCTGCTGGACTGGATTCTCTACCGGGCCTGGGAAACTATCGGTCAGTTTGCGCCCTTTACGGCGCTCCTTGCCGTATTCTTGCTGGTGCTCTTCCTCAATTTTTTTATCGGGTCGGGGTCGGCAAAGGCCTTTATCCTGATGCCCATCATTGTGCCGACCATGGATTTCTTAGGTATAGGTCGCCAGCTAGGCATTTTAGCCTTTCAGTTTGGCGATGGATTTTCTAACGTGCTCTACCCGACCAACGCCGTACTCCTCATTTCTCTAGGCCTGGCCGGGATTAGCTATGCCAAGTGGTTTCGCTTCATTTGGCCCCTGCAACTTGGGCTCCTCGCTTTGTCGATATTTTGGATGTGGATCGGTTATACCCTAGGCTATGGTCTGTAGCGCGTTTCCGGTGCCATTGGTGCGTTGCTGCGGCGAAACATCAGCCTAATTGCCATGGCGACCGGTTAACTAAAAAAAGAGGAGGGAGAAGGGCATGGCAGAGCAATACAACGAGAAAGACGAAAGCAAGGTCAGCGATGGCACGACCACAGCGGAAAAAATACTGGCCCTAGCTTTAACCGTATTCTTATTAATTGGGGGACTTTGGGCTGCTGAGAACATCACTCAATTCTTTCCGCCCCCTGATTGGGCGGCGATTCGTGCAGAGCATATTCCCGCGAGCGTGGAGGCCGAATTTAATCTTCTCGCACAAGAGCAAAACGAGCTGGCGATGACTGTACAGCGTCATACTGAGGCTGTCGCTGCCGCGCAGTCGGCATATGAGAAAGCGCGCGAAGAATATCGCACCTTGCTCGACCGCGGTATCGACGACAGAGACAAGAGACTGAGGTGGGAAGAAACGCGGCTGCAACTCGAAACGCTGCAGAAAGAGATAGCAGTGGCGCGAGCCGCCCTAGACACCTTCACAACAGATGTCTTTGCTCCGCAAAAGACGGTTTTTCTCGCGGCACAACAGCGATACCACGACGAACTCGGTCGCCAAAATCGCGCCCGCAACCTGGTGGTTGGGGTTGCCTTGCTCACCTATGCCTTGGCGGTGTTTGCCCTGACCTTCTTGGTCTTTAATCTGTTTCGCACGCGACGCTCCTTGTCACGGTACGTGGTTGTGGGCAACAGCGTGCTCGGGTTTGGCGCATTACAGGCCCTGATTCTCTTCTATCGGGTAGTCTACCCCGCCTTGAGGGGACTGCTTCCGGTGGAATTAATTATTTCGGTCGGTGGCGCGGCCATCTCTATCGCCGGCATTGTTTTTCTCAAAAACAGGTTCTTCTCTAACGAGGCCATCAGAAATCGTCGCCTGTGGCGGAAGTCCTGCCCTAACTGCGGTTTCCCCCATCCGTCTCTGCACTGTGCCTGGTGTGGGGCAGGGCAGGTAGCACCATGCCCCCAATGTCACGCCCGCACCAACAACCATCTTCCCTATTGTGGCGAGTGCGGAGCTAAGCGATAGAAAAGGGAAATCGCCACCCGCCGCGAAAACAATACAGCACGAAGGTCAAGGGGTAGCAGCGAAAGAGGGATGACTATTGCAGAACCGTAAAATTAAACTTAGGGATTTTGCCGATGACTCTGCCTTGGGGAGCGCCGAGGTGCGCCAAATGGAGAGCACTCTGCGGCAAACTAAGCAGACCTTGGCGACGCTCATCAGCAATTTACCCGGCTTTGTGTACCGCTGCCACAATGACCCCGGTTGGACTATGATCTATGTCAGTGACGGCTGCTTGGAAGTGACGGGTTACACCCCCGAGGACCTTGTGCAGAACCAAAAGGTGTCATACGGGAGCCTCATTCATCCCAGCGATCGCAACTGGGAGGCCTGGCAGGGTTGGCTTTCCGCCGAGGAATCTCTGGAGTCGGAGTATCGGATCACCCATGCCAACGGCGAGCAGCGCTGGGTGTGGGAGCGCGGGCGGGGTGTTTTTAGCGATGATGGTGTGCTCATGTACCTCGAGGGCTTTATCACTGACATCACCAATCGCAAAGAGGCCGAGGTCAGGCTCGCCACCCAGGAGGAGCAATACCGGCTACTTTTTGAGTTCTCACCGGTGCCCATCGCCATCATGGACTTGGCGGGCAATTTCTTGCAGGTCAATGCGGCGTACGAGCAGGGTATGTTGTATGATCGGCAAGAGTTAGAGGGCAAAAATGTGCGCATCTGTGTTCTCCCAGAAAATTACAGCACAATGGAAGAGCACCTTGTCGCCCTGCGCGGTGGTGAGACCCTCGAGCACGAGGCTGTATGCGTGCGCAAGGGGGGCGAACGGCGCATCAATATTTTGCGCGAGAAGGCCATTCCGCTCCCCGGCGGGCAAGAGGGGATTATTTCGCTGTCTAGAGACATCACGGAGGTTAAACTCGCGCAGGGCGCTTTGGTGCAAAGCGAGAAGAAGTATCGTTCTCTGGTGGAAACCATGCGGGAGGGCATGTTCATCATCGATTTTACCGGCAAGATTCGGTTTTGGAACCAAGCTGGCCTGAGTATGTTTGGGCTGGACCCCACAGATTTAGATGAGCTTTTGTCAGGGACCGCTCTTGACTATATCCACTCGGCATCCATGGCCATAGTGCAGAGGGACATGGCCTTAGTCATGAAGGGCCATAACCTGACCGGCGAGTACCGTTACCTGCGCCATAGCGGGGAGTCAGGGTGGTTGGAGGCCAATGCCACCAAAATGGATTACAGTAACGAGCCCGCCATCTTGGTGCTGGCCCGCGACATCACCGAGCGCAAAAAAGAACAAGCGGAGATGGAGTTCCTCAGTTGGCATGACCCCTTAACCGGCGTCTACAATAGGCGCTATTTTGAGAGCCGGCTTAGTGACAAGGCCCTAGCCAAGCCGGGCATCGTCGTTGTCGACCTTGACGGGCTTAAACTGGTCAACGACACCATCGGTCATACTGCCGGGGACAGCCTGTTAAAAGAGGCCGCCGGCATCTTGAAGCGTTGCACCCCCAGTGGAGGGATGGCGGCCCGCATCGGAGGCGATGAGTTTGTCATCATTTTGTCCGATTCCACTCAAGCCCAGGCCGAGGCCGTGGTGGGCGCCATTCGCCGCCTGCAGGAGGAATATAACCGCCAACAACCACAGTTCCCGCTGAGTCTCTCTTTGGGTTATGAGGTAGCGGGGGACGAAACAACGAGTCTTTACGAAATTTTTAAGCGGGCGGACAACCTTATGTACAGGCAAAAACTGCTGCATCGCTTGAGCAGCCGCAGTGCCATCGTCCAGGCGCTCATGGCCGCCTTAGAGGCCAAGAATGTCGAGACGCGCGAGCATGTCGATAGAATTGGCGAGCTGGCGTTACTTGTAGCGCGCCGCATGGGTTACCCGGAGGGCAGGATACTCGAGCTCGAGCTATTCGCCAAATTTCACGACATCGGCAAAGTGGGCGTCGCCGACAGCATTTTAAACAAGCCGGGGCGTTTGACTGATGAGGAAAGGAAAGAGATTGAGCGTCACGCCGAGATAGGTTACCATATTGCCAGCTCCACCCCGGAGCTCGCGCCCATCGCCCGCTTCATCTTGAAGCATCAGGAATGGTACGACGGCAACGGCTACCCCTTGGGGCTAAAGGGGGCCGATATCCCAGTCGAGTGCCGCATCGTGGCCATTGCCGACGCCTTTGACGCCATGACCAGCGACCGCCCCTACCGCAAGGCCATGTCCACCGACCAGGCCTTGGCCGAACTAGACCGCTGTGCCGGCACGCAATTTGACCCAGAGCTCGTCCTGGTGTTTCGCAGCATTATCTAACCCTCGCTTGCCAAGGGCGCCATGCATCCGCCTCGTTTTTTTAGTTAACAGAACGGTTAAAACGGCAACTAATCCGGTGAGATAGGCTTGTTGTCAGTGCAGGAATCGGAGCCCCGGTCGAGAATAAGAAGACGGAAAAGACCATCTATGCGTTAGGAGTGTTCGGAATGAGCGATGAGATGCAGCAAGCCATGCTTGGGCAGTTGGCCAGATTAGCAGATTCGGTTAAGGAAATCGCCGACGGACAACAAGAATTGGTTGTGAAGGTCACGAATCTTGACCAGAAGGTCACGAATCTTGACCAGAAGGTCACGAATCTTGACCAGAAGGTCGCGAATCTCGACCAGAAGGTCGCGAATCTCGACCAGAAGGTCACGAATCTCGACCAGAAGGTCACGAATCTCGACCAGAAGGTCACGAATCTCGACCAGAAGGTCGCGAATCTCGACCAGAAGGTCACGAATCTCGAAGAAAACTTAGCCCTTCTTGATGATAAGGTTGGCGCATTAGGGGCCAGGGTCGGTAGTCTTGATGAGAGGCTAGACCAAGTGGATGCGACCGTCAGCCGAGTCGAACAGGCTGTGGTTCGGGTCGAGATAGTGCATGGAGAGAAGATAGGGGCACTGTTTGACGCTTTTCAGCTCCGGGGGGACCAATTGGCTGAAGTCAAGGAGCATTTTGACACCAGGTTCGACTCGTTGCAGGCGACAATTAACTTCTTGCTTCATCGGTCCACCGACCACGACAACGAACTCATGCGGCTAAGAAGGGCCAGATGAAGTACATGACCTAGGCCAAGGAATAATGCCGGGCCCATTTCTTAGGCTCGGTTTTTTGCATCCTCCGTAATAATATATCGGTTCTCGATAAAATGCTTTTGCTTATCGATAAACGATGTGCTAGAATTTTCTTAAATCATCTCTAAGGTTAAGGAGGAACAGTATGTGGAGTGATCGCAGTTCAGTCGTGCTCAGCCAGGCCTGTGTCATAGCGTTTGCCGCCATTCTATTGCTGGTTATGATTTTTGCCCCGGCCTTGGTGAGCTGGCTGCTCGACTTTTCGCGGGCTGATTTGCGGGGGACGGAGTCATACTTTTTCCTTACCATCTACGGCGGGAGTATGCCGGCTGTATTGCTCCTCTATAGTCTGTTCGGTCTGTTGCGAGGTTTAGCGGCCGAGGAAGTCTTTCGCCAGAAAAACGTGGAGCACCTACGCAGGATTTCGTGGAGTTGCTTTAGCGGGAGCGCTATCTGCCTGCTGTCGACTTTTTACTATATGCCATGGCTGGCAGTAGCGGTGGCGGCGGGGTTCATGGGGCTCATTGTCCGGGTGCTGAAAAATGTGGTGGAGAGGGCAGTCGCGCTTCAAGATGAAGTGGACTGTACCGTGTAGGTGTGCGGTGAGCATAGTAATAAATTTAGACGTGATGATGGCTAGACGGAAAATTTCTAGCGGCGAGCTGGCCGAGCGAATTGGCCTGAGCCCGGCCAACCTTTCTATTTTAAAGACCGGCAAGGCCAAGGCCATCCGCTTTTCAACGCTAGAGGCCATCTGTCGAGCGCTAGAATGTCAGCCGGGCGATATTTTAGAGTTTAAACCGGATTAGTCTTAAAGATACGGTCCCACGCCCTCCATCGGCACCGCCCGTTCCCCCGTTGTAGCGACGCAGTACCACTGCGTCGTCCTCGTCGTCCTCGTCGTCATCCTCGTCCATCACGCCCAAAACCCTACCGCAATAAAGGACGACGGTGCATTGCACCGCCGCTACGGAATTACGAGGTTTCTTGTGATTTATCGCGACAGAGACGAACCTTTTGCAGTGACATCATTTAAGCGCAAGCAGAAAAAACAAATTGAGAGGAGCGACTTATCATGAGTTTGCGACCCCTATGGCAGGATATTGTAGCCATCGCGACGCGGTTCTCAGCCACCATTTGCGCCTCGCTAGCGCTAGCGGTGACCGTTACTGCCTGGATATGGTATCCATTCGGGTCGTGGGCGCAATTTGACCAGGCGATACCCCTGGCGTTGGGCAGGGCATCGTTAATTCTCCTGCTCGCCATACCGGTCTTTACTACCGTCCATCTCTATGGCGAGGGTGCGAGTGGGCACCAGCGGTTTGTCCGCTGGGGGCTGTTCAGCGGGGCTAGTTTGGCCTTGTTTTCGTATTGTTATTTCTTGCTGCCGAATCTTAATGTTGTTGCCATGCTGCACTACTTTGTGGTGATGGGCCTAGCGGCTACGGGGTTCTTGGTGGTGTCCCACTGGAGGCGTCCTTTATGGTTCGAAAGCTATGTCCTAAGACTCGGCCTGGCCTTAGCGGGCACAGCCCTCTACTCCGGCGTGCTGCTCGCAGGGGTGTTCTTTATCTACGTGGCGATTGCCACATTGTTTGGCGATAGAGTGCGCGGCGAGAGCTTCGCCACCATCTTTGCTTGGGTGGCCTGCGCCTTCTCGGTTGGTCATTTTTTGCGGCAAATCCCTCGCGCCGAGGAGCGTGACAGCGCTGAAGCCCAGTTCTGTCCACCGTTGCTGCCTCACTTGGTGGACTACCTCGTCAAACCCTTGCTTACCATTATATGGCCGTGCTCTATGCCTACTTTGGTTATATCTTAGTCACCTGGGCGTGGCCCAAGGGGGTTATCACCCACCTCGTGCTGTGGTTTGCCCTCCTGACGGTGACGGTGCTTCTCCTTAGCATCGCCTATCGCCGGGCTGGTGAGGGTCCTACTAAGTTTGAACGACTATTTCCCATGCTCATGCTCCCACCCTTGGCCATGCTCTTTGCGGCTCTAGCCATTCGAATAAACGCTTTCGGGGTGACAGAAGAAAGATACTACGTGGGGCTCTTCGCCTTCTGGGCTGTCCTCGCCCTTAAATATCTCGCCTTGGTGCGGCGTCCTCTGGGGATTTTGTTGCCGGTGTCGCTAGCGGCTCTCCTCCTCATCTCTCTGCTTGGCCCCGTTGGGGCGGTTGCGGTGGCGGAGCATAGTCAAAATGCCCGCCTCACCGCCATGCTCGAAAGACAGGGCATGCTCCAGGATGGGCAGGTGCGACCGGCAGAGCATGAACTCACACCTGCCGACAAGGTTGAAATTAGTAGCGTCGTAAAGTACTTTGCCCTACGGGAACGTTTGGCGGGGCTACGCTATGTGCCACCGCAATTTGCTGTGGAAGACATGCCGCAGGTCTTTGGCTTTGCGATGCAGCATGGTTACGCAGCCACTGCCAGATGGTTTCGCCTCGCGCGCGTCGGTGCCGCTACCCAGGTGCTACCCATAGAGGGCTATGATTATTATTTTTCAAGTCAGGGGTTGCCGAAATTGC
Organism: Peptococcaceae bacterium; assembly: GCA_018334055.1. Classification (GTDB taxonomy): domain Bacteria; phylum Bacillota; class UBA994; order UBA994; family UBA994; genus BS524. The sequence continues at coordinate 8,895 of JAGXSS010000099.1, forward strand.
TGTCGCCCATAGGCGAAGGTATAAAGGCAGGATTTGATCTAGACAGCAGGGTGCTACACATGGTGATTGGGCCAAGCGATCACCTTGTGACCATCGCCTTTGCGGGGCCAGGGATGCGGGGCCTCATCGTCTTCGCCTCGCTAACAGGACATGGTGGCGCAGCTTCGCCTGAAGTAGCAGCTCTATTGCAGCTCGTCGCAGCAGATTTTGGGGTCTTCATTGATATCGACAATTAACATGAAGAACCGCCGTCGCCTATATTGCCCCCGCCTTTAAGGCGGCAGGCAGCAATGAAAGTGGCATGGGCTCTTCTAGCCGCCAGATAATGCTCACCGGACGGCTACCGGTATGGCTAACGTAGTTAGCCTTGCCGAGGTAGGTGTAGGGCTGGGCCTGGTTTTTTAGCATTTTATGCTCGCGGACAAACAAAAGTACCTGGCTACCTAGGCGGCGGTGGTTGAAATAGCGCTGGGCAGTGGGGGACTGAGCCGAAGTCGTGGACTGTGTTTGCCAGTGAAACAGCGTTTCACTAATGGCATAGTCTTGGTACATGGTGGTTGGGGAAAAGTTCTTTTCATCCTTGTGGAGATTGACGAACAGGAGGTCGGCCCTTTGTTCGGGCAACCACTTGACCCCTTCGCGCACCTCGGGGCGAACATCATCGGTCCAAAGTCCCACTGCCGCGAGGATTTCATCGCGCGAGTAGGTGCAGTGTAAATCTAGTGGGCAGACAAAGGCGAGCGCAACCCTCTTGTCCACAAAATCGATGCGATCGTAGCAATAATCAAGCAGCTCGCCCAACTCGGCACGGAGCAACGTGTCTTGCTGCACGATTGAGAATCCTTGCCGAGCACTTGGTAGGTTCATCGCGGAAGGAACTTTCTGCCACACGGTGTAGTGGAACATGCGAGTCATGCGCAGCTCCTCTTCGCTTAAGATTGAGGGGAGACCTCCTCGCAGGCAGTCGCGCAAGAAACAGATCCATCGGCGTGAGTCAATGCGGCTGAGTCGTAAAAAGGCCTTGCTCATAGTCTGCTCGTCTAGTTGATGCTCTCGAGTCCCTGGGGCGGCTTCGCTGCGCAAAGAAGTGAAAGTGCCTCGTTTGTAAATGTCCGCAGGACGGAGGTTCTCAAAAGCACGCAAAAATGAACCTAGGGTTGGTTGTTGGCCGGTATCCAGCATGAGATTGCGAATTTTGTCGATGAGATTCGCGCGAGTGAGGATGCTCTCTTGAATGTTGGCTAGGATTATCTCTTGCGCCACCGCTTCTAGTAGGATGTGACATCCTCGCGGTAGGGAGGGGAATCCATCGCTAATTTCTCTTGGCACCCCGCGCGCGGTGCGGCCTAGCAGGACTCTAAATTTAGCCTCAAAACTGTACTGGCGATGGGCGTGGCCAATGAAGTCTAGCACCGTGAGCAACTCCTTGCCCTCACAGAGCCGCAAACCGCGACCTAGTTGCTGCAAAAACACCGTGAGGCTCTCCGTGGGCCGGAGAAAGAGGATGGTATTGACCTCCGGCAGGTCCACGCCTTCGTTGTAGAGGTCCACCGTAAAGATGAAGCACACCTCTCCTTTGGTTAGTCTGCTCTTGGCGGTTTCGCGCTCCTCTGGGGTCGAGTCGCCGTGAAGGGCCATGGCAGGCACCCCATGCTGCGTAAAGCGCGCAGCCATGTACTTGGCATGCGCCACGCTCACACAAAAACCCAGACCAACTACCCGGTCGAGTCTGTCGACATAGCGACGCAAAGCGCGCAAGATGGCATCCGTGCGCAGGTCGTTGCCGGTGTAGACTTTTTCTAGTTGAGCAATATCATAACGGCCCCGCTCGAAGCGGATCTTGCTGATGTCGACAGCGTCACTGACCCCGAAATATTGAAAGGGAGCTAGCAACTGGCGGTTTATGGCCTCCGGCAGGCGAACTTCCGCTGCCAATCTGCCACCAAAGTACCTGCTGGCGATGTCTTGCCCGTCCAAGCGTTCGGGAGTGGCGGTTAACCCGAGCAAGATCTTAGGACGGCAGTGAGTGAGCAGGTCTTGATAACTGGGCGCAGCGGCGTGATGGAACTCGTCAACTACGATGTAATCATAGTAGTCCTTGGGGATTAGCTTGGTGAAATCCTGCGAGTTGAAGCTTTGGATAGAAACGAAAAGATGATTCAGGGCTTCGGGCCGGTCCTGGCCAGAGAGCATAGCACCGAAGTTATTGTCCCTGAGAATCGTGCGGAAACATTGTAGGCTCTGTTGCAGTATCTCCCGCCGGTGCGCCACAAAGAGCAGGCGATTTGGTAACTTCGGGTTCTGGCGACAAAAGCGTTGGTAATCAAATGCCGAGATGACGGTCTTACCGGTGCCGGTAGCGGCCACCACCAAGTTCCGATAGTTCCCATGAAGGTTGCGCTCGGCTTCGAGGCGCTCCAAAATCTCTTGCTGAAAAGGGTAGGGTACAATGCGGAAAAAGAGAGGGCTCGTTAAATCTCCCGACCGCTCTGTTCCCAAGGCGGCGCGCAACACGGGCTCGTCCTCGGCAGAGTAGTCTTGGAAGTCGCCATCGTTCCAGTAGGTCTCAAAAGTGGCTTCGAGATGGCGAAAGACATGCGGCATGTCCTTCGCCGTTACTTTCACGTTCCATTCGAGGCCGCCACCAATGGCCGCTCCGGATAGGTTGGACGACCCTACGTAGGCGGTTGAGAAGCCACTCTCGCGGATAAACATGTAAGATTTAGCATGGAGCCGCGTGGAGCGCGTATCGTAGGACACTTTAATCCTTGCGCCCGGCAGTTGCACCAGCTCCATAATGGCCTTAAGGTCCGTCGCGCCCATGTAGGAGGTGGTAATAACCCGGAGGGGTTTCGTCCTAGTGAATGTTTGCAGTTCCCCCAAAATGAGCCTGAGACCGCTCCATTTTATAAATGAGACCAGTAAGTCAATCCTGTCTGCGGTTAAAATCTCTTTCTTTAGCTCACTGAGCATGGATGGTTCGTGAGCAGAACCGGTAAGCAAAGTGCTGATGGAGAGAGTGGTGGCCGGACGAGGGAGTGATTGGTGTCTTGCGGGGGTGAGGGTCGGCGATAGGCTCTGCCTATCAAGAACGGCTAAAAGCAACTGCCGTGCGGGACCGATGGTCCAATCAAGCAGATCGTCTTCGTCGGTGAGGTCGGCCATTAGTTTGATGAGGCGATTACAGGCGTCCACCTGCCGCCTGAGCACCTCATCCTCCCCAGATTTGTCATTCAAGTAGGCCAGGCCCTTGGTCAGGGCCTCGTTGAGGTAGCGAGCAAGCAGGGGCTCGGCCGCCGCGCCGTCAAGTGGCACCATCTCTGTTTCTGTGCCCTGCCCGAGAGTCTGCAGGCCATTCTGGGTAGCGAGATTGACGATTTGTTCGTAAATTCCTAGTGGAAGGTGCATGGCTCATCTCCCTCAGGCATTTGCCCTCGACAATTTTATGTGCTTGGTCGTGCTTGGTCTCTCGATTACCGAAATTGGAGCGTAAATATCAACACCAACAGCATTAGCCCCACCACGAGACCCAGCACCTTCACCGCGATGTCCTTGGCGCGGTCATATTCCGCGGTCTTGCCGGCAACATGATAGTGGAGGGCCAGTGCGCAGGCCACCAGGAACATCACAACGGCCGCCCAAGCGATAAACATCACCAGCATGGTTAGCACTCCACCGAGATTAAATCCTAAGCTCATTCCCATCTTCATCCCTCCCTCCGTTACTTTAAAAGCAGGGTCGATACAACCCATGAGTTCATCCAACTTATCTGCGCTACTACCATGATATTATAATAGGCAGTGGTTCCCAGAAAGTCAATTAGGGGCGATTGCCTTGGCAAAATTTTGACCTGGCCTACAGTTTAGGGTACAATTTAAGCAGAAAGTCAACCTATTTAGGAGGTCAAAGATGATTCCAACACCACATATTGGGGTAATGGAGCAGGGGATAATTGCGGAGACCATATTGCTGCCTGGCGACCCCCTGCGCGCGAAGTTTATTGCGGATAAATATCTTCCGGATGCCGTGCAGTTTAACACTGTGCGGAATATGTTCGGCTACACCGGTACATACTGTGGCAAGAAGATATCGGTCATGGGCACCGGCATGGGCATGCCCTCTATCGGCATATACTCACATGAGTTGATCCACCTTTATGGAGTAAAGAACTTGATCCGGGTAGGGTCCTGTGGCTCCTTCCAAGCGGAGGTCAAAGTGCGGGACATAGTTATCGGGATGGCCGCCTCTACCAACTCGAATTACGCCAGCCAGTACGGACTGCCGGGCACCTACGCCCCCACAGCCTCGTGGTCGCTTTTAAAGAAGGCGGTGGATGTCGCCGCCGGTAAAGGGATACCGGTCAAGGTGGGGAACATCCTCTCCTCCGACATCTTCTATGATGACAACCCAGAAGCCTGGAAGAAATGGGCTCGTATGGGCATTATGGCGGTGGAAATGGAGGCGGCAGCCCTCTATATGAATGCCAATCGCGCTGGGGTTAATGCCTTGTGCTTGTTGACGGTTTCAGATTCTTTAGTCACGCACGAGTTGGTGTCAGCCGAGGAGCGGCAAAATACTTTTACCCAAATGATGGAAATCGCCTTAGAATTAGCATGACCAAGAAGCGGTAAGTCACACAATGGGAGGGTTGAACATGTTGAAGGGAAACAATAAGTACCTTGTCATCGCCGTAGTTGTGGTAGTGCTGGTCGTTGCCGGAGTCTTTATTTGGCCCATGCTGGTGCCGGCCGCGCCGGCGGCTTGTCCGACCTGCTAGTCTCGCCGTAAACACATGGCCAAAAGATCGTCTCCCTCAGGGAAGGCGGTCTTTTTCGTTGTTTGTTGCCTAGTAGCAGGCAATATGCCCATCCGTGCGCGATTCAGTGCCGCCGCAGAGTACGCCCGTGTGAGGGTCGCGCCAGATAATTTGACCGCGCCCAAAGCTCGTGCTTTCCAAAGTGCGTACCACCTGGTGCCCCTGCCTGTTCAGGGCCTGCGCCAGGTGGTTAGGGAAGGTAGGCTCGACATGCAGGGTGTTGCCACTAATCCACTGCCAGCGCGGTGCGTCCAGCGCGGCCTGGGGGTTGTGGTTAAAATCAAGGCAGTTCATGAGCACCTGCACATGTGCTTGGGGCTGCATAAAGCCACCCATCACCCCGAAGGGTCCCATAGCCTGTTTATGGTGCGTCAAAAAGCCGGGGATGATGGTGTGGTAGGGCCTCTTGCCCCCGGCGAGGACGTTAATGTGCCCCTCGTCCAGCGTGAAGCTGTTGCCGCGATTTTGCAGCGCAATGCCCGTCCCGGGGATGACGATGCGCGAGCCAAAGCCCATGTAGTTGCTCTGGATGTAGCTCACCATATTCCCTTCGCCATCGGCTGTCGCCAAGTAGACCGTGCCTCCCCTCTGGGGAATGAGGGGCTCCGGGATATTGGCCCGTGCGGTAATGCCGAGCCTACAGCGGCGGGCGAAATCGTCGCTTAGTAGTTCCGCGGTCGTGACCTGCATGTAGTTGGGGTCGGTGATATGCTTGAACCCAATACTGAACGCGATTTTAATGGCTTCAATTTGTTGGTGGCAGGTTTCTAGCGTGAGGGCTCCACTAAATGGCAATTCCTTAAGGATGTTGAGGGCGATTAGGCTAACCAACCCTTGCCCGTTGGGCGGCAATTGCCACACTTCGTAGCCGCGATAATCCACCGCGATGGGAGTAACCCACTCCGGCCGATAATTTTCGAGGTCAGTTTTCTCTAAGAAGCCCCCATGTTGCCTGGCGAAGGCGACCATTTTTTCGGCCAATTCCCCGCGATAAAATGATTCCCCCTTAGTGGCGGCAATGCTCGCTAACGTGGCGGCATGCTCGGGCGAGCGCCATACTTCGCCGATTTCCGGCGGGTGACCATGGGGTGCAAACAGCGCAAAATACGGTTCATATTCCGCCCCCTTAAACTGCCCGCGGTCGGCCAGCAAAGCGCCTTTCCAGCTGCGACCCAAGGTGGGGGAGAGGGGGAAGCCGCCTTCAGCCAGTTCAATGGCCGGCGCGAGTACTGTGGTGAGCGGTAGCTTGCCCAGGCGCGCCGACATCTCCGCCCACCCTGCCGGAGCCCCCGGTACAGTCACCGGCAACCAGCCAAACTTAGGCATTTCGGTGTGACCTAAAGCTTTGAGGGCGGCCACCGAGATGCTTTGCGGCGCGGGGCCGCTGGCATTTAATCCGTGGAGCCGGCCTTGGTGCCAGATTAAGGCAAAAGCGTCGCTCCCAATGCCATTGGCCGTAGGTTCTACCACCGTCAGGCAGGCCGCGGTGGCAATGGCGGCATCGACGGCATTGCCACCTTGACGCAAGATGCTTTGCCCGGCTTCGGCAGCTAAGGGTTGCGAGGCGGCCACCATGCCGCGGCTGGCATAAGTAGCCATGCGCTGGGCGGCATGGGGGTAGTAGAGCGGGTCAAATTTCATGGCGAACCTCCTCGGTCAATTTCTATCGCTATGTTTCTACTACACAAATATTTGCTAACAATCGAAAAACTCCTGCTTACCCTCTTGACCTCCCCTATGTTTTGCGATATACTCCACCTGGATGGCTAGTGGAGTATGAAACACACAAAACAAAGGGAATGTCTTTTTGTTTCCCCAGTGAAAGGATTGAGCTTATGCCTGACCAAGAAAAAGTTACCATCAACCTCAGCATTGTCGACCTAGGCAAGATGGACTATTTAGTGGACCAAGGTTTCTACAGTAACCGCAGTGAGTTTGTGCGGACCGCCGTGCGTAACCAGCTGAAAGTACATGACCCCGTTGTTTCTGACGAGTCGCTGCGCGGCAAGATGATTAGTATATCCACCGAGACCCCTGAGGTGCGGAGCGTCTGGGCCATTGGCGTTTTTAAACTCGACAAAGCGCTGGTGCAGCGGCACCTAAAGAGCGGCACCAAGATTAGCATCTTCGTTGTCGGCTCGCTCCTGGTGGACGAGGCAGTAACTTTGCCCATGCTCGAAGAGACGGTTCACTCGGCGAAAGTTTATGGCTCCATCAGTGGACAGCCTGAGGTGGTCAAGTTCCTGAAGGAGGGCATGCACCATGATTGAGCAGGTGAAGCGACTCTGGCCACTGCTGCCGAGGAAGGATAGGTTATTCTTTGTGGTGGTCGCGGCCCTGCTCCGCGTGGGTTTTGCAATTTTTACGGCGCACTGGGCACGTCTGGTGCTAGACGCCCTTGTCGCGCGGGACAACAGCGCCATATACTACTTGCTGCGCTTGGCGGTTTTCGTCCTCCTAGGCGAGATGATTATTCGCTACCTGCAAATTAAGGTTGCGGGCACCTTCGCCGAAACGAGCATAGCGGCTTTACGTGAAAAAATTGCGACGCACCTTTTGCGGGTAAAAATGTCCGATTTCAACAAGCAACACAGCGGCGACTACATATCTAGACTGACGAACGACCTCGGTCGGGTGCAAGAGTTTGTGACGCAAACCTTGGGCAATATCATCTTTTTGCCCCTCGCCGCCGTGTTCGCCCTGGCCTATATGCTCTACGCCTCGTGGCAGCTGACCGCGATTGTTGTTTTGGGCGCCCCGCTCCTCTTGGTGACCGCCACCGTCCTCGGGGCGCCCATCGGGCGACTCAGCAAGGAGCTGCAGGAAAAGTTGGCGGTAGCCACCACGCTGACCCAGGAGTCCACACAGGGCATGGAGGTGGCGCGAGCCTTTGGGTTAAAAGAGCACCTCGTTCGGCAATTTGCCCGCGCGGTCGATGAAGCGCGAAGATGCCAGTGGGCCTTGGTTGGGCGCCGCATGGCGATGGGCGGGGTCAGCTTCTTGCTCATGATTTTTTCTTTCTTCCTCTGTTTTGGCGTGGGAGGCTGGTTTGTCATCCGGGGCGATATCTCTATCGGCGAACTCATGGCCTTTGTGCAGCTCATGACCCACCTGACCGACCCCATGAGCCGCATGCCCCAGCTCTTGGCGGCGATGCGCTCGGAGTTGGCGGCAGCCGAGCGCGCGGTCGCCCTCTTAGCCCTCGAACCAGAAAGCACTGCGGGAATCGCACCCCAGGCGGTGGGTCCTACGGCTATAGAATTTGCCGAGGTGGACTTTCAGTATGAAGGGCGCGAAGAAAAGGCACTCGCCGGCTTGAGTTTTGTCGTACCGGAGGGGCAATGCGTGGCCTTGGTGGGGGCCAGCGGCAGTGGTAAGTCCACTTTGCTGCGTCTGGTTACCCGCCTCTATGCCCCCCAAAACGGGCAGGTTAGCGTCTTTGGTTTGCCTGCCGAACGGTGGCACCTAGAACGGCTGCGGGAGCAAGTGGCCGTGGTATCGCAGGATAATTTCTTGTTCCCCATTTCGGTGCTCGAGAATATCCGCTATGGATGGCCCGCAGCAACGGAGGACGAAGTTGTCGCCGCGGCCCAGGCGGCCTATGCCCATGAGTTTATTTTGGCTCTGCCCGAAGGGTATGCCACTATGGTGGGGGAGATGGGGGCTCGCCTCTCCGGCGGGCAGAAGCAGCGCCTGGCCCTGGCTCGCGCCTTTCTCAAGAACTCCCCTATTTTGCTCCTCGATGAGGCCACCTCAGCCCTAGATGTGCAGTCAGAAGTCCTCGTGCAGGAAGCCCTCGACACATTCATGCGCCAGCGCACCGTGCTCGTGGTGGCCCATCGTCTGACGACTATCATCCGCGCCGACCGCGTCTTGGTGCTCGATCAGGGGCGCATCATTGAGAGCGGCAAGCATCACGAACTCATGGCCAAGGGCGGCGCCTATGCCGACCTATATGCGCGCCAGTGGCGCACCAACTCGCCGGGAAAGGAGGCGGTTTAGTTGCGGGGTAATCCCTTGTTACAGGTGCTAAAGTTGGCCGGCAACAGCTTCACGGGTTTTATTCTGGGCATAGTTATCCGGGCGGTGGGTGAGACGGGCATTCAACTGGTCTTTTTGTACTTGCTGCACGATGTCTTCGTCGCCATGGTTGAAATGAGCACATCCCTCCTCTTGCAGTCTCTCCAACAGGCCCTAGGGTACTTCGTCCTGTCCTTGACGGTGTTCATGGTGGGGTTTTTGCTCCTGCAGCGCCGGGTGGCGGATATTACGGCGGTCATTCGCCAACGCATCTTCTTCAAGCTGCATTCTCTCCCCATAGGCTACTTCAAGGCGCATCACAGCGGCGAAACCTTGTCGCGCATGACTAACGATGTCAATGCGACCGTCGCCCTTCTCGGGGATATGCCCAGCCGGATGCTCTTTGAGGCGAGTTTCTGCCTAATCAGTGCCTTCATCATCTTCAGAGTGGATTACCGCCTAGGCTTGGTCGCCGTATTTTCGGGAACTATAGGGGTCTTGGCCAACACGCTGGCCTCCCGTAAGCTGCGCGAGATAAGCCGGGCCTGGCAAGCCAAACAAAGTGTGCTGACCACGACCTTGACCGACTTATTCGCCGGCATTGCGGTGATAAAAAGCTTTTCTCTCTACCCCATCATGGAAAAGACTCTGGTGGCGAACAGCCAGAGCGTGCGGCGCCTCGGACTAGAGAGAGTGGGCACCCAAGCCTACTTAGAAGGCGCGAATTTTGTCACCTCGATGCTAAATTTTATGGGTTTACTCTTGGTCTCGGCCATTTTATCGATGCAGGGCGAGATAAGCGTGCCCGAAATCGTCATGGTGGTGCAGGCGCAAAATGGCGTGGAGCGTTTCTTTACCGGCATCGGCGCACATATTACCGGCCTGCAGAGCTCCTGGGCGGCGGCGGAGAGGGTGGTCGCTTTGCAGAACGAACCCGACGAGCCAAGGAGTTTTACCGGCATGGATGCGTTGGTGTCCGCACCCGTCGCCTTCCGTGATGTTGAATTCGCCTATGCCGACGGCGAAAAAGTTATCGATGGCATCTCTCTCACGGCTAACAAGGGTGAAATGATCGCGCTGGTTGGTCCCAGCGGCGGGGGCAAGAGTACCCTACTCAAGCTCATCATGGGTTTTTATGAGCCGCAGAAGGGTTCGATAATCATTAACGGCGCGACCCTCAGCGCGCAAAGTCTAGCCGAGGCCCGCGGGCACCTTAGCTATGTGCCGCAAGACGCGCATCTTTTTTCCGGCACCATCGCCGATAACATTCGCTGCGGCAGGTTAGAAGCCGGTAGTGAAGAGGTCGTTGATGCCGCCAAGGCAGCCAATGCCCATGATTTTATCATGGCCCTCGGCAGTGGTTATGAGACCGAGGTAGGGGAGAAGGGTGCCGAGCTTTCCGGGGGGCAGAGGCAGCGCATCGCCATCGCCCGGGCCGTCATTCGCCGTGCCCCCATCTTGCTCCTAGACGAGGCCACCGCCTCTCTCGACTCCGAATCTGAGGCTTTGGTACAAGAGGCCCTCAACCGGCTCATGCAGGAGCGCACGGTGGTCGTGGTCGCCCACCGCCTGTCCACCATCGAAAAGGCGCACAAAATCATCGTCGTAGCCGCAGGGCGTGTGGTAGAGGAAGGAACGCATGGCGAGCTTCTCGCCACCGATGGCATGTACCGCAGTCTGCATGAGGCCCACTTGGCCGGGCAGAGCTTGGCGGCAGATTAACGCCCGGCGGCTTGCGGCAGATTTTTCGGTAACCATAGCATTTATGCCGCGCACATGCTATGCTGAATAAAATCTGCGGTAAGGTGGTCGGGGCAATGATTAGGGACATGACCCAAGGGTCGCCGGCGAAACTCATCTGGACTTTTACGATACCTATGTTTATCGGCAATATTTTTCAACAGTTGTACAACATGGTCGATGCCATCGTCGTGGGACGCTTTATCGGCCCGCAGGCCTTAGCGGCGGTGGGCACCAGTTTCCCGGTCATTTTTTTGCTGGTAGCGGTGGTCCTCGGCCTGTCCATGGGCTCCGGCGTGGTCATTTCGCAGTATTTTGGCGCTAAGGACGAAGAAAAAACGCGGCGAGCAATTTCGACCGCGCTTACTTTTCAGATAGTGCTCGCCCTCGTCATGAGCGTGGTGGGTGTGGTGCTCAGCCGTCCCCTCTTGCTGCTCTTGGGCACACCGGAGGCGATACTGGGGGATGCTACTTCCTACATGCAAATCTTCTTCGGGGGCGTCGTCTTCATGTTCGCCTACAATGCCTTGGCCGGCATTTTGCGCTCCTTAGGAGATTCCAAGACGCCGCTATACTTCCTTATCGTGTCGACCCTAGTTAATGTGGTCCTCAATATCTACTTTGTGGTGGTCCTTAAGTGGGGCGTTCCCGGGGTGGCTTGGGCGACGGTCATATCGCAGGGAGTGTCCTCCCTGCTCTCTTTATTGTATATCTACTATAAAGTGCCCTATCTAAAGTTTCTTGCCAAACAATGGGTTTTTGACCGCGCAATATTCGCTACCATGGTCAAAATCGGTATCCCTAGCTCTATTCAGCAAGGCATTGCCTCGGTGGGCATGATGTTTGTGCAGGCCTTGGTCAATTCCTTTGGTCCAACCACCATGGCCGCTTTCGCCGCCGCCGGACGCATGGACTCATTCGCTATGATGCCAATCATGAACTTAGGCATGGCAGTGGCCACCTATACGGGGCAAAACATCGGGGCGGGGCGTTTTGACCGCATTAGTCAGGGCGTGAGAGCCACGCTGGCCATGGTCATTGTCAGCACCGTGCTCATCACTCTGTTGGTGCTGACTGCCGGCCCCTACCTCATTCAGATTTTTGTCACCGACGCAGAGGTTGAGGTCATCGCACAGGGCGTCGACTACCTGCGCACCGTTTCCCTCTTTTATGTCATCTTTGGCGTCCTGATGGTCTTAAACGGCGTCCTCAGGGGCGCAGGCGATGCCCTCATCCCCCTCTTTACTTCGCTCGCCAGTTTAGTCGTGCGCGTGGGGGCGGCCTACTGGCTGACCACCACCGCGCTTGGGTATCGCGGCATATGGTGGTCCATTCCTATTGGGTGGAGCGTCGCCATGCTTGTGCCAACCCTGCGCTACCTTTCGGGAGCGTGGAAGGCCAAGTCAGTGGTGCGCCGGCAAATGTTTGCCACCGTACCGGCCGTGGTTGTGCCTGAAACGGGCCCGGACCTAGATTGAGGCTAGGTTGGTCAAAACCCGCTCTAGACGGGCGATGACGCGTTCCTTACCTAGGACTTCCAGGCTGGCAAACAGGGGTGGCGACACCGCGCTGCCGAGGACCGAAAGGCGCAGCGTCATGAAGTATGCTTTGGTGGAGAGGCCAAGCGTTGGCTGCAGGGCCCGCAAGGCCTTTTCTATTTCACTCTCCACCCAAGGGGTGGGGATTAGGCTGCGTAGGACGGCGCTGAGCGCGGCCCGGCCATCCGCATCTCCGAGGGCCTTTTGTATCTCGGCGTAGGGGAGTTCCGGCTCGACAAAAAACAGCGTACAGATGGCGGGGGCTTCGTCGAGGCGTGTCATGCGCTCCTGAACCAAGACTGCCAAGCGCGAGAGCCAGTTGATGTCGATGTCATTGCCGGTAAGCCCCGCTCTTTGCAGAAAGGGCAGCATGCGCACCGCGAGGTCGAGGGGGCTCAGGCGGCGAATCCATTTGGCATTAATCCAGTCGAGCTTCTTGGCGTCAAAAATTGCATTAGATGCGGTGCATTTTTCCAAAGAAAATTTGGCGACTAGTTCATCTAAAGTGTAGATTTCATCGCCCGCATCGCCCGGGCTCCACCCCAAGAAGGCCAAGAAATTCAACATGGCTTCAGGTAGGTAGCCCATCTCGGCGTACTGCCCGATAAAGGTCGCCCCCTTGCGCTTACTCATCTTGCTGCGGTCCTCGTTGAGCATGGTGCTAAAGTGGGCAAATTTAGGCACCTCCCAGCCCAAGGCCCGGTAGATGAGGACTTGGGGGATGGTGTTAATGATGTGCTCCGCCGCCCTGGTGACATGGCTGATGGCCATGAGGTGGTCGTCGATGACGGTGGCAAAGTTGTAGACCGGAATGCCGCTGGATTTTAAGATAATGAAGTCGCCCATTAAGCTGGTGTCGGTCTCAATCCAGCCCCGCACCAGGTCTTGAAAGCCCACCACACCGCCGTTTACGGCGAGTCGCACCGTCGGCACACGACCCTCCGCGGCTAATCTATGCTTTTCGGCTTCACCAAGGTGACGGCACTTGCCGGTATACTTAGGATCCTCCTTGACCAAAAGCTGCGCCTCGCGCATGGACTCAAGCTCCTCCTGTGAGCAGTAGCAAAAGTAGGCCTTTCCTTGGGCAAGCAATTCTTTGGCGTAAGTGGAGTAGGTATCCAGTCGCTCGCTCTGGCGGTAGGGGCCATAGTCGCCGTTTTTGTCGGGGCCTTCGTCCCAATCAAGGCCCAGCCACTGCAATCCTCTGATGACGCCCTCTTCGGAGGTCGCGGTGTTGCGGGCGGTATCGGTGTCGTCAATGCGTAAAATAAAGGTTCCCGCATTCTGTTTGACTAATATATAGTCATAGAGCGCGGTGCGCGCGTGCCCGACATGGGCGTCCCCAGTGGGGCTTGGTGCAATGCGCACGCGGTATGATGGGTTTGTCATGAGAATCCCCCCTTGGCAACAATCTACATTGCCAAGGGGCAGGTGTCAAGGCGAGGGTGCTTTCTAAGGCGAGGGTCCTATCTGTTGACAAGGGGAATGATTATTGTTATCATGTGGGCAACACGAAAGGAGCAGCATCACCAAGGCGCAGGGTTTCGGGCCAGAGGCAGAGAAACCGCGTTACCTATCAAAAAGCAAGGCTATACTTAGAACGGGGGAATTCGATGTTTGAGAAAATTTTACCAATAGTGCTAGATGCCATGGCGGGGGCCTTTATTGACGTAGGTGCCTTTGTAGGGGTGGTGCTTCTTCTCTTTGGGTACATCAATTATCGGCGGGCGGGCGCAATTTTAGGGGGCATCGAAAAATCTAAAGGCTGGCAACCGGTCCTTGGCGCAATGCTTGGGCTCATTCCCGGTTGCGGCGGGTCCATCCTCATCATGCCGCTCTTCATTAAAGGCACCGTTACCTATGGGGCGGTTATTGCGACGCTCATCGCCACCACGGGTGATTCTGCTTTCGTCATGATTGCCACTATGCCGCGCCAATTCCTGATCATCAGTGCCATAATTTTCGGCTTGGCTGTCGTGGTGGGCACCTTGGTTGATAAAACTCCTTTGGGGGCAAGACTACTTACCTCTTACCAAGCTTCAAAGCAACAAAAGAAAGAGATTGCCAGGCTGCACAAGCAGCAGGGCAAGCATACCTTTGCGCCCCATTTGGGCCATGCCGAGGGTGACGAAGTCGATATCGCCCTGCACCATAGGAGCGCCGGCCACCAAGCGCAGGGCACCTTGGCCTACCGTTTGACCCACCAAGGGTACATATTCTACCTCGGTCTTCTGGCCATTGGCTTGGTCCTAGCCGTGCTTGGTGCCGCCCAATTTGATGTCGAGGCCATCTTTCCTCCGAATTTCATTCTAACCGTAGGGGTTGTGGGCGCGCTACTTTCCATGGTTTTGTTCGTGGCGAGCAAGAAGTTTCTGGCAGAGGAGACCCATGAGGAAGCAGAGATAAAGGCGGCTAGTCTAAAGGAGACCATTATTCACGCGGCGCAAGAGACCGCGTTCGTCGTCTCGTGGGTTTTTGTCGGCTTTCTGGTCTATGAGTTGACGGTGCTCCTCCTCGGTCGGGGCGACTATGCCAGTGGCGAGGCCCTCATCGAAACCTTCCTCATGACCACAGGGCTGGTGGCGGTCCTAGTGGGCGGTCTGATCGGACTAATACCCGGTTGTGGGCCACAAATTATGTTTGTCACCCTCTACTCGCGCGGCCTTTTGCCTTTCGCGGCTTTACTGACGAACTCGATTTCTCAGGATGGTGATGCGATGTTCCCGCTCTTGGCGCTCCACAAGCGTTCGGCGTTCATGGCCTCGGTCATCACCACTGTGCTAGCGCTCGCCGTGGGTTTCTTGGTCTACTGGCTGGAGCTACACACTAACCTAGGCGCATTTTTCAACGCCGCCTTAGGGAACTAGTGTCAACAGCGCCTCTTGTATGGCGCGGGGGAGCTCTTGGGGCAGGAGCTCCCCCTTTAAGAATGAGAGCCATAGTGGGGCAATGGTTTCGGCCCAAGGCATGGCGCGACTCCCCTTATTGGTCCCTAAGGTATAAGGACTGTCCGGCGCCGAGGCTAGGCGTGTAGCCGCTAGACTTGCAGCTAGTGGGTTACTCACCGCCCTGTCAGTTTGCTCAGGGTAGGGGAGCAGAAAGAGATGCTCGTTCTGGATAAGGCTTAGGAGCGGGGCAGCGAAATTGGCGAAGGCCACTATGGCCTCTGTCCGCCCTGTCCCTACGGTACCGCGTTGTCGAAAGGCCACCACGTTTATCGCCCTTAGGTCGGCAAAGGGCGTAGTCTGGCCGGTAGGTATCGGTAGCACGGCCAACGGCATCTTGCGCCTGGCCGCCTGTTCGCTGAGCCAGGTGGTTAGCATAGGGTTGAGCGGTCCGATGAGGGCCGCATCGCCATTTAAAAACTGCACTAAAGCCTGTTCGTTTACTGAGTTTATCCCCACGAGCCGCGGCGTCGCGATGAGACGCTGCATGACTGCGGCGATAGCACTAACTGTTGTCTCATGCCACCCTAGCTTTCCCTCGCGGTTAAAAGGCGCGGGCGCACCAAATGATGCGGCCATGGTTTGCAAGAGCGGCGGACCGATATCTGTTAAGGCTAGGCCGAGGGTGTTCCTTTGGGTGGAATGCGCCACACTCGCGGTAAATTGTGCCCATGTCCAGCCGTCGGCCATTACGGCATCTAGGGTCGTCCCCTGCGGGCGAAAAAGATTGGTATTAGCCAAGAAGATGCGATATGAAAGGCCTACGGGCAGGCCAAGCATGGCCCCCCGCGCCGAGGCCTGGCCGATAACGTTCTTATGGTAGAGCGCTTTCTCGCTCTGCCCTAGATATCGCCCGAGGGGAATTTGCAGCTCGCCGTAATCGACCTGTGAACTCCAGGCATCCAGGGCGATATCCGGTGGAGTGCCCGCGTCTAAAGCAGCGGACAAACGCTCCTGAAAGACAGCGGCGGGGATATAGACCGTCTCGATAGCAATGTGAACATGGGTCGCCGCAAAGGCACTTACCAGGTCGTCGATGTCTTGCCTGTAACCCGCTGCGGTCGCGATTATCGGTTGCGATATCCAAAACGTCAGGCGGCTGGTAGGCGCGGGAGCGGTGGTGGTTTTTTGTTTGGCGGCATGATCTATTGGTTCGCTCGGGCGCACATGGTTTAGGCCTGCGCCCAGCACTACACTAAGCAAAAGGAGCAACAACGCTTGTTTAATCATGCCGCCTCAGCGCCTGAGGCCCAGCAGCAGGAGCACGTTGTGGTCAGCTCGACCGGTAGGGGTTAAACCGTACAGGGCTTGGAGGGATTTGACGGCGGCTGCCGTGGTCGCACCGAAGCGCCCATCGAGGAAGCCAGCATCAAAGCCTTGCCCACGCAGGGCAGCCTGCACCTGTTGGACGTCCTGGCTGCTCTGGCCGATCCGTTGTAGGGAACTGACGTTCTTTTTCACAAATGGCCCGATAACCGCAACGCGAGTCCCGATCGGCACTAGACGGTAGAGTTCTTCGACATCGCGATTATGCATGCGGATGCACCCGGCGCTGGTCGCGCCGCCGATAGAGCCGGGCTTGTTGGTGCCATGAATGCCATAGATGCCCCAGGGCACGTTCAGGCCGAGCCAACGCGTGCCGAAGCCCCCACCCCAATCCGTGCCCTTTTGGATAATGGCCCATTCCCCGACCGGAGTAGGGGTAGACGACTTGCCAACGGCAGAGGGGTAGGTGCGCCACACCCGCCCATTGACCAACAAAACCAGGGTGCGGCTGGAGATGTTAACGGTAATACTTAACTCGCCGGGCGGCCTGGTGGGAGAGGCGAGCGCTATATAAGTTGTGCAGATGGTCAAGAAGAGGATCGTCAGCACCAAGAAGACCCGTCGGGATAGCACCTTCTCACCTCCAAAGATACCACTAATTTATGTGGAGCAGGCAGATGTTAGCACCGCACCGACGGTGGTAGGCAGGACTTTGCTGAGCGGTGACGAATATTGCAGAAGCCCACTGTAGGCTAAATTAGAGGAAGGCGGGTGGACTTTGAAAAAGAGTGTGGCCTGGTTATTGTCATTCGCGCTATTGTTGGCTATCCCCACGGTTCTGGTACCCACGGTTCTGATGGGGCGTCAGGCCAAAGAAACCCCCTTGCTGGTGGCCATCGGCGGGGAGCCTGTTTCGCTCGATCCCTTTAATGTCGTCGACCATCTTTCTCCGGTTATCCAGCAAAACATCTTTGAGGGGCTGCTGGCCTTAGGGGACCGGAACCGGCTGCAGCCGCAGTTGGCGCGAGAGTATAGCATCAGCCCCGACGGGCGAGCAATCACCTTTCTATTGCGGGAGGGGGTCACCTTTCATGACGGGTCAAACTTCGACGCGGCAGCGGTCAAGGTCAATTTTGATTTCTTGCGCGACCCCCAAAACGAGATGGCGCGCCGTGACTTATTCGACTTTGTTACCGACATAGTCATCAATTCGCGTTACTCCATCACCTTTAAGGTAGACCGCCCTCATTATGCCCTGGCCTATTTTTTTGCGCATCCCCAAGCCAGTCTTAAATCCGCTCGCGAGCTAGAAAAGCGCCTGCAGGACAGGACCTACAATCTTACCCATACCGCCGTCGGTACCGGGCCCTTTAAGCTAAGACAGTGGTATGGTGGCCGGCGCCTAGAGCTGGTCGCCAATGAAGATTATTGGAACAAAGAGGCTATGCCGCGTGTCACGGGGATAACCTTCCTCTTTGTGCGTGAGGCCGCGGAGCGTCTAGCCATGCTCAGAAAAGGGGAGGTTGAGGTTGTTTATCATCTCACCGACCACGAGCGAGAGGAACTGCAGGACGACCAAGGCCATCAGCTGCTGGCGGTACCGCGACAGGGCCTGTACTACATAGGTTTAGACGTAAAACTGCCATATTTTCGCGACGTGCGCGTGCGTCAGGCTATGAACTATGCGCTAGATAAAGAGCGCCTGCTGCGCGCTTTGGCCATAGCCGGGCGTCCCGCAGCCGGTCCCCTGTCGCCGGCCGTGTTTGGGCATTATCCCCTCGCCCCGCGGGACTTTGACCTCGCTCGGGCGCGGGAGCTCATGCGAGAAGCCGGGCGGGCGGGTGGTTTTGCGGTCACACTGCACACTAGGGATAGTTACATCTACCGCGTTACCGCTCTAGAAGTGGCCCGTCAGCTGGCGGCCATCAACATAAAAGTCGAAGTGGTTACCCATAGTGCCGGCGCCCTCTTTACGCTGCTTGATTCTGAAAGCCCGGTGGATATGTGGGTGGGGTACTCGATACCCCATACCGGGGAAGCAGACGCACAGTTGCGGGCAGACTTTGCACCCCTCCGGCCGCTCCTCGATCAAGCGCGATCTATGACTGAACTTTCTCGGGCCCTCGATGCATACCGGCAGGTGCAGCAGGCAATCTATAATGATGCCCCTTGGCTCTTCCTCTTCTATCCCACCATCCAGGTAGCAGCCCATAACAATGTAAGGGGGCTGCGGAGTCATCCTTCGGGAGTGTTCATGGTACGCGGGGCCTACCGTGAGGTGGATAAAAGATAGCGGAGCGTAGTAATCGGTGAAGGATTGAAAAAAAATGGCAAGTTGCGACCGCGCTCAAGGTGCCGCTTGGCATCTCGAAAACACATATGCGAGCCTGCCGACGACTTTTTATTCTCATGTCAAGCCAACCCGGGTACGCGCCCCTCAAGTGGTCGTAAGAAACAATGCTTTAGGTGCCAGCCTCGGGCAAGACATGAACGACTTAGAGGGCGAGAGGGGTGCGGCTACTTTCGCCGGCAATCTTCTGCCGGAAGGCGCAAAGCCCCTGGCCCAGGCTTATGCAGGGCACCAGTTCGGCCATTTCACTATGCTTGGGGATGGCAGAGCTGTGCTCCTTGGCGAGCTAGTGACGCCTCTGGGGTGCCGACTAGATATTCAGCTTAAAGGAGCGGGGCGAACTCCCTATTCCCGCGGGGGCGATGGCCGGGCCACACTGGGTCCGATGCTGAGGGAGTATATTATGAGCGAAGCCATGCAGGCCCTAGGCGTCCCCACCAGCCGTAGCTTAGCGGTGGTCACCACCGGGGAAACGGTCTTTAGAGATACCCCTTTGCCGGGGGCTATCCTCACTCGAGTCGCGGCCAGCCATATCCGCGTGGGCACTTTTCAGTACGCCGCTCACTACTGTTCGCCGGCAGAATTAAAGAGCCTGGCAGACTATACTATCCGGCGTCATTTTGCAGAGATTGCTAAGACGGAGGGCAGCTATCTCTCTTTCCTGCAAGCGGTCATTAAGCGCCAGGCCGAGCTTATTGCCAAGTGGCAGTTAGTTGGCTTTGTTCACGGGGTCATGAACACGGACAATATGGCAGTTAGCGGCGAGACCATAGATTACGGCCCTTGCGCCTTTATGGACAACTATGATCCCGCCACGGTCTTTAGTTCCATTGACCAAAATGGGCGCTATGCCTATGGTCATCAACCGCGCATAGCCGCGTGGAACCTTGCCCGCCTAGCGGAAACTTTCCTTCCTCTCTTGCACCACAGTGAAGAAGAAGCGGTGGGGATAGCGAACGACGTTATAGGTCATTTCCCCGTCCTGTACAAGCAGGCATGGCTCTCCGGCATGCGCGGGAAGCTCGGCATTTTTAATGAGGAAGAGGCCGACCTGCTTTTGGCGGAAGACTTGCTGGCCCTGATGCAGGAACAAAATGCTGATTATACCAATATCTTCTTGGCCTTGACCCTTGATGAGCGGTCCGAAATGGAGTTTTTTAGTAGCACTGTGTCTTTGGCGTGGCAGGCCAGGTGGCAGGAGCGACTGCGCCGGCAGCCACAATCAGGACCGAAGATAAAGCAGTTGATGCAGGCGTGTAACCCGGTAGTCATCCCGCGAAACCACCGCGTGGAAGAATCCCTCTTCGCGGCCGTGACTCATCAGGACTACAGCTTGTTCGAAAATCTCCTGGCAGCTCTATCCGCGCCCTTTACAGCTGACCCAAAGTACAGCCATTATCGGGCGGCACCCAGCCCATCGTCTCACCCCTACAAGACCTTTTGTGGCACATAAGAAAGAACCTCAGAGCGGGCCTTCCTTGGTCCCGCGCTGAGGTTCGCAGTTCTAGCTTTAGGGTTGTTGTCCCTCTGTCAAGGCCAGGAATTCATCTAACTCGGATAGAGCTACGTCGATCGCCGCCTGCCAGAACCCTTGCTCTCCTAGATCGACCCCGAGGTGGCGCATGGCCAAGTCCTCGACCTTCATGCTACCCGTGTCGCGCAGCAGCGCGACATACTTAGGCGCGAAGGAGGGGCCTTCCTTGGCAGCTTGGGCATAAACCCCCGTGGCAAAGAGGTAGCCAAAAGTATAGGGGAAGTTGTAAAAGGGCACCCCGGTGTTGTAGAAGTGCAGCTTAGACGCCCAAAAATGCGGATGGTACTCGTCAAGGCTGTTGGCGAAGGCTTCTTTCTGGGCCTCGACCATGAGTTCGTTCAGGCGGGCCTTGCTCACCGGGCCCTTGCTGCGTTCGGCGTAGAAGCGTGTCTCGAATAAGAAGCGGCAGGCAATGTTCATCAGCAAGGTGACCGCCCGCTGCAGCTTATCCTCGATGAGCAGGACCTTCTCTTTTTGGCTCTTGGCCTGAGATACGGCAGCATCGGCCACGATTACCTCGGCAAAAGTGGAGGCTGTCTCGGCTACGTTCATGGCGTACTGCTGGGCCATGGGGGGCAGGTCGTTCATTACCGATTGGTGGAAAGCATGCCCAAGCTCATGGGCGAGAGTGGCGACATTGTTCATGGTGCCCGAGAACGTCATAAAGACACGCGACTCCTGCTTTTCGGGGAAGGTAGTGCAAAAAGCGCCGGGACGTTTCCCTGGTCGGTCCTCGGCTTCTACCCAACGCTTGGCAAAGCAGGCCGCAGTGAAATCTGCCATGGGCGGGTCGATGCGGCGGAACTGCTCGATGATAAAGGTAGCCGCTTGGTCAAAAGACATCTTCCCGTCCCCCTCGGCGCTGGGGGCAGTGACATCATGCCAGCTGAGCAGTCCGGTGCCGAGGAGTTGCTTCTTGCGCTCTAAATATTTGACGAGTCGCGCCTTATTTTGGTCGATGGCCGACCACATGGCCGCGAGGGTTTTCGGTTCCATGCGGTTGTAGTCTAGCGGCTCATAGAGAACGTCGTCCCACTTACGGTGGCGATAGAGGCTAAGCCGGTAACCCGCCAGGTTGTTTAAGGCCAGCGCGCAGAAATCTGCCTCCTTCGCCCAAGCCTCTTCCCAGCGCGCGAAGACATGGCTGCGGAAGGCGCGGTCGGGGCTAGACATCATGTTGGCCGCTTGGCCGGGTGAAACAGAGGCAGTCCTGCCGTCCTGCAAAATGGGAATCGTCATGCGGCCGACCACGGTGTCGTAGAGGCTTGACCAGCCGTGGTAACCATCTACCGATAGGTCGTTGACTAGGGTCTCTTGGGCGGTGGGCATTTTTTCTTTGGCGCGCCGACGGCGCTCCTCTAAGTTAAATTGCAGAGCCTTGAGGTGCGGTGTGTTAAGCAACAGCGCCCACTCCTCGTCGCTTAAGTCTATGAGGTTTTGGTCAAGTTGGGTGAGGACGGAGGCGAAGCCTGCGCCGATGGCCCTGACCCTCCCCCCGAGCAATTTCGCTTGCTCATCTTTGACATTTTGGGCGGTCAGGCAGCCGACAAAGGCGCCGGCATGGCGCATCCGGCTGGCAATCTTCTGCACTTCGGTTAGTAAAGCAGCGCACTCGGTTACTCCGGCATTGGCCGGGTCAGAAACTTTGGTGAACAACGCTCGTACATCCGCTTGGAGGTTCTCGATGTAGGACGCGTAGGTTGTGGACTCACTGCCTCCGGCGAATATGGAATCAAGATCCCAGTTTTGTTCGTAAACCATGTTTCCCCTCCTTATCTTCTTGGTCAGTCTTCTCTGTAATTGTACTTGAGGCCTCGGGTTGTGTAAACCTCGCCGTGGAAAGAGGTGATGGTCGTGGTAGCGTTAGCCCTCAATGCTCTATTGGCCCTCGGTAGCGCCGGCGTGGCCGGCATGCTGATGCTTTTTTCCTTTCGCCGGCATGCGGGGCTCACCAGAACTTTTGTGTTCGCTTTCTTCGCGGCCTTGGTCGCTTATGGCAGTCCGGCTGGGAATGGTATTGCCGTCTTTCCCCACTTCATCTACTATGTCGCCGCCTACTTTGGCGGTTGGTCTGCGCTGGTCTTGGCCGTCCTCTGCGGGCAAGGCGTGGCTACCTTCCTTGGTAACCCTGTGGTGGGGTTAGGTTTTGCCGCGCTGGTCGCAGGTTTGTGGGGTCTAACTAACCATACCGCTGTTGTCCCAAAAAAGTGGCAGGACGCTTTAGTCCGGCTCTGGCCGGCCCTCCTTTTCTTCGCGGCCCCGTCGCCGGAGACTCTCCCCGAGCGGTTTTTGTCCGTTTTGGGCATGGCCATCTCGGTCGGAATGTGTTGGTATTTTTCCTCCCGTGGCCACCGCATCTTGGGTATGTGGCGATTTCTCGACAGCGCGGGCTATGTCCTGCTCATCGACGAAAAACACTCCATCATTTTCGAGAGCAGCTCCTTGGCGCAAAATGAAACACTCGCCAAGTGCCTGCGATACGCTTTAATCAAGGAGAGAACTTTGGGGTTAGGGAATGACGGCTTTGGAGAGAAAGAGGTATATTTTAAAGAGGGTGGCGCAGAGCATTTCTTTTTGCTGAAACTATCAAGCACCACTTTGCCGATGGGCGAGCGCGGCTATGTGGGAGTGTTTCAGGACATTACCACAGTAAAGTCCATGCAAAAACAGACACGGCAGTTCTTCGACCTGTCCCTGCATGGTTATGCCGTGCTCAGTTGCGCGGGAGAAATTTTACAAGTTAACCGCGCGCTCGCGCAATTACTGGGCAGTGAACCCAAGGCGATACTCGGCAGAAAATTTCAAGAATTTGTCGCGCCCACAGAGATTGAGGAAATCTTGCTCATTTGGCGAGCCCTAAAAGCTGGGTCCATTCGGCTGCAACATGGGAGGTGCACTCTCCTGACCGCCGACCAAGAAGAAGTTTTTGTTTCCTGGTCGGGGAAATATATCCCTGGCGCGCGGGAAGTGCATGTGGTGGTGCAGGACATCGGGGCAGAAGTCCGGCGGCAGGGTCTTTTACGGCAACAGATTAATCAACTCGGCAAGCAAGTACAGCTGCTTGGGCTCGTGCAGGAAAACATCTTGGTGTATGACGACGAGCAAAGGCTGGTCTATGGCAATGCGGCAGCGGCGCGCCTGTATGGGATTGATGTGGCTAATATTCGCGGCGTCAATGTCGATACGCTCCTTTTGACGGACTACCCCAGGCCGCAGAGTGAAATCAAGGACGAGCTTTATAAGTCAGGTACATGGGAGGGCACCATCACCCGGGTAACACCAGAGGGTGCCCGGCTCACCCTCGAAGTGCGTCTATCGCTCAGCCGCTTCGGCTACGGTTTTCCGGTGGAGGTCATCGAACTCAGCACGGATGTTACGGCCTCTATGGATGCTTCGCGGCAGCAGAGACTCCTCGCGGCCATTGTTGCGAGCACCGATGACGCGGTGCTAAGTACCGCGAGCGATGGTGCCATTGAGACGTGGAACAAGGGGGCCAGCCGTCTGTTTGGTTATGCACGGCACGAAGTCCTCGGCAAGCGCTTGGCAGAAATAGTTCGACCTGAAAAGCGTCAGGTGCTCGAAAGTGCTTTGCTGACGGCACTAGCGGGGAACATCACTGCAGACTGTCGAGACATAATACCGCACCAGACAGGCAAAGCAATCTATACTTCGGCAGTAATCGCGGGGCTGCGAAACGGCGATGGCCAGGCCAAAGGCATCTCCATTGTGGCGCGGGATGTGACAGCAGAACGACTGGTGGAGCGTGAGCTCCTTAAGATTGAAAAACTGAGGGTTAGTGGGCAGGTGGCTGCCGGCATAGGGCATGAACTGCGTAATTCCTTGACTACGGTGCGGGGGTTCATGCAACTGTTCAGCACCTATCCGGAATTTGCGGCGGTAAAAACATCCTTAGCGATAGTATTCGACGACCTTTCTTCCGCTCACAAAATCACCACGAACTTTTTAGCGCTGGCCAGCGGTAAAGACGAAGTCCAAGTGCGCGGATCACTGAATGCCATAGTCGAAAGAGCGGTCGCCCGCTTGGCTGCGGAAGGGCTATGGGGTCGGCAGGCTTTCCGCCTCGAGTTAGGCCCGGTAGAGCCATTTTGGTTGTATGCCGGTGCTATTGAACATCTGGTCATTAATCTGGCCCGCAATGGGTTGCAGGCCATGGACGCGGGCGGCGTGCTCACCATCCGGACCACAACAGCAGCCTCGGCAATCTTGCTGCAAGTCAGTGACATAGGCGAGGG
Source organism: Peptococcaceae bacterium (assembly GCA_018334055.1). Taxonomy (GTDB): domain Bacteria; phylum Bacillota; class UBA994; order UBA994; family UBA994; genus BS524. Next base: position 33,357 of record JAGXSS010000099.1, read on the forward strand.
CATTGCCGATAGTCTGGCCGACAAGGTGTGGACTCCCTTTTTTACCACTCGTGAAGGTAGTGCCGGTCTGGGTCTCACGGTGTGCGAGAGCATTGCCGCTTTGCATAGCGCCAAAATAGGCTTTGTTTCTGATTCTTGGGGGACCACCTTTACCGTCGCCTTCCCGCGGGAGCAAGTGAAGGAGGAGGAAGGGCGATGCGGCTGATGCTCCCCCTGGCGGTGAATTTGCTCATTGTGATCGGGGTTTCGGTGATTGGCTCAAGCTTAGTCCTGGCCTCGCAGCGCAAGTCTTCCGACTGGCTTTGGGGGCTGGTGTTTGGGGCTGGGACGGTGCTCAGCATGGCCGCTGCCGTCATTACCTTTCAGGGTTGGGTGCTTGACTTTCGCAGCATCATCTTGGCCTTGGCCGGCTACACGGGTGGCTTGGTCACGGTTGCTCTGGCAACTCTCATCAGCGTAGCCTTTCGCTTGTGGCAGGGTGGCGAGGCGTCTTGGGTCGGGGTGTTGACCATCGTCGCGTACGCCGCCGGTGGACTATACTTTCGCTGGCAAAGAAAGACACTTCATCCACCGAGCACTCGCGCCCTGCTAGGTCTTGGTTTGTACTTAAGCCTGGCCAAAATACTGAGTATTTTCATAGCCGCGATGTTTTTGCCTGGAGGCTGGGTGGTGCTGCGTTTCATTGATTTGTCCTCACTTCTGCTCACCCCCATCGGAGCACTGATTGTATTTAAATCATTTTTTGCCTTGCGTCGGCAGGTTACCCGTCTAGTGACCTTGGAGGCGGCCCTGGCGGCCCTACCCACTAGCTTGTTGGTTAGGGAAAACCCGCGTGAGTGGCTCTGCCTCAACCAAGAAGCCAGTGCCGACTTGTGGGTTGGCGAGGCAGTCTTGGAGTTAGAGGCCAGCCCCTGGGGCTTGGTAGGCGACAGGCAGGGCAACAGTACGACCTCGAGCGGTCAGGTGGAATATCATTGGCAGAGCATGGATTTCCATACCTCGCAGGGGAGGACAACCAAATTGCTCGCCCTTGATGATATTACGTCTGTCAAGTTGACCTCGCGCCAGTTAGATCACTTCTTTGAGCTATCGCCTGATGCCATGCTTATTATAACGGCAAGCGGGGCCGTGGAGAGGGCTAACATAGTCTGGCAGGAGATGCTCGGGGCATGGCGGGTAGATAGGGTGCAGGCAACCCTCTGGGACCTGCTTGACCCGGAGGAGGCAGTTTTTGGACGGGATGATTTGGCCAAGCTTGGGGAGCGCGGTGGTCAGCATGCTTGCCTGATAGACATCAAGAAGCCCGGTCTCCCCAGCCGTTCTTTCTCGGCTTCTTTTGTGGCGCAAGCGGGAGAGAAAAATGTCTACGCCACGCTACGGGACGTTACTCTTGCCAAGCAGGAAGAAGCCCAACTTTCGGTGCAGGCCAGAGAGTTGTTCGAACAGGCAGAGCTGCTCGAGGCTGTCCACGATGCCATTGTGGTCTATGATCCACAAGGCAAAATAGAGTACTGGAATCGGGGGGCAGAGCGCATCTATGGTTGGCAGAGACATGAGGTCCTGCGGGTTCACCGGGGGACCATCTTTTCTCGCTCTGAGGATGGTCATTGGCGCGGGGATTTAATCCGCCAGAGACGCGACGGAACTCCTATAGTGGTGGAGTGCGGCCGTGTAATTCATCGCGACGCCGCTTGGCAGGGGGCAGGCACCTTGGAAGTCAGCCGTGATGTTACTGTTCGCCGCGAGCATAGCTTGGCGGAAAGCAAGCTGGCCGCCCTCGTCGTGCAATCTAGCAATGCCATCGTCTCCACCACTCTCTCTGGGCAAATCCTCACCTGGAATAAGGCCGCCACCGAGATAATGGGGTATCAGGAGGGTGAAATAAAGGGGAAATCATTTATAGATATTTTGGGCGGTGATACCGAGGAGTGGGCCGCTATATACTCCCAAGTTGCAATCGGGAAACATGTCGGCGCAGTGAAAACGGAATTGTTGCACCGTAATGGCTCTTGTTTGCGGGCCCTAGTGACGATTTCTCCCCTGGCGGAGACCGACAAAAGCCTTGATGGCGTGGTCCTAATCATTCGCGACCGGAGTATAGCCGAAAATTTAGCTAAAGACTTTGCCCGTCTGGATCGGCTCAACCATGTCGCGCAACTCGCCCGGGGGATTGCTCACGAGCTGCGCAATCCCTTAACCACCGCGAGGGGTTTTTTGCAGCTCTATGCCGCGCGTCCCGAGTTAGCTATGCATGGCGCTCGGTTTAAGCTCCTTCTGTCGGAGATGGACCGCATGAATGACCTGCTAAATGAGGTCGTGACTCTATCTGGCACAAGACATGTGCAGTTAGAAAGTAGGCAGCTCAATAGTATTGTGGAAGCGGTGTGGCCGAGCCTGCAGGGGGAGGCCGAGACCGAAGGAAAGTCAGTTCTACTCGACTTAGGCGCTGTACCGGACATATTCCTGAGCGAGAAAGAGCTACGGGCCTTAGTGACCAACTTAGTTCGCAATGCGCTAGAGGCTTCGCCGCCGGGGGGGACCGTGGCAGTGCGCACCATTGCCGTCGCCGAGGGAGTGGTATTGTCGGTAGAGGACAGTGGGACAGGAATCAGCAAAGAAAATAGGGAGCACATCGGGACACCGTTTTTCACTACCAAGAAGTACGGCACCGGCATGGGGCTCGCGATTTGCTATGCCGTAGCGAAAGAGCACCGGGCGACTATCAGTTTTTCGAGTGACAGCAGCGGGACGGTGTTTCGCGTTGCTTTTCCCTTGTCTGGTTCACATTGACTTCATATTGGCGACTTATAATAGGGCTATCCATAAGGGAAAGGTGCGATTGACATGCAACAAGGGAACAAAAGCAGAAGTAGACTGTGGCGGAATTTGGGCGTCACCATAGTAATCATCGGGGCCCTCTTGGCGGCCTTTGGTGTTTGGCGGCAGAGCAATGTCAGACAGCAGGATTCACAAGCGCTACACACCCTAGTCCGGGGTAACCTGCAACGCTTTGTCACCGGTACGGGTCGAGTAGCGGCCATTAACCGTGAAACGGTGGTCGCGCAAAGTGGCGGTCAGATAGGACAACTACCAGTCGCTGTCGGCACGGTGGTAGAGAAGGGCGAACTACTCATGCGCATGGCCGACGGTCGGGTGATAAATGCACCTAGGCAGGGCGAAGTGACCTCGCTCTTTGTCCGTGCCAATGAATGGGTCAACCCCGGCGCAAGATTGCTAGAGATAACTGATTTTGACAATTTAGAAGTGGTCGCCCAGGTAGATGAGTTGGATATCGCCAAGTTGAGCCTAGGTCAAGAAGTCGCCGTCGATATTATTGCTTTGCAGGGCGAAAACGTCACCGGACAAATCACCTTTCTGGGACGCGAAGGAGTGGTCACCGGGGGCGTCACTGCCTTTGCGGTGAGGGTGTCCCTGCCTAACCCGGAAAACATTTTGGTGGGGATGTCGGCTGAAATACGCATCGAAACGGCGCGGGCCGTCGACGTCCTAATTGTGCCTGTGCAGGCGGTGTTTTTTGACGGCGACCAAGCGCTCGTGTACCTGCAGGGCGATAACAACCTGCGCGAGAGGCAAAAAGTGGTGGTCGGGCTGAGTGACGGCATTTATGTCGAGATAAAGCAGGGTCTCGAGCAGGGTCAGGTGGTGGCCTATGAAAAGCCGATCGCCGTAAGAAGCCCCAATATGCCGGGTCCACTCGGCGGGAGATAGCGATGTCTACCACGCCATTGATTTCTTTGGTCGAGGTAAGCAAGAGCTATTTTGTGGGGGGCGAGGAGCAAGAGGTCTTGCACCGGGTCAATCTGCAGGTGCAAAAAGGAGAGATTGCGGCGATTCTTGGTCCTTCCGGTTCGGGCAAAACCACCCTGATGAATATCCTGGGATGCTTAGACGTACCTACGCGGGGGGAGTATCATCTCGACGGGGTCTTGGTCGCTAATTTAGGCGAAGCTGAGTTGGCGCGAGTTCGCAACCGCAAAGTAGGTTTTGTCTTTCAAAATTTTCAATTGCTGCCACGTTTGAATGCTTACGCGAATGTTGAACTGCCCCTGTTGTATAGCTCATGTCCGCCGCGCGAGCGGCGTGACCGCGTTTTTGGGGTGCTGGAAGCGGTTGGGATTTCCCATAAGGCCGAGAGCCGCCCCAACCAACTATCAGGCGGACAACAACAAAGAGTAGCTATTGCCCGCGCCATGGTGACGGAACCTGCGGTTATTCTCGCTGATGAGCCAACCGGAGCCCTCGACCAAAAGACCGGGCAGCAGGTGATGGAACTCTTTAGAGAGATAAATGCCGCAGGCAGGACTGTGCTCATGATCACCCATGACCACAATGTGGCCAAATACGCGCGGCGTATTATTCATATCCTGGACGGGCAAGTAAGTGCCGACGGAGGGACCCCACATGCTTAAACAGATTATGGTCATGGCCCTAGACAGCATTATCAGCAATAAAGTGCGCTCCGGTTTGACCGTCCTCGGCATAGTCATCGGTGTAGCCAGCATCATTGCGCTGATGCTCCTAGGTGCGGGGGCCACGGCGCAAATTCAAGGTGAGTTGGCCGGGCTGGGCGGCAACCGCCTGACGGTGAGCGTTACCGGCACCCCCGTAAAGCCGGCCCTGACCGAAGAAAACTTGCGCCTGCTCGAGGGGTTGAGCCAGGTTACTGCTGTCCTGCCCTCCACTAGTGCCAGGGTTCGCGTCGTCGCCGGGGATGTACAAAAAGCCAATGTGCGCGTCTTCGGCCGCAGCAGTGATTTCTTTACCACCCCAGGTACTGAGTTGGCCGGAGGGCGGGCCCTGCATCCCCTCGATATCGGCATGCGCCAGCATGTGGCGATCTTAGGAGCGGATTTGGCGGAGGAGCTCTACCCCAGGCGCAGCCCCATCGGAGAGAGGCTGTACCTTAGGGGACGAGAATTTATGGTGGTGGGGGTGATGGCCGCCAGCGAAGGTTTCACCATGAGCAATATCAACGCCGGGGTCATAGTGCCATACAATGTGGCGGAGCGCGTGCTAGCCGGATCGCGGGTTAATACCGTGGATGTGTATTTCGCAATGGGCAGTGATGTCGGCGCAGTGGGCGACGAACTGCTGGCTGCCTTGACCGGCATCTTTGACGGCCGGAGCGACGTCTTCACCATTACCAACCAGCAGGGCATTTTAGACATGATGGCCACCATCATGAACACCCTGACCCTCTTGTTGTCAGGCATTGCCGCTATTTCTTTGTTGGTGGGCGGTATCGGCATCATGAACATGATGCTGGTGTCGGTCACCGAGCGCACTAATGAAATTGGTCTGCGCAAGGCCCTAGGGGCCGAGCCGCATTTGATCATGATGCAGTTTTTGATCGAGGCGGTCATGCTCTGCTTGCTAGGCGGGGCAATCGGTTTGGCACTGGGTATGGCCCTCGCCTATGTGGGCAGCCTTCTCATGGGCTTCGCGTTTGCCGTCACGCTATTCCCAATCGTCCTCGCAGTCGGCTTTTCTGTGGCGGTGGGGCTCATCTTTGGTCTGGTGCCTGCCCAGAAGGCCAGCCGCCTTAACCCCATTGATGCCTTGCGCCATGTCTAGCTTACTGTAGGTGCGGGCAGTTGATGGCGATTAGCAAAACCAGGAGGGAAATCAGGGCGTGGTAGAGAATACATCCCCCAGTATGCTTAGGGGGGGATGTTCTTGCTTAAACCTCGTGTGGCGCTTGCAATGCTTCTAATTTTAATGTTTGCAGTCGTCGGCGGTTCTTGGCCAACTGCTGCGGCACCCGTCGCTGGCCTCCATAAGTTTACCATCATCCATACCAACGACGAGCATTCATTTCTCTTGCCGAACCCGCTGAGTGAGGTGCGCCCCAGTGAGCAAGACGATTCTGTGGGGGGTTTTGCCCGTTTAGCTTCGTTGGTCGCCGACATTCGTCAGCGCAAGGCAGCCCAAAACGAACCGGTGCTGCTCATTTCGGCGGGTGATTTTCTTGGGGGGTCACCTTTTGCTTGGCTTTCGCTCATTGGCAAGGCCCCCGAGATGGGGCTCATGGCAGCCCTTGGCTATGACATCGTGGCCATCGGCAATCATGAATTTGACTACGGGCCGGTGGTGTTGGCGGAGTACTTGGCAGCCGCACGTTTAGCGGCCGGCGAGAGGATGCCCATTGTTTTGGCAACCAACGCCCAAATCCCAACCGGGCACGCACTAGGCAGGGCCGGCCTAGTGCGCACCACTATCAAAGAAATCGCCCCCGGTGTGCGTCTGGGGTTCTTTAGCGTGATGGGCGAAGGCGCGGCAGATTTTGCCCCTCTGGCAGTTCCTGTCACTTTTGCTGACCCTGTTGAAACAGCGCGCGCTGCGGTGGCAGAGCTTAGACAGCAAGGGGCCAATGTCATCATTGCCGTCAATCACGCCGGCTTAACCGAAGACCAAGAATTAGCTAAGGCTGTTGCCGGCATTCATGTCATTATCAGTGCCCACAGCCACACCGCTTTAAATGCCCCGCAATTAGTTGGGGAGACCATCATTGTTCAGGCTGGCTCCTACCTGCGGTACGCCGGGGTGCTAGAGCTAATCTTTGATAGCGCTACGGGCAAGGTAGCGGTGCGCAATCAGGCGGCCCAGCCATTTTTGGTTCCTCTTGACGATCGCGTGCCAGAGGATCCTTTGTTTGCCGCCAAGGTAAGCAACTACCAAGTAGAGTTAAACGATTACGTAGCGGCTCTCTCCGGTGGACGCTTTACCGATATTGCCAAGACGGTCATCCACAGCGACTTCAAGGTCACTGATGGCCCAAGGATGCGCGAATCCCCCTTTGGCAACTTTGTCACCGATGCCATGCGTGCCATTGGCGAAGAAGCTACCGGAAGACCTGTAGATTTCGCCATCCAGGCCAACGGCAATATTCGCGGCAGCATCGTCCCCGCGAGTTCGACAGCAGTTAAAGGCAATGTCAGCTGGTATGACCTAGTGAGCCTCATCGGTCTTGGCTCGGGGCCGGACATGCGGCCCGGGTATCCCTTGGTCTCGGTTTTCTTGACGGGGGAGGAGGTGCGCCGCATCCTTGAGGTGGGAACCTTGCTGTCGCAGCTCATGGGCGACTCTTATTTCTTGCAGGTGTCCGGCCTCCGCTATACTTATGACCCCGAGCGGGCCATTGTCGCTAGGGTCCCTTTTGCCAACATCCCCATTCCATCGACGCGGGCAGTCTTGCGCGCTTACCGTGTTGTTGGTGACGAAATGGCCGGTCCGGTCACCCTTGTCCCACTCCCTAGGGGTGACACCACGCTCTATCATGTGGTCACCGACTACTACCTGGCGAAATTTTTGCCCATGGTCAGAGAACGTCTGCCCATGCTCGGCCTGGTGCTCAAAAATGAGGACGGTCAAGAAATTGGGCATATTGACGAGGCCATCGTCCGCCGCGATGGGCAGGAGCTTAAAGTCTGGCAGACCGTAGTGGAATTTGCCGTGTCCTTGGGCACAATGCCCGAGTTGTACCAGACTGCCGCCGGACGCATTGTCGAGGTTCAGACCGTTCCGCTCATAGTCTACCCTGTACTGCTCGTCGTCGGTGTGGTGGCGGGCGGGGTGGTGCTCGTGCGCCGCATCCGTCGCCGCCGCAGATAAGATTGTGCACAAAAAGGGGTTGCCCACTAATTAGTGAGCAACCCTTTTGCAATGTAGTACTACCTATAGCGCTTAGTCTATTTATGGGGACGGAATTTCTCGTTGCGCACGGCGATGCCAAACTCATCCCCGATGCGGTACCACTGTACCCCATGGCACTCGGTGCATTCATCGCCGTGCACCGCAGCTTCTAAACCAGAGTCACTCTGGGTGATGGTCTTAGTCGCCGCTGCGGCGGTCGCTTTCTCGTCACCATCAACCGTCAGGGGCATGGATTGCACTTGCTGTATGGCCCATAGTTCTGTGCTTATCTCGGCAGAAGGGGCCATGCTCGCGGCAAAACCGTCGTCCATTTCTTTAACCAGACC
>JAGXSS010000100.1 GCA_018334055.1 Peptococcaceae bacterium
GGGCTGATGGCACAGCCCTTAACTTGGGGTCATACTCCGATACCAGAAATGGATTTCGGTTTAATCACCCAAGAATCCCCTGCCTTTAGGCATGGGGAGTGTCAAACAGCTTCGACGAGATTCTGCTGATTCTCGATGGCAAACTTTGTACCTCCGGAAGTTGGGCGCAGGTAAAGGCAACTGAAGAATTCGCCTCGTTTTATTTCAACAACTCATCAAAGTAGCGCATTATTCACATAAATTGAATAGTTGTCTGCACAATAAATATGCCTTTGAACCATAAGGACACAGCAGAGAGCTGGTTTGGAAGGAATCACTTCACAAACCCTGACGGCTCTGCGCAAGCCCTCGCCAATCTTTAATCTTTGCTCGGGGGGTTGGTGTACAAGGAAGGTTCATTGCTCCTCGCAGCACCATCCTGCCTGCCGGCAGGCGCCAGGGTGCTAGAGGAGGCACGCAAGAAGGGCATCGGATGGCCTTTCAAGAAGGGAAAAAGCACTTAGTATCGAAATATCGAAATGCGAATAATTTTGCTTTAATAACTTAGAATCTGCCGCAACAAATCGTAGAACAACCAACTAATGAGGCCTAGAACGCGTTCTTGGTGGGACTAGACCTGGAATTTGCCTAAACATAGATTTTAGTCTCAGGAAAGGCGGGTGATGGAGTGCAAAACGAAGAGCTGATGCGGCTTTTGTATATGTCAACTCCAAAGCTGGACAGCCCAAATCGAACGAACGGGCGTGGGTAACTCAATAAGGTTATGGATTAGCAGCGTTAGCCCCATCAGCCGATGAGGGGGCTTGAAAAGTTAAAGGGAGGACACTGGGTGAAAATTTCCAAGAAAGATGCTCGAACATGGTTTGAGTTTTACGCAGAATTGCCCGAAGACGAAGAAGTCGGCGCACGACACCAAGAGATTATTTTTGCAACTTTTGCCCAAATAGAGGCAGCTATCGATTGCCAAAACGATAAGTTAATGTCCCACATCACCGGTCTAAAGACACTTGAGAAACGGACCTTTTTCGTGGGGCCAGATAACAAGTTCCCCAATGGTTGTCGTTCCTGTTTGCTCGGGACAGGTTTAAGTGCTATTCGGAAAACTAATAAATGCAACTTAGAATGCCAGTTCTGCTACAATTATGGGCAACTTGACGACATCCCCCCGGTTGGCGAAGGCATGTGGGAGATTGGTGGCACCAAATTCTATGAGAAGGACCTCGATTTGCTGCTGGCCATACATAAAAAGCCTACAGGCATCTCCTACGTGTATCTCGAACCTTTTATGGAAATTGATAAGTACTTGCCCGTCGTCAAGAAGTTTAGCGATGCTGGCATTCATCAGCATATGTACACCAACGGTACTTTAGCTTCGGAGGGGACGCTCAGGGCACTGGGACAAGCCGGCCTTAACGAAATACGCTTTAATTTGGGAGCCTCCAGCTGCTCCGATAAGGTCATTAGGAACATTGGCATAGCTAAGGAGTTTATCGAGCGTGTCGGTGTAGAGACGCCCATGACGCCCGAGTTCTTTGCAGAGTTCTTGACGAAGAAGCAAGATATTTTGGCTACAGGGCTAGATTTTATCAACAGCGCGGAGCTACATTTGAATGAAAACAACATCGGCAACTACTATGGCGAAAATCTATACATTGCTAGGCAGGGTTACATTTCTCCAATCTGGAGCAGAGAACTGACGCTAAAATTCATGAAAATTGCCGATGATGAGAAGTGGGACGTGGCAGTTCATGACTGCTCAAATTACACTAAATTTGCCAGAGGACTTAATCTAGGTAACACGCAGGGTATGTGGTTCGGGTCAAGCAACTATGCCTGTGAGTTTGCCCGGTTTCCTTGCGAAATGTTTTTGCCCATCCTGCGTGATGACAATTTTCGATTCTTATGCGAAGAAGAATTGCCCGACGGCTATAGGCTGGGGGACTTAGTTCTATAGTGTTCTAGCGTTTTACATGCGTAAAGTAGGCCAGCCCGCCGGGCAAGCGGGTAGATAAGTACCACAGGCGCAGGTCAAAACGTCGGTGTAGGCCCTCTCTGCAAGTTCCGAACCCTACCCTTTGTCAGGTTGAGAAATCCCATGGGGCAGTCGGCGTCTAACCCCGCGCTAACAAAGTCCGCCAATGCAGATGCAGGAGGGCGTTACCGCAGCACATTACTTTGAACATAGAATACGTGTGGCGTTAATGCCAGGTCTCGGCTTCGCGCAAAACTGATGACTCCGTCGGTAAACATCTCAGTGCGATTAAGGCCCATGTTCCCCGGGGTGACATGTTTATAGACGTCGTCCATGTGCCGCGCATGATTTTTCCGGCTTAAAGAATCGTAGCTAAATAGGCCCCGGAGCGTAGGACGGGTACTGGTTGCCGCCAAGCATTACAGATAGACTGACTCTTGTTCCACGCGTACTCTTTTTAGCAACATTTCCTCCAGTAGCGCATGCCACTTCATGTAACTCATATCATTGAGCAACCTCTTGAGTTTCTCTGCATAGACACTGCTGAACTCCATTCCTCGGGGTGCATATTGCCTGTACGTTTCGGCATCCATGAGATGGGGCTTGAGCAAGGGGAAAAACCGCTCCTTGAGATATTGAAAGATACGTATACCGCCATAGTCAATATCTCCCCAGTGATAGACGTCTATTGCTGGGGGATTGTTTTTGATGAAGGTGGAGATCTTGGAGAGGAGCAGCTGGGTGCCGCTGTGGGGAAACCCGCCGGTATAGATGACAAGCCCCCATGGTGAGGATGGTTGTTGCACTATCTGGTAGTAGGTGGTGAGATTCTCTACGGTGAGAATGGGAGATGCGGGGAGTGATGTGATGGTCATCGTCTTGATGGTGGAGTGAGATAAACCTAGGCCCCCGGCGAAGGCGGAGAGATTGATGTTGTTGTCATTAAGGGCGATTTGGAGATCACCTGCCAGTAGAGTGTGTTTGGGATGGATTACGAGGTTGACGCTGTCGAGATATTCCTCGTCGGTCTCATATTCTTCTGGGGTGTTATCCCTGAGCAATCGAAGTAGGGGCTTCTCGACCATTTGCTCAAACTCTTTGGAGTCGCCCAATACATTTTGGCTAAAGACTCGTTTTGGCGTGCTCTCTTTAAGGTCCGGCAGGCTTAATAAGACCTTTACTAATTTAGCGTAGAGCTCGGGGGCATCTAAATCTAGTCCGGCGGATTTACGGTTTACTAGGGCCTCGTTTGTAATTTGAGCCCATCCCTGCACCCATGGCCAGGGATGGCGGAGAAGGGGATTGAGTATTTGCCGTAGCAAAGTGAGCTTGTCTGCTTTAGGCGTAAGGCCCGCAATACGATACGCCTCGTCTACGAGGCTAAGTTCAAGGTATACCTTGGCCACTTCGACTTTGTCGCGATGCTTAGGCCAGGTAAGGGACACTAGCCCTTCGGCCTCTAACTCCCGGAGAGCCTCATGTATCGTCTCCCTTTTGGTGTAATCCATTTCATCGTAGTAATCGGCCATGAGGGGGGATTGAGCCATGGTCATCTGCGGGCGTTGCTTGCTGGGAGTACCATCTTGAAAAGACACGCTTGACTCATATTTACTCAGGAGGGAAGAAAGTAATCTGGCCTTGTACTGATTGATAGTCTTCATCTGTAGCGACCACCTCCTCTAGCTGCATCGTATCTACGAAACAGGTGAGGTTGTCTCTGGTTACCACGAGGGTGGTAGTCACTTCTGCAGCCATGTGTTGGAGTTTCTCATCGGGCACTGCTGCAATGAGCTGCAGGTTGAGCTTCTTGATAAGCCGCAGGCTAGTCTTGATGCGCTGCTCGTCCATCTTGTTGAAGGCTTCGTCAAAGACTACTAAGCGCATGGTTTTGTTATTGCTGTAGAGTTGGTTAAAGGCGGCTAGGATGATGATATAGAAGGGGGTTTGGGTTTCTCCGCCAGATTTCTCCCGCAGTACGTTAGAGAAGGAGTATCGGGAGCCGTGGCTATATACAATGATATCGAAGTCGAGGTACCTGCGGTAATCGGTGAACTCGTCTTGGGTGTCAGCGTCGCCACGGATGAGTTTATCAAAGAGAGTTTTTAGGGTAGCTGAACGCTCGTCCTCAGGCCGGGCAAAGAGTGAGTCGCGATCTGCCAGTGATTCGTCCATGATGCAGTCGTAGAACTGCTTGAATTTGTCGCTGGCTGTAAGCTCAAAATAATATTCGTCGTCTTGGAAAGGAAAGAGCTTCAGGGCGTTGTTGATGCGCTGAAACTCGCGCTTAGCCTCGTGGATGGCTTCGCGCATTTTGTGCATGAAATGGGACTTAAACTGGTCTTCGGCTTGCCGTAAGGACTCCTGCAGTTGCTCCTGGTAGCGTGGTATGTCGATGCCGCTGACTTTATTCAGCACGTCCTGATATGTCTCGTTGTCCTCGGCAGCATGATCGCTACTGAAGGAATAGCGCAGATTGTACGCATGGCGGGCTTCGCGAAGCTCGATGAACTCGTTGTCGCATCGGGTGGAACTAGACTTTTGGCTAGTTTCCCAGTTAGTGATTCTCACTTCAAAGGAATGTGTTTGTTTGAGGGCGTCTGCTAGGCGTTCTTGAGCTTTTGCCAAGAGGTCCTCATGATACTGAGTGACCCATGAGTGGACTTCCTGTTCTTTGCGTCGCAAGGCGTGCTCATTCCCGCTGACTTGCAGCTTTAAGTCCTGTATCTTTGCAAAAATATTCTCCCTCGCAACTATTAGCTGCTCTAATTTGCCATCAAGTTCGGTCTTCTGACTGCTCCAAAACTTGACCTCCGCTTCAAGGGCCTTGAGCTCTACGGTGTCGAGTGCTTGCAACTGGGTGTTGAGATCGTGGATTTCCGTTTCTAGTGTAACTATAGTGCGGGGTAGGTGCAAATGCTGGGAGATCATTTCATAGCGAGATTTCTTTTCGTCTAGCTTATTGGACAGAGCGGCGAGCCACGCGGCGTCGGACTTTAACTTTAGTAACTCGTGTTCTGCCGATTGGAGCTCTTGCTGCTTTATTTCGAGCTGACGCACGATGGCCTGGGCTCCGATATAGGGGATTTCGAATCGACTCCGTGCCATTTGGCGCGCCACGAGATTGTTATAAGACATACAGCTTTGCGTGACGGCGGTGTTGTGTAGGCGTAGTTCTTGCTCATCTTTTGCCAGCATTACGCTACCTAGGAGGTGATGGACACGAGATTGGACAATGGGATTCTCAGCCACGAGCAACTGTGCTAAGGAGCCTGGTTTAACGGCATTGAGGTATTTCTGCTCTTTTTCGGTGTCTACGAGTCCGACATCATCGAGGTTATGGAGCTTTTTTTCTTGTTCGTAGATAGTTAGGGCTTCAGCAAAGACTTCTGGTCTTACCAGAAGGTCAAATCGCTGCGTGTTGAGATAGCCTTCGATAGCGTTACGCCAGGCTTCGTCGCATATTTCTAGCTCTTCGCAAAGGACCCAGACAGGGGAGCGACCTGCTAAGTTTTTGGAAAGCAGGGCCTTCAATTTGAGTAACTGCTCTTTGTAGGGTCGCTGCTTATTCTTGAGGTTCTCTATGTCTACTCTGAGGAGTTGCGCTTCCTTTTCGAGGTCATCTAGCTGTCGTTTGAGCTGCCCCGACTTCTCGACAGCACGATTTTTAAGCGAAGCGAGGAACGCTCCAGCAGTTTTCATTTGTTCTGTTAGGGCCGTATCTGCGTTAGTAGGGGGGAGGACAGCCAGGCATCCCGCAATGGACTCCAGTTGAGCCTTATCGGTCCCTTCCCATTGCCACACGTTGTTGCCCTTATGGGTAAGAAGCTCGGTGATGAGTGCAGACTCACGCCTGATGATGTCGGTAATGGTGGAGAGTGTACTCAGATGCGCGGCTAAGGTTTTGCGCTGTTCGGCAATCCTGCGCTCGAGGGAGTCCTGAATATGGCGGGTACCGTGGCTCTTCAATTTATCTAATGCTGCCTCATGGTTGCTACCGGCTTTATCCCGATCTTGTTTGGTGAGGTTGACTAAAGCCTCGGTTTTTGCCCAATGTCCGGTTTCCTTGTCTAACGATGCTCTAACCCTATGGAGGACGTCTTCTGCCGATTTGCTATATAGGCTTAAGATTACATATTGTTGCAGCCATGCTGTATCTCTGTATTGGAGATAGGCATTGTATTTATCGGTTATATGCTGCAGACTAGACCGACGTTCTTCAAGGTCTGCTAGATCTCGCTTGTATTTTTCATGCAGCTCGAAGTTCTGTTTGAGAAGGTCGAGCTGAAGCTCCTTTTTCTCGAGGATGAAATTATAGACGAAGTCCCGGATGTCATCGAGGGGCTTAAAGGAAAGTGCTCGGCAAAAGACAGAAAAGAAGCGATTCTCGAGCTGCCCCATGCGGTTGAGAAGAGCATTTTGGTAGCCGGTTTTGGTGCGCTCGAAGATGGCGTTCTTTCCAGCATGGCTGCGGTGGAACTCCTCGCGAGTGCGCCAGTTGCCGTTTGGGCTGCGAAGAATGAGATCGGCCATCTTGCAGTCATTAATAATAAAGTATTCTTCCACTATGGCGTCGTCGCGGTGGATATCCATGACAACTCCGATGATGAAGCTCTCGCGTTTCTTCTCATCGCGGAACTCCGCAATTATATATGAGGTAAATTCATTCTCTCGCGTGTAGGTGCGTTCGTGGCTGCCAATCTTCCCGCGCAAATAGCTGAGGAGGCTGCGTTTGGCATCTTCGTGGGCGGCAGAATTGAATTTGATCTGGCGTTGGTTGGCTACAAGCAGCACTTGAATGGCGTCAATTATTGTTGATTTGCCGGCACCGGTCATGCCGGTGATAATGGTCTGTTGGCCAAAGTTTAGTGTTTCGTCGGCAAAGTAATGCCAGTTAATTAGTCTCAGCTTCTTCAGCCACTTCATCGGGAGCGCCTCCGTCCTCGAGATAACGTTTAATCCTTTGGTACAGTTGCTCAACCTTTTCTGCGCTTACGGCATGGAGCAAAGAGTGGTAGAGTGTAAATCTGCAATCGTCAGATCGTATGTCGTCATCTATGGTTGACAGCAATTTATACCGTACAGCCAATTTAATAAAGTCCTGCAACCTGGTTTTGTTGACAAAGGGGATCTGGAAGGTGGCATATTTGGCCCTGATTTCGTGCAAAGAGGCTACGGGGAACTCGCTCAGCGCTAACTCGGAACGTTTTTCCTGATAGAGTAGCCTCAAGACTAATATCCAGATGCTTTCGTCTCTAGTCAGCCGCAACCTATGCATGGATTCTGGTGAGTGAACAAAAACGCAATCGTGGCGGTCATCCATCACGAAGCTCCAGCCTAGGCCCTTGAAGAACTCTCCTAGAACAGTCTTGTGGCGCCTTGCCCACTGATAACGTTCTGGCTCGGTGTCCTTTACCAAGATATTTACACTTAACAAGCGATTAACAATGTCTCGAACCTGTTCTTTGTCGTTTTCACTGAGGTCGTCGAACATAGGTGCCAGCTCCCTTCGGATGAACTTTAACAATCTGATGGTTACTGAAGCTGTAGCGACTAGAGGTAGCAATCGGGTGGTTGGGCTGTCGCTTTATCTGGTAGCCACTCTTCCCGTCACTGCCATAAAGATAGACAAATGCGAGGTAGATGAAATCCTCTGCGCTCTCTGGAGCGAACTCTTCCATGAAGATGTTTTGACGGTCACCCATGCGCTCTAGGACATAGAGCGTTACTTTCTCTCTGGTGATGGCCTGTTTCATGCGGGTCAGGTTGAGGTCTCGCTGACGCTGTCGTAGCTCCTCGGGGATAACCACCACGGCAGGGGGCTCGGGCTCTAAGGGTTGGCGTTTTTTGCGCGGTGGAAGGAGTGAGCCTTCGTTAACCTGACTAATACGGATTAGGCTAAAGGCTTCATCTAGGGCTGCAGATTCATTCTGCGCAGCCCATTCGAGTACCTGACCGAGGCGCTTGTCCAACCCCTGGCTGTATTGACCTAAGTACCGTGCACGGTCAAAGGAAGCGCGAACATATTGGTGGTGGCGAAGGTCAATTTGGTATAAGGTGTCGTCGAGGCTGCGGTAGGCCTCTTCGATGTAGAGAAGGGCAGAGCGCAATAGGTCGCCAGCCTTTTCTCGAGAGACATCTTCTTGCAGGCCACTCAGCACTAGCTCATCAAAAATATCCTGATCAGCTAGGTAGTTTTGTACAATCTCCAGTATGCGGAGCCTATAACGGGAGACGTGGTCTGAAGTCTTGAGCCGGTGATAGCTGCGATCTACAATCTTGGTTTTGTACTCGCCAAAATGGTAGTCGAGGACTTCTTGTATGGACGTTTTCCTGACGACTTCATCCATATGGTTGCGCATGTTATTCGTTAGTTCTCTTAACGCGCCAATAAATTTGCGTGTGGTGTCCTCGGCTTCAAGAATTGCATAGGCAGGGCGATCAGACTTGCTATTAAGCAGGGTGAAGGTGACAAAGGCGAATCGTTGGTATTCGACAGCACGGTGATTGCATAGGTCCTTTAACACCTCAAGCAAGCGGCTAGAGTAATGCGGGAGGACTATAAACCGCTGGTAATTGGCGCGGTCTTCGATATCTATCCACCCGTAATTCTTTAGCTGCCGAAGCAGCAAATTGGCCTTGGATCTAAACAGATCGGTATCTGAGGTGAACTCTGTGGGGGCCTCTTCCTCGTCCGGCTGATCGAAGGTCGTGCCTGTTTCTTCAATAGTCTCGATTAGTTCCTGGAAGCCATCACGCATAATTTCATAGGGGATACCAAACTGGTTTGCCTGATAATGCTCATACAGCAGTAAGACCGCCTCGGCATAGACCGCGCGGTTAGGTGATGCTAGTAGGTTGAAGAACCTATCTGGAATTGTATCAAACAATTTCATAGCTAGCCCCCTGACAGTTAAAGCAAGGATTGAACTATGCAGAATTCGACAATATTCATGAGAAACCTGCCAAGAGACATAGAGAATGCGTGATGGAATGCCATGTGATAACACTGCTCATGGCGTGCCGATGCACGAAGATGTCTTCTCAATCTCAAGCAGGGAAGCCCTCCCAAACATCGAATTGAAGGGGGAATGAGTAATGGGGGTGGGCCACATGGCGAAGATAGCGATAAGGAAAGCGTCATGCGAGAGGCCGACTTTGAGTAGTGCACCCCGCCCTATGGTATGTGGGCGTAGAGGTGAAGCAGAACAATGTGGGCTTTCATAGCAGGCTCAGAACGCAGGGGACAGGTACTCTTGTGCCTCGAGAAATTTCCGATTGCCCAGAATAACGAAATCGCTACGGGTTGCTGTGAAGTTGCAATATCGCGGACCCGTTTTTTGTGAGACTCTGCATCTGGCTCAGCGCGTCACTAGGGGCGATGGATGTGTTTGGCAAGTAGGAAGTGCACAGTTTGGCAACTAATTTGTGCATAGCGTCCTGTGCCTTCCCTGCCCCCGAGGGGGCAGGGAAAAAGGAAGTTATCGGACGAAATTCCTGCGTACTAAAGCTTGTTTAAATCGGAAACTCTCGCCCGCAAAGGCTAGGATGTGTGAGTGATGAATGAGCCGGTCGATGAGGGCGTTAGCGTCCTAGTTCCAAGTTCGAAGTTGTATGGAAAGCTCATCACTGGTTTATGGGCTACTCGTTCGTGGGTCTCATCGCCAGCAAGAACAGTTAGCGTATCTCTAAAATCCACCTGTGCTGCACCGGGCGCGTGCTCAAGCCTTGCATGGGGCTCTTTCCTGACCAACTCTACCTTGATCTTTTTTACGTAGTGCCGCACGGTTCGGTCGGAGCCGGTGTAGGAGCCTTCTTCTTGGAGTTGCCGGAATAAGACTGGGGTCTTACGACGGTACTTGCGCGGTCTTAGCTGGTCCTCCGTAAGCCAGGTCCTAAGACGCTCCTCGTGTTCTGCTCCCATTACCTGATGTTCCCTTTGCTTAGTAGGTTGCTGTTGGTCAGTTGATCTTCAGGCGTCTGGCAATTTCGCTGACATTGGCGTCTTCGTTTTCTCGAATGTCCTTGATATAATTGCTTTGGGCCACTGTTAGCATTCCTCTCTCTACCTCCTGAGTTTTGAGCCTCAAGAGGGTATTGTTCAGGACGCTAGCAGCTGGCTCCTTCTATAGCCGCCAACTCTGCACTTTTCGTTGCCAAACTGTGCACTTTTATATTGCCAGAAACAGGCTTGGTGTACGTGGTAGGGTTATGATTTAACTAAAGATAGCAGCCCCTACAAAGAGTAACACTGCGACAGTCACCAGCGTAGACACCAAGAATGGTCCTAGTCCCAAGAAACGACCATCCTTACTGGCACTGTGCCATACTATGTAGAACATACCTATCCCCGGAAGTGTACCGACACCAGTGAAAGAAATTGCAATCGCGACTATCAATAACAGCCCGTAGAATCCCATTCTGGCGTAGTCTCCAAATGTAGCCTGGGGCTTATCTCTATCACCTAGAACAATCCCTCGGCCTAGCTCATAAGTGAATGCTGCAATAGTGCTTAACACATCGTCTAGACTTACAGATGAGTAATGATTGGCCGTTTCACGCGCCTTCTTCTGATGAACGCTGAAGTCAGTAGACGCTCCCGATCTCGTCTCTTTCAAAAGGACATCATATTTTGCTCTACTGGTCGGTTCCCGGAGAATTTCATACGCTTCTGCGACCTCTATAAAACGCTGATGTGCGTCAGGAAGCTTACAGACGTCTGGATGGAATAGTTTAGCCTTTTTTCTAAACGCTACCCTGATTCCTTCTGAGGACTCAGTATGCGGTACGCCTAAGGTCTGGTAATAGTTTTTCATTACCCTCACCTTTCGCAACTTTTTTAACAACTACCCGTGAAAATTTCTTCAAATGGGACCAATTAGGGATGAGGCGTACTGGATATCTTCGACCTCCCCACGAGCACCAACACCTTAGCAAACTCGTCGTCAATTCGCGTGTCGGCCTTGCGTAAGAGTGCTCCACCTGATACTCCGGCCATGATCAAGAAAAAGGGTGCTGAGAGCAGGAAAGCAAGGGTAGATGTGGCCGCCATGTAGGTCCCAAATGAGAAGGTGATGCCTAGAAGTAGAGAGGTTGCCCTAATAAAGGTGGTCAGGAAGAGATAAGCGCCAAAGCTGAAACTACTGATGAGTAGTTGAGTAGCTACAACAGTGGAAGTTGTTTTGAGGAAGGTGAGCAGGGTCGTGGCTGTGAGAGAGTCTAGCCCGAGAGCCCGACGGAGGGCTTCGCGGTCAGACTCTGTTAAGCGTGCCACTTCTTGTCTCAGTAAGTCTTCGAACTTCTGCCGTTCTTCCGGTGAAAGACTAGCGAGTTTCTTCTTAAGTTCTGTTATCATCCCGGTCACGATAGCCGTAGCGACGTCTTCCTCGAGCGAGCCTGCATCTAGATATAGTCGGACATCAATTTTGAGGGTTTTGGCAGCCCTATGTACAATGGCGTTGGCAAGTGCGACATCTTTGACAGTCCGATCTACTTTGGCAAGTTCCACTAGGTTCATGCGAAGTCTGACCTGTAGTTCGAGTGTGCTTAACTGGGATAGGGTCTTGATCTCCTGTTCAATCTTGTGAGAGACAACATCAAAGTTCCATTCTGTCTTGGCGTTGAACTCCTCGATCTTGGCCCCTATTTCCGGTTTACGGAATCTTTCTGCTGCCAATTGTACGGCTTCAAATGCTCTTCGTTTGACAATATGCGCGGTCCTTTGTATGCCTGTGTTTACTATATTCCAGCTATCCATAACCTTCATTTGCGCCAAAAGCAGTATGAGCTCTTCACGGCTTAGTGTCGATAGACCAGCTAGGAACACACCAACACCTCCTGATATTCTGCTGGGAGCACTAGTTTTTGACCAAATGTTCGATTAACACAAGCCTTGGCAGAAGCAAGTTCATCAGAAAGCACTAGTGAGAAGATATCATGGCCAATCTTAAATGCCCAAAGTGAATTCCCCAAAAGCCAGATGTTATCGTCGACGAGTGTACCATTAACCAAAGAACCGAAGATAGGGAAGATCACGGCCTTAGGCTGAAATACATCTGTAAGCAAATGCGCGCCCACCCCTATGGCGAAGCTGCCGAGAATGGCTTCAGATATTTTTTGCCTTACCCTGTTTGACCAGGCTTCGGGATGTTCTTGAGAATCTAGCCAGTTTAGATAGAATTTTCTAAGTATGACTAAGCCAAGAGCACTGTGAAAAAGAAAGAAGCGATGTCGCCCGATGCCAAGGAGATTGATGTCTAAATCAGGGAACCCCAGCCCAGTGGTAAGGCCCCACATGCCCACCGGCACGAGAACTCCGAGCTTGGCCGTATTATAGGTGGCTTTGAGGGCTGCTTCAATTTGAGCCTTGGCAGTCAATAAAAACTCAGGGCTTCTGAACAGACCTGGTGCAGGGTCCCGAAGCAAGGCATCGATGCGAGCTAGGCCGTTGTGCAAGCTCTCTGTATTTAACCGGCTAGCTATGTTGTGTTGGTGCAGCGCGCGGGCAATATCATCGGACATTGCGGGCCTCCTTAAGTTCGACATCTCGTGGCTTAATTACTTGTAAACCGGAACAGGTGGTAATGCAATAATTGGATAGACCGTTGTGATTATCCTGCTAGGATGGGTATATTTTGTATTCTTGCAGATGACCGGCGACTTCACGGAATTACAAGTGAATAGCAAATAGGTAAGCGTCAAATATAAACTATGACCTATAGAGCGGACAGCATGGGTTTTAGAACTCCTTTCTATTAAAGGGCCTCAGTGTTAGTTTTGCGTTTAAGTAAGATGTGGTTGCCGCAATATAATGCAGGTAGCGCATGCCACTCCATCCAATTCATATTTTCAAGTAATCGCTCAAGCTTTTCTGCATAGATACTGCTGAACTCCATTTCTCGGGGTGCATATTGCCTGTGCGTTTCGGCATCCATGAGATGGCCCTTGAGCAAGGGGAAAAACCGCTCCTGTCCCGACTTTTCCTTAACGCTCACCACCATGGTTTTTGGCCACAGCAGCTTGCAGGCTTAATTCAGGTAGACTAAACCCCCGGGAAGTCGGGTTGACAGATACCACATTCCTAGATCGAAGCGTCGATGCATGCCTTCGTCGGAGGCGTCGGCGATGATTGTATTGCCCTCAATTTTGGCGGCAGTAATCGTGATCCAGTGCCAGCTCTGCAGATTCTTAACCCTGCCTTTGGTCAAGTTCAGGAAGCCTAGCGGGCACGGGAGTGTCCTAAGGGGACGGAGGTTCGCGACATCCGCCGACTCACTACACCCAAGCTGGCGCAGCAGATACAAATCGACAGATCGCTGCAGGGAAATGCGTTACAGGGCCGAAATTCTTAAGAGGTAGAGCCGAGCAGAACCACGGCCTGCACCTCTGCAAGATAGGTCGCGTCGTTGTTTTGCGCATGGAACGTGGCAAACCTGTTCAAACCCTAATATGGTTTGAGTTTTAAGCAGAATTGCCTGAAGACAAAGAAGTTGGCTCAAGGCACCAAGAGATTATTTTTGCTACTTTTGCCCAAACATCAGTGCGATTAAGGCCCATGTTCCCCGGGGTGACATGTTTATAGACGTCGTCCATGTGCCGCGCAAAATTTTTCCGGCTTAAAGAATCGTAGCTAAATAGGCCCCGGAGCGTAGGACGG
Organism: Peptococcaceae bacterium; assembly: GCA_018334055.1. Classification (GTDB taxonomy): domain Bacteria; phylum Bacillota; class UBA994; order UBA994; family UBA994; genus BS524. The sequence goes on from JAGXSS010000100.1 coordinate 13,626, forward strand.
GTACTGGTTGCCGCCAAAGGACTGCTGCATGGAGCTATCGTCTACGATATCCAACAGCTCGGGGTGTGGCGGTTTGCCGTCCCCATTGGCGACGTTTTTGGTGTCTACATGGCAAGGAAATAGACAAGTCCTACACAACAAGTTGAGATGGAGGGGACAGATTATGACAAGTAAACGTACTGGGGGAATGGGCACGCTCAGCGCAGTACATCTCCGTTTGGAGATAAAGGACGAGCATTTGGACGACATGGAGAGAGCGGTTCTGCGCCAATACGGCGGATCCTCAACAGGTGACGCAATCAGCAGAAATATCTTGATTCCATCAGACATGCCCCTACACAATCTACATTATGCCATACAAAGGCTTTTTGGATGGCATAATTCTCATCTACGCAGGTTCATCCTGCCAGGGGAGCTCTATAACAGGCTAACGGGTGCGACTGTGAAGGGATGGGCTGATTTGGTGGGTATATTGTTTCAGCCCCCTAGCGAGTGCGAGCACGCTCTTTTTTGGGATGACGACTATCAAGAAGGGAGCATAAGGACATGGCTCAAGAAGAAGTACACAGGACCATACTCCTTTCAAGGAAGTGCAGAAGATTACGAGTGGGCCCAGGATGATGTCAGACAACTGATGGGGCGGTTCCCAATGGTCGAGGTTAAGGAACCCTTAAGTGACTACATGAATCGGCGTAAGGTGACGAATGAGGCTAGGCCGAGCGTTGTAAAAAGGACTCCGCTTGTGGCCTTAACGCTGGAAGAAATGCGTAATTCCCTGATGATGGATTGTGGAACAGAGAGCTTGCTTGAACGTCTTGAAGTAGCAGGGGTCTTGGCCTTCAAGGACGAAGCTGTAGGCATCGACCATGGTAGTTTCCCTGTAACACACAAACTAATCTACAACTATGATTTTGGGGATGACTGGACGGTGGCCATTACCAAGGAAAGGGCTGCCGGAGACCTACTGCAAAAGGGTCACATTACAGAGGATGAGCTGTCGGATGCAGAAGCGACGGTTTTGAAGCAGCATAGGCCGGTATGCATTCACAAGGATGGGGCATTTGTTCTTGATGATGTCGGAGGGTTGCACGGCTTTATAAGTTTCCTGAGGGAGATTCATGAAGGAGAAGAGCGGAGCCATTACCTGACGTGGGCACAAAGCCAAGGGTGGAATCAGAGGAAGATATCAAACAAGCTGGTCTTGTAGGGAACGATGGGGTTGTTGTGCCACGAAGGCGCAATAGTGTAGCAAAGACTGCTACATGAACTAAGCCGTGCTACACGAGAGGTGGGGGCAGGGACCTGGGAGCCGCCATACAGGCCTGCCTGTCCTGCCTGCCGGCAGGCAAGGCGGCAGACAGGTGGAGGCACTTAAAACTACCTTATGCCTTGAGGTGAATGACCCTCTCCTCAAACTGCTCGCTGATGCTTAACCCAAGCCCGACATAGTCCTTGGCTTCCTGGCTGTCACTTGGCTCTAGCATCGGAATCTTAGCGAACACGGCATATTCATATGCGCCGCGGGTAATGGTCTCGTTGCCTGTAAGCAGTGGATTCATTGCTGAGCTCCTGCTAATTTTCCCCATGTCATTTTACGACACGCGGTTGCTTTTCGCTTTCCCGCAGCGAGTGGTATACTGTGTGCAGGTATATTTTACGCTGCAAGGAGCTGTTTAGATTGTCAGTACTAACACCGGTGGATATAACAGACCTGCGGCCAATTAGGGACATTGTGCACGAGAAGCTACGTACGGCCATTTTGCGGGGGCATCTGCCCTCCGGGGAGCGATTGTTTGACACGCTATTAGCCAAGCAGCTAGGAGTCAGCCGCACACCCGTGCGCGAGGCTTTACGCATGCTCGAGCAGGAAGCGCTCATTGTCGTGACCCCGCGACGCGGTACGATTGTTTCCAGTCTCAAGCAGGAGGACGCCGTAGAGATATACAATCTCCGCGCCGTCCTAGAAGGCCTGGCGTTACGGTTAGCCGCAGACAACATCACGCCCCACGACATTTCCGCGTTGCGCGAAAAGCTAGAGAAGATGCGCCCGCTACCGGAGAATTTGGCGGGGTACATGGCAGTGCACGCCGAGTTCAACTCTATTCTAATCCGGGCCAGCCGCAGCCCGCGCATCGAGCAGCTGGTGGCATCGTTTACCGGCCAGCTTCGCAACTTGCGCGGCATCAGTCTCACTTCACCGTCGCGACAGGTGTCAGCGTGGAAGGAGCATTGCGCCATCGTTGATGCCATAGAGTTGGGGGATGCCGAATTGGCAGAGTTCCTGGCGCGTAGGCATGTAGAGAACGCTAAAGCTGCTTACCTAGAGCAGTGGGCCTAGGGTCAAATTCACAAAAAAATCTTTCAAGCGCAAAAATTTCTTGCAGGAAGACACTCGTCATGCTAGAATGTATACATGAATCCATCAGAACCAAGTGAGAACAAGGTGGTGAATCGATAAAGGCCCGCGCTGAAGCAGTATGCTAGCAGTTTTTCCATCGATAGACATAAAAGAGCCCGCTTCGTTAGCGCGATATGTATCCATGGATACATATCCAGGTCTTTATTGTGTCGCGAGTAAAACTACAGGAGTGAAGCTATGAGTACATTAATTAAGCGCTGCGCGCAAGCAG
>JAGXSS010000101.1 GCA_018334055.1 Peptococcaceae bacterium
TTTTTGCGCCCGTAGCTCAGCTGGATAGAGTAACGGACTACGAATCCGGTGGTCGCAAGTTCAAATCTTGCCGGGCGCGCCATTTATTTTGCATCCGTAGCTCAGGGGATAGAGCAGCGGTTTCCTAAACCGCGTGTCGGGGGTTCAAGTCCCTCCGGGTGCACCAGAGAGTTCAAGGCTGCTTGCAGTTCCTTAGCTAGGCAGTTTGTGGAAGGTGCAGCATGATGCATGAGCATTTTATGCGCGCGGCCCTGGCCGAAGCTCGCCTAGCTTATGAGCTAGGAGAAACTCCAGTTGGGGCGGTAGTCGTTCGTCATGGTCAGATCATCGGTCGCGGGCATAATTGGCGCGAAACAGGTCACGACCCTACGGCCCATGCTGAAATGCTCGCCATCAGGCAGGCCAGCTTGGCCTTGGGCGGCTGGCGGCTCCTCGATTGCACTCTCTATGTCACCCTCGAGCCCTGCCTGATGTGCGCCGGAGCTATGGTGCTGGCGAGACTTCCCCACTTAGTGTATGGTGCCCCTGACCCTAAGGCGGGGGTGGCCGGTTCGGTGATGGATGTTCTTAGTACCAACCAGCTCAACCACCGGGTTCTGGTGGTGGGTGGGGTGTTGGCTGCCGAGTGTGGCAGCTTGCTAAAAGAGTTCTTCAAGGAATTGCGGCAAAGCAAGTAACGGAGAGATGGCTGAGTGGTTGAAAGCGCCCGCCTCGAAAGCGGGTGAACGGTTACCCGTTCCGTGAGTTCAAATCTCACTCTCTCCGCCACTTATTCTTCTATTTTTCTTCCCGCGAAGGCGCGAGCCACGGAGAGGTGGCTGAGCTGGTCTAAGGCGCACGACTGGAAATCGTGTTCGGGTTTATACCCCGACGAGGGTTCGAATCCCTCCCTCTCCGCCATAAAAAATCAAGGCTCTTGAGACGCTCAAGAGCCTTTTTGTATGCGCCTTAGGCCTGGGTCTTGCCGGTGAAGTGAAAATCCTTCAGCTTAAGCGCGGGCACGTAGTGATTGGCGAAGAAGCTGGGGGTGGCTTCGCGGTCGCTGGCTATCTCGACAACATTGTTCAGGGCCACGAGCATGCTCTCGGTGAAGCGCATGTTTTTGACGGCGGCCACGATGTGGCCCTTTTCAATCTTAAAGAAGCCGTCGCGGGTCAGGGCGGTGAGAAGCCCCTGGCGGGGATTGACCGGGTTCATGTAATGAAAGCGGGTGACCAAGAGGGCCCGGTCGCTTTCACTGATAATCTGGGCCAGGCTCTTCTCCCCAGGCGTCATCACTAAGTTGATGGGCAGGCCGCCGTAGTTGGGCATATTGACCGAGTGGCCGGTGGTTGGCACCCCGGCCTTCTTAGCGCTCTGCCCGTCGTGAGTAAGACCGGTGGGCACGCCTGCGCAGATGATGTCTACCACGGTGCGGGCGGCTCCCTCAAAGTCAAAGGGCAGGCGCATGGTGTTCTCGTCGGTGTAGTCGTCAGTGAGGTTAAGGCGCGGGTCAAAGACCCTCTCCCCCAATTTACCGGTGAGGAAACTGGCCTGGTTCTGCACGCTCTTGCCGGTAAAGGCGATGAGGCTCATGTAGCTGATCAAGTCCGAAACCGCCAAGGGCTCGAGAATCACTGTGTAGGCCCCCGGCTCGAGGTCGATGGGGTCTTTGTTTAAGAGGGCTTTTTGGCGGGCTCGGGCGAACGCAGCAAAGACATCAAGCTTGCCGGGATGCGACCCCGTAATCTTGGCAAAGCCTGATCCACCTGCGCTGGCGGCCACCAAGGCGGAAAAGTTTACTCGGTTAGTGCGCGCAAAGCGTTTGATGCCCCGCGAGTTGCCAAAGGCCAAGTGGCCCACGCTGTAGGTGAGTGCGCCGTAGGCCAAGTGATTGGAATCGAGGGTATCTAGGCAGTCCTTAATGAGTTGAGCGCGTTTTTCTACGGTGTACTGTTCCTCGAGCCCGGCCGACCACAACTCGGTCTCGATGAGGGGAGGACCCTCGACTAAGGCTGGTTGCTCCTCTCCCTCCGGCAAGAAAGTCAAGTTCTGCACTAGGTCGCGCACTACTTCCCTGAGGCTGGCCTCGTCGTAGGCCGTGGTTTTGGTTTCGCTCCGCTTGTTGGCGGTGGTAATGGTGATGGTCACTTCAGTGGCGTCCTCGTACACGGATTGATGTATTTCGGAGTTGGCATAGCGGGTAAGTCCCTGGGTGCCGGCGTTGACCAAAACGCGGGCGTCAAAGGGTTTGGCCTCGGCCAGCACCAGGTCGATGATGTCATAGAGACTGCGCTTACTTAACATCAGCCACACCTACCTTTACCTTTCTGAAGCGAGCAGGCGCCGAGCCATGCCCGACATGGGCCACCTGACCCGGCTCTCCCTTGCCGCAATTAGGGGTGCCAAACATCTGCCAGTACTTCTCGTTGGCCACTCCGTCGCAGCTGTTCCAAAACTCTGGGGTAATGCCGGTGTAGATTGGATTGCGATAGATCTTGCCGGTGAGCTTCCCGCCCTTAATTTCTGACGCCATTTCGCAGGCAAACTGAAAGTTGAGCCTCTTGTCGTCAATGCTCCAGCTCTTGTTGGCCGAGAGCAAGAGGCCGTCCTCGACTCCGGCGATCAGCTCGTTAAGCTCAAAGTCGCCCGGCAGCAAGTTGATATTGGTCATGCGTACGATGGGTATGCGCCGCCAACCGTCAGCGCGAGCGGTGCCGCTTGACTCTTGCCCGAGCACCGCGGCGGTGTCGCGTGAGGAAACAAAGCCTTGAAAAATTCCCTGCGTAATGATGGGCGTGGACTGGGCCTTTACTCCCTCATCGTCGTAGCCGAAGGTGCCCAGGCCTCCGGGCACGGTGGCATCGGCGACGACGTTAACGTGCTTTGAGCCGTACTGAAAGCCCACCATGGCGGGATTCAAAAAGCTAGTTCCGGCATAGCCTGCCTCGTAGCCAAACACTCGGTCCAGCTCGATGGGATGACCGATGCTCTCGTGGATTTGCAGGGTCAACTGCGAGCCGTCGATGATGAGGTCAAACAGACCGCTGGGGCATTCCTCCGCCGCGATGAGCATGGCCGCCTCGCGGGCTACCCGTGGGGCATTTTCCACTAAACCCATGGCGAGGACAAACTCGTAGCCGGCGGTGGCAAAGTTGCCGCGGAACGAGTTGGGGTAGGTGCGCTTTTGCATCTCCTTTGGGCTGACGGCGATGGCCTCTATACCGCCGCCTGATTCGTAAAGGGTCTGGGTTATAACTGAGCCGTCGGTGTCCATAAAGAGCTTTTCTTCGCGGCGAAAATCCATATTGCCCACGGTCTTAAACAAAGTGGGGGCCGCCTCGCGCATGGCCGCTTCGGCGCGAAAGAGCAGGTCTAGTTTTTCGCTCTTAGGCACGGTGAAGGGGTCGATGCCCACCTTAGTCGCGTAGTGGTCCACCACCGCCTCCTTGGGGGAAAGACGCACCGGCTGCCGCTGGGCCACCTGGCTGGCCTTGGCGATGCGCAGAGCCTCGAGGGCGGTCTGCTCCATGTGCTCAAATTCCTGCGAGGCGGCAAAGCCGAGGCTGCCCAGAGCTACTACCCTCACTCCGTAGCCTTTGGTGCGATTGGTGCTCAAATTCTGTACCTTGCCATTTTCGGTAGAAATGCCCTCCTCGACAATTTCACTCACCCTAATGTCGGCATAATCGACGCCCGCTTGCTTTAGCCTCTCTAGGACTGTCCGTATTTGTTCCTGCAATGTACGCCCTCCTTTACTCGTTAGTAGTCATATATTCGACAGATAGAGAGATTTCCCTCTATGCTTTGGCAACCGAAAGAAATCCTAGTTACCTAAAAGAGGCAAGTCCATTTTTAAAAGCTGCCAATGTCTCCGGCGTTTCATCCAGCCAGTAGCGCCGTGCCGGGATGGTGCCATGAAAGTCGGCATGGTTCCACCAGATGGCGACGCTGATGCGGGGGTAGCGGTGCATATTAGAGAGTGCCTCATTGATCCACGCCACCTTGTCTCCGCCCACTGAATTAGAGGCAAACTCGGTGATCATCAAAGCCTTGTGGGGGAACAGGGCATTGTAACTGGCGTAGAGGGGGTCGTAGATCTCGCGGAAACCACGCCACTTTTCGCCGGGGTAGTAGGTGCCGGCATTGTACCCGGTCAGCCCCACGATGTCCACATAGGCGTCGCCCGGGTAGTAGAGGAGTTTGTCATTCCACTTGAAAGGGGGATAGCTGCCGTCGTGGGGGTTCCACACCCAGAGCACATTATTTGCGCCTTCCTCGGCAAAAAGGCGGTACAGGTAGTGGTAGGCGGCCACATAGAGACTGGCGTCCTTGCTGCTATGGTAGGCCGAATATACGCACCAGTCGCCATTCATCTCATTGTTAAAGCGAAACAACACGGGTTGCCCAAAGTCGGCTACATCGCGGGCGTACTGCCTGAGCCAGGCATCATGGTGCCCGGAAAGGAGGGCGTAGGTGAGGGGCAGAGCTCCCCCCAAGCGCGGAACAAAGGTTTGCAAAGTCAAAACCGGTATGCGGCCTTCCTTGGCGGTATGAGCCAGACGCGCACCCGGCATCCCCGAAGAAAAGTCACTGTAAAGCAAAATATAGCGAAAGAAGTAGTCTAGGCGCTGCTCAAGGCGATGCAGGACAGAGGGGTCGCCGGGGAAGCTCGGCTCAAACAACCCCCATGCTTGTCTGTTACGGTTGGTTAATTGGCTGAGTAGCTCCTCCGCTGCAGGGGAGAGAGCGGCCGCACGCTGGGCAGCCCTCGGCAGCACCACAGTGGGGGCCTCGCCACCGGCCGGAATCGGCCTAAAGTAATGCACCATGGCCGGAACAATCCGCTCCAGCTCGCGCAACTCCTTGGCTTGAAAAAAGAGGCTGTAGGTGAGGCGCGGGCCCGAAACGATATCCACCGAGGCGTAGTAGGGCATGTCGTTGGCTACCTTAACGAGGGATGGCCGCCTCCACCACAATTGATGGACGGTGCGGGCATGGATGGTCGATACGCCGCGGCGGATGATGCGCACCGGGTCGCCGCCGGAAAGGATAGGTGCATTGCTGTAGCTGATATAAGTGTCGGCGTTAGTCTTTCTCTCCACAAAGATTTGGACCTGCGCCTTTTCGCTGCGGAGCAAAGTGCGGACGGCGGCCAGACCTAGGTCGGGGACCATCTCGGTGGGATACTTGAGGGTAAAACCTTCTTCGAAGTTGGTAAAGATATGGAAATTAGGGCTCGACGGTCTGGCGACAATGGGCGGTCTCACCGGCTCGGCAATTTTCTTGGGTTGGGTACAACCCGAAAAAACGAGAGTAATCAGCACAATGACCAATATTATAAAATTCCGCACAAAGGCGCCCCTTTCTCTGCATGTCTGGATTATAACACGCTATCAGGGGCTTTTGTGCAGTTAGAGAGGGGATGGATTGGCCGTCAAACCGGTGGCAAGAAGCGGTAGAGGGGGCTTTTTTCATCAATGAGGGAGCGCAGCATGGTGAAGGGGATGGGGAACTCTGGCAGACCGACATAGTATGGGGTATACTCATAGGTAGCAAAATAGATGACTAAATTGTCCTCACGCAAAAAATAAGGCTGATTTGGCTTGATTTGGTTAAACTCAGCGATGAGCGGGAGGTCGCGCTCCTTGATTTGGCGCTTAATCTCCTCACTGATTGGCGTTATGTAGTCAGCGCCCGGTCGAAACAGTTCCGCGAGACGGTAGTTATGGCCACTCTGGACATTCATCGTTACGCTATCGCGCAAGGTGAGACCATGGGCCGCCTGACGGCGATAAGCGTAAACATTCATCACGATGCTCAAAATGCCGCTGGCACTCAGCTCAGTAACATTGTCCCCCCAGACGGAGACATCACGCCGCCCATACTCCTGCAGGCGAAGCAACTCTCTCACTTTGCGCCGCAACAGTCTGTTCATGCGCACCCGACCCCGTTTATGGCGCACGGCGGTTACCTGTGGGTACACCACGGCGCTAATCAGCGAAAAATCCATGGCCCTCTCTCCTTTACCTTGTGAAGTGGTATCAGCATATGCCTTAGAGGGGAAGAGGGTTCGAGGGTAGAAGTAGCCACTAGAGAGCACTTGTGAGGTGCTTCACATTTAACACTGAGAGAGAGAAGGTTTTGATTATGGTCAAGAAAATCGTTGTACCGCTACTTGCCGTGCTACTGCTGGTGCTTTCGCTCACGGCCTGCGCCCCGCGACAGCCGCTTATTTTAGCAACCACGACCAGCACGGTGGACTCCGGCTTACTGGAAGTCCTAGTTCCCCTGTTTGAAAAGGAAACAGGGATTACCGTACAGACCGTGTCCGTAGGCACGGGCAAGGCCTTAGCCATGGGCGAGCGGGGCGAAGCCGATGTCCTCTTGGTGCACTCCCCGGAAGCAGAGCAAAAGCTTGTCGCGAGCGGAGCAGTCATCAACCGTCAGTACGTCATGTACAATGATTTTGTCATTGTCGGTCCAAAGGCTGACCCGGCCGGGGTGCGCGGCGGTGGCGATGCAGGGGCGGCCTTAAGGAGCATTGCCGAAAAACAGAGTCCCTTCGTCAGCCGGGGCGACGACTCCGGAACCCACAAAAAAGAGTTAGCCCTCTGGGCGCAGGTAGCCGTAGCGCCAGCCGGGCAATGGTACATTGAGTCGGGAACCGGCATGGGCCAGACCTTGTCGATAGCCGATGAACGACAGGCCTATGTGCTGACTGATCGCGGCACTTTTCTCGCCCACCGCGCCAATTTAACGCTAGAGATATTAGTGGTGGGGGACCCCGCACTCATGAACCCCTACCATGTCATGCAGGTAAACCCGGAGCGCTTTCCCAAGGTCAACGCCAGAGGGGCGGCTCGCTTCGTTAATTTTATGCTCTCGACCCAAGCGCAAAAGGTTATCAAAGAATTCGGGGTAGAAAAACATGGCGAGCCATTGTTCTTCCCAGCGGTTACCGGGAGATAGATATTTTTTCAACTTGACTTTGTTCGCTTTAGGATGCACAATTGTGCAAACCGAATGTTTTGCTTTGGCCGCGCTATGCGGGGAGTTAGCGGTGCCCTGAACCTGCAATCCGCTGTAGCAGGGCAGAAGCCTGTTTTGAGGCCTTCATTTGTGGTGTTTGCCCTTAGTAAGTGGTGTTGACAAGTGGGTCCGACGCAACAAAAATTCATGAACCCCGTCAGGTCCGGAAGGAAGCAGCGGTAAGTGGACACTTTTGTGTGCCGTCGGGTAGCCTGCTTCGAGCTAACTGCTTTGGTTACAACCGGAAGTGATTGTCGAAGACAGGGCGCGGC
>JAGXSS010000102.1 GCA_018334055.1 Peptococcaceae bacterium
AGGGCAGAAGCCTGTTTTGAGGCCTTCATTTGTGGTGTTTGCCCTTAGTAAGTGGTGTTGACAAGTGGGTCCGACGCAACAAAAATTCATGAACCCCGTCAGGTCCGGAAGGAAGCAGCGGTAAGTGGACACTTTTGTGTGCCGTCGGGTAGCCTGCTTCGAGCTAACTGCTTTGGTTACAACCGGAAGTGATTGTCGAAGACAGGGCGCGGCCATTTATTGTGGCCGGGACATTATGTCCCGGCTTTTTCGTAACTAAGCAGGGAATTGCTTAGCCGATGGGAAATATAAAAGTGGGCTGAAGATTGTTGGGAGGTGTGGCGTTGGCATACCAGACATTGTATCGCGAGTGGCGTCCGACAGCGCTAGCCGACGTGGTTGGTCAGGAACATGTAAAGAGGACGTTAACTAACATGCTTAAGGCGGGTCGCGTACCACATGCCTTGCTTTTTGCAGGCCCTCGCGGCACAGGCAAGACCAGCGTCGCCAAGATTTTCGCGCGCGCTGTCAATTGTGAGGTGGGGATAACGCCCGAGCCCTGCTTGGCCTGTTCGTCGTGTGTGGGCATTGGGCAAAACACCAGCCTAGATGTTTTTGAAATAGATGCCGCCTCGAATCGGGGCATCGATGAAATTCGCGAACTTAGGGAAAACGTCAAGTATGCTCCAAGCAAATCGCGTTACAAGGTCTACATAATAGATGAAGTACATATGCTGACGCCCGAGGCTTTTAACGCCTTGCTCAAGACTCTCGAGGAGCCACCATCTCATGTTCTGTTTGTTCTGGCCACCACCGAGCCCCACAAATTGCCCGCAACCATCATCTCGCGCTGCCAGCGCTTTGATTTTCGCCGTATCCAGGCCGAGGCCATTGGCGAGCGAATTAGTCAAGTGGCCAATGCTAAGGGAGTCGAGATCGCCATTCCCGCCAGACGACTCATTTCTATCCAGGCCAGTGGGGCCATGCGCGATGCTTTGGGCATACTTGAGCAGTGCATAGCGCACATCGGGCCGGGTGGGCGCATCGACTTGGAGCATGTTGAAAATGTGACCGGGAGAGTGCCGACGGAGACTTTTTTGCGCCTCTTAGAAGCTTTGACCAAGGGTGATTTGGCGGTAGTTTTGGCAGAGCTGAACGAAGAAATTTCTCGTGGGCGCGAAGCTCAGCAACTTCTTTCCTCCTATATCGCCACTCTGCGCATCCTCCTGTTAGCGGCGCATTCTCCGCCCTTGCTAGTCGATCTTGGTTACGAGCCCGCCCAAGTCGCGTCATTCGCGGCCATAGCCAAGGCCATGGGGTCAAGTATCGCCCCGGTGATTGAGTCGGCCTTAACCACCGAAAGCGAACTCCGATACGGAGCACACCAACAACTCAGTCTAGAAGTGATGTTTTTGAAGCAGTCCGGCATTATGACCGGTAAGACGGGCTTTGTCCCGGCAAGAGAAGAACCCGTGATCAATGAGAATAGCCCCGAACGCCCAGAATATATCACTCGCAAGAAGCCTGTACCCGTAAAGCAGGAAGAAGTTGAGCCGCTGCCTGTGAGTACAACCGCCAGCGGGAGCGTAGCCTTATTGCTTAGGGCTTGGCCAGATGTTCTAAAAATAGTCAAGCAAAAAGCCCCACTTACTGGGGCCACCCTCGGTGCGGTCACTCCGCTGCGCATGGAGGGGAACATCGTCATACTGCAGATGAAAGATAACAATGTGCACACTTTTAAGCGTTTGAACGCGGCTAGTGAACTCGAACAAGTGGCACTAGCGTTCGCTAAAGTCATGAATATGGTCGTAGAGGTGCAGATTAAAATGCCAGGTAGCGAGCCCAACACAGCACCCTTGCAGCACGAGGAGCAGATAAAGCAGGTGCTCGAGATATTTCAGGGCACCATAGTAGAAGACAATTAGTACGAGGGGGAATATACATGGGAAATATGAAGGACATGATGAAGGCCGCCCAAAAAATGCAGGAGCGTATGCTCAAAATGCAGGAAGAGCTCAACGAACGCACCATTGAAGCGAGCGCAGGAGGCGGCATGGTCAAGGCAGTGGTGACCGGAGGCAAACTAGTCAAGGAAATCATAATTAATCCCGAGGCCCTGGATCCAAATGACATCGAGATGCTCCAGGATTTAATTATCATCGCTGTTAACGAGGCCTTGCGCAAATCAGAGGAGATGGTCAATGCGGAAATGGGCAAGGTGACGTCGGGGCTAAAGTTGCCACCTGGCCTCTTTTAGTGCCTCGTGCATAGTTACCCCCAGCCGATTCTCAAATTGATCGCGGAGTTGGCCCGTCTGCCCGGTATCGGGCCCAAGACAGCGCAACGCCTAACCTTTTACTTATTATCGCGTGAAAAAGCACAGATAGCGGAGCTGGTTCTGTCCATTGCCGAAGCGAAGGAGAAGGTGGGTTACTGCCAGCAGTGCTTCAACTGGGCCGTTGGAGGATTATGCCCCTTGTGCCAACAGTCCGGGAGAAAGGAAGAACTGCTATGCGTTGTCCAGGACCCGCGTGATGTGGCGGCCATTGAGCGCACGCATGACTTTCGGGGCCTCTACCATGTCTTGCACGGGGCGATCTCACCGATGGATGGTATCGGCCCGGAAGAGCTAAAAATACGCGAACTACTATATCGCCTAGAAAGAGGCACCGTCAGAGAAATCATTCTGGCCACTAACCCCAACATCGAAGGGGAAGCCACCGCCCTGTACTTGGCGCGCTTGATAAAACCCCTAGCAATTAAGGTGACGCGCTTGGCGCATGGTCTACCTGTCGGTGGCGATCTGGAATACGCCGACGAGTTGACCTTAGCCCGGGCCATAGAAAACCGCCGCGAAGTATAGAACATAGAATGCATACAACAAAAATAGGCAATACTCCTTCTAGAAAGGCGAAGGAGGGTTTGCCGTGCCAAACAATTTTTTTGTCAATATGATAAATACGCTAGGGAATGGCATTGGTGGGGCGAGTATGTCGGACGATGAAAAATCGACCGCTGATATGCTCGCCCTGATTGACAATGCTCATAAAGAATGGTTGGCCGCGCAGCAGTATTTTGACCATGTTTCTGAACTAGACCTAATTGACCATGCCGTATATGTCAGTCAAGCGGCGGAAAAGCGCTACATGTACTTACTCAAACAGGCTCGTAGCCAAGGCCTAAACTCATCAGCATGCCTCCTAACTCCTGCGAATAAGCTTTAAGGAGGAGGGGGAGTATATGGGCCAGTGGGGAGATTTTCTTAATGTAAACACAGTCATTGCCGGACTTTTTTTGGTGGTTTTGGCGTACATGGTGGCTAGAGCCTTGGTAGTGCCCGTGAAGTACCTGTTGAGATTGGCTGGTATGGCTGCATGGGGGGCGTTACTGGTACTGCTCATGAACGTCACCGGACAGTTCTTTTTTACCTCTGTGCCGGTTAACCCCTTTACAGTGTTGCTCGCGGGGTACTTTGGTCTACCTTGGGCCTTTGTACTGGTGGGGGTTACACATGTGTTGCGCTAACCTGTAGATACTCAAGGCATATTTCGGCGAGCATGGCCATGCCGACCGGTATGGCATCCTCGTCAAAGTTGAATTTGGGATGATGAATGGGATAGTGGCAGCCCTTCTCAGCGTTTAAGGCCCCTAGGTAAAAGAAACAGGCGGGCACCCTTTCGGCAAAGTAGCTAAAGTCCTCGCCGCCCATCGAAGGATGGGTAGCGCGCAGGGTGTTTTCTGGTCCGAGGACTCTTTGGCTTACCTTTTCGGCCAGGTTGGTCATGTCGCGGTCATTGATGAGGACGGGGTAGCCCATCTCGTAAGAGAATGTGTATTCGGCGCGCAGGCTCTCGCACGTTCCCCTGATGACGCGCTCAATGCGCATAGGCATGGTGGCGCGTATTTCGGGGGACAGGGTGCGCACGGTACCCTTGATGATAACCTCATCGGCGATGACATTTTCGCGGTAACCCCCATTGATAGTTCCCAGACTTAAGACCACTGCTGATAGAGGGTCAATTTCTCGACTCACGATCGTCTGCAGAGCGACTATGACATGGCCGGCGGCGACTACCGCATCTACCGAGAGATGGGGATGCGCGCCGTGTCCACCCTTGCCGCGCACGACAATGGTGATGGTGTCAGGGGCCGCACACACCGGGCCCTCGCGCAGGGCAATTTGACCGGCATGCACCACAAAGGTGCCTAGGTGGAGGCCAAAAATCGCATCCACGGTGGGATTTTCTAGGACTCCCTCGTTAATGAGGGGCATGGCTCCCCCGGGCCCTTCCTCAGCCGGTTGAAAGATGAGCTTCACATTCCCCGGAAAATCATTGTTCGTGGCCAGTAACTTGGCTGCACCTAAGAGGATGGCGGTATGGCCATCGTGGCCGCAGGCATGCATGAGGCCGGTGGTGGTAGATACGTACTCATGGTCCGCCTGCTCGGTGATCGGCAGAGCATCCATATCGGCCCGCAAGGCTATGGTCTTGCCGGGTCTCTGGCCGCTGATAGTGGCGACAACGCCAGTGTTGGCCATTATTCGCGGGACAAGCCCCAGTTTGGTCAAGTAATCGGCGACTAATTGCGCGGTGCGATGCTCCGCAAAACCCAGTTCCGGGTTTTTGTGCAGATCTCTTCTTATAGATACGATCTCCGGCGCTAATGCCTGCGCTTGGGCGAGTAATGGCGACATACCTAACCTCCTTAAATTCTCTGTGCTTATCATAACAGAAACGCTTGCATCTGAGGAAGAAGTCATGCTATAGTAACGGAGCGTCCTCAAGCGAGCCAGTGTCCGATACAGAACAATCGGTTCTGCAAGAAAATGACATAAAATTGCTTGTTGACGAAGTAGATTGAGCGTGGTATGATTACAAACGTCGCCGCGAACAACGGCAAAAACTTGAGCCTTGAAAACTGAACAATGCAGACGAGCAGTCAAGACACTTTAGGCGCGAGCTTGAGTAGTTGAGATTGCAGTGATGACGTTGGCATGCGCGAGCATGCTGACAAAACAAAAAAATGTAACTTCGAAGCGAGCCAATCGCTTTTCGGTAAGAATTTATCGGAGAGTTTGATCCTGGCTCAGGACGAACGCTGGCGGCATGCCTAATACATGCAAGTCGAGCGAACTAGAAGTTAGAGATTAGAGGTTAGAGATTAGATTGAGGGTAGACTCCTTCGGTCCAACTT